>NZ_JBDQQS010000006.1:0-297827 GCF_039888615.1 Hoeflea sp. CAU 1731 | reverse complement strand
TTACACGCCGGCGAAGGTCACTGGAAAGTGCATGGGTCATCGAATCATCTCCTCGACCCAAAGAATCACACCGCCGGCACAATTGGAAGCATCCCTGATTCACTCAAAGCACACGATGCTCTAGTGCTTGCGGGTCTTGCGCTTGATACCCCTGACCAGCTTGTCAGCGGTGTCCTTGGATGTTCCGGATGTCTTGTTCATCTTAGCTCCATATTGGCTTCGATGAACCAGAAATCCTCCGTTGCTCAAAACCCTAAATCTGTCCGGAGGGCGCTGACGTCAGACAGACCACTTTCAAAGGTAGCAGAAACTTCCTGCCGACGCTTACATGACGGAAACTTTTGTTGCCGCGGAATTTGGGTGCTTCTTGTTCGCCCCGTCTGGACCAGGTGTTTAAGCGCGAGGGCGCATTTCGAGGCGGTCCAGGAGTCAGCGATACACCGGAGCGGGATAATGCAACTGATCGACTTCAAGGCTGTCCTCAATCGAAAATGTCGGCGATGACGGCCTGTTCCGCTTCCTCCCATCGACGCACAACGTCGCCTACCTGTTCAATTTCTTCGTCGCTGAGGTGGTGGGCGCCTTCCTCGTTGATGCGACACAGGCTGAATGGCTCGCCAACGCTGGCCGAAGACAGGTCGAGCGCCTGCAGTACGCGCAAGACCGCCGCGCAGCCGAATCGCAGTGACCTCTCGGTCAAGTGGAAATGGGACAGCAACGAGCCCGCCTGTTGCGCCATGGGCGCTCCGCTGCCGATTGCATGGAACCCTATATCGGCGTAGTGCCCGATCATTCCCGAGGGCGTTATCTCAAGGATCCATGGCTCGCCGTCCCGCCAACCGGCGGCCATGACATAGGCCGACGGCGTTCCGCCGCCTTCGTCGCCAGGCACGTCGGGGATGAACGTGTCGTAGTGATGTTCAAGTATCGGCAGCACCTGCGCCTGTAGCGCCCGACCGATGTCTGGCGCTTCCAGTATCGCAGCGCTGTTTTCATTGAATTTGCGCTCTACATCCGCAAGCACAGATCGTGCGCCGCTTCCGCCCCATGCCGCCAGTTCACCCAGGGGGTGAAGTTTCTCGGCAGGATATGTCATGCCGCGCCCCTTGTCCGTGATCTGGGAGTCCGAGCCAAGCACCACTCCATCTCGGCACACGGTGGCAAGCACAACAGTCATGTACCTATCCTCTCAGGTCGCGTTTCCTGGGCATGCCGCTCGCGCATCATGTACTGGGCACGACGCGATGAGCGTAAGACAGTAAACCCCGCTTCACTTTGAATGGTTCCACATCCCGGCCACCGACCAGCCGTTCACGCAAACGCGTCGGGCATCTGCGACGGCCGCACCACGACCCGTGCGCCATCGGTCACCCGGTTGTAGAGGTCGATGACGTCCTGGTTCAGCATCCTGATACAGCCTGAAGACACAGCCTTGCCGATGGAATGGGCCTCCGGGTTTCCGTGTATGCGATAGAGCGTGTCCTGCCCGTTCTCGAACAGATAGAGCGCCCGGGCGCCCAGCGGGTTGTCGAGACCGGGAGCCATGCCGCCATTGGCGACCGAATACGGTTCCAGCTCGGGTTGCCTGGCGACCATGTCGTCCGGCGCTTTCCAACGAGGCCACTGGCGCTTGTATTGAACGACGGCGCCCCCCGACCAGGAAAACCCCTGGCGCCCTACACCAACGCCGTAGCGCATGGCTGTGCCCCCCTCTTCCACAAGATGCAGATAGAAAGCATTGGGATCGACGACGATTGTTCCGACCCGTTCGGCCGGAAATGGATTTTGAACCTGCTGTCGCCAAAAGCGCTGTGGCACCACGTCCGGCGGCACTGCCGGTATCGGATAGGGTTCGGTCGGCACGGCGGCGTAGAATGAAGGCATGACAGCGGGTTGCTGCGCGACCGCGACCGCTGAACCGTTGGATCGATAACCTGTGCTCGTACAGCCGGAGAGCGCGGCGACGGCGGCCACGCCCAGAAAGGAGCGACGTTTCATCATTGTGTATTTGTTTCCTGAAACCTGAATATTCCGGCCGCGGGATGCGGTCCGGGCGACAATCGATCAGGAGCGAAAACGGGGCGGGTGGAATATGCCTTCGAGCATGAGACCTTCGAGGGAAGCATCTGCGAGCGGACCGCAAAGTCTTGCGGCCCCGGATATCGGGCGCACGACCGAACGATCCTCGGTCAGAATGGTTCCGGCGCAGAGGCTGTTGCCGCCGCTACCCTGCAGGCACCGCTTGAAAGGCGCCTGCGCCGGGGGCGATCCGTCGGAACCACCCACAAAGGCGGTCGCCTGTGTTGCAGACAGATCTGCTGCGACGTCCGCCTGCGCGCTGGCGTGCGCGGACTTCGCCATTCCGAGACTGAACGGAGCAAGAACAAGCAGACTGACAAGGAGAACGCGAAGCAACACCATAGGTCTTTACCTACATCGAAATGCGGCGATTTCCAGTCACAAAGGCTTGTTCAGGCTGCTGCGCGATAATTCAGATCCAGATACGATCTCGCCACCATCTCGTCGATGAAGCGCGGAACCGGCACGACGCAGGATTCCGCCCCAACCTTGCCGCGCGCCACGGCTTCAAGGCACCGCGCCTGGAGCGCAAAGCCCAGATCCATCGATTCGATAGAATTGCCCAGCGGCCGCGGCCCCGCCAGATTGAACATGTGCCCTTCGGATATCAGGTGGATCGTGCGTCCATCTTCAAGACGCAGGGTTTCGACGCCGTCCTCGTAGGCCGTACGTTCCGTCACCGCGTTGCTTCCGGCTATGGCCGAGGCATCGATTTCGACTGGAAAGTGCCCGGCGTTGGCCAGAATCGCGCCGTCCTTGAGATGTGGCAAATCGGCCTCGCCAATCACCCGGCCGTTGCCGGTCACTGTCACGATAAGATCAGCGCTCACTATCGCGCGCTCGCGCGACGGCGTATCGTAACCGTCGAGATGCGCCTGCAGGCGCTTGACCGGATCCGCTTCTACGACACTGACCTTGGCGTTGGCTGCGCGGAAATTCCGTGCGACGCCGCGACCGCATGCTCCGTAGCCAAACACCGTCACACGCTGACCGTTGGTGACGCGATTGGTGATCCTGAGATAGGACTCCAGAACGCTCTGGCCGACGGCGTGCTCGTTTTCGGCGAACTGCTTGATCGGACTGTCGTTGATGACAAGAATCGGCATGGCCAGTTCTTCACGCAAGGGTTCAAGCCGCATCCGGCCGGACGTCGTTTCCTCTGTACCTCCCTTGAGGTTTGCGTAGGGGTTCTTCAGGAAACGGTCGAACAGATCACCACCATTATCCAGGATGAGATCGGGTTTCTCCTCGATCACCATGTCGAGATATGTCCTGTGTTCGGCCGGGTCACGGGTCGGCTGGCCGATGACGGTCACCCCGCGCGCGCTCAGATAGTCCATGGCCGCCGGCTGCGTGGTGTTGAGATTGCCGGTGGACACCAACCTCGCGCCGCCGTCCTGCAGCGTCAGGATCAGCGCAACCGTCTTCGGCTCCAGATGGATTCCTGTGCCAATGATCATGCCGGCGAACGGTTGTTCAACGCGAAACTCTTCCGAAATCGAGGCAAGCAGGCGGCAGTTCCGCCGCACCCAGTCTATGCGGTTTCTCATTATTGTTTCCTTTTCTGCATGCATTTCCGGGTCAATAATTCCGCGGATCGATATTCTTGGTCTCCGGACCGTAGGGGCGTGGATAGATCTCTCCGAATTCCACCAGTTCCACCTCGCCGTCCGTCGGTGCGCTGACGACCGTCACGGTGGGGTCGGCGCAGGCGAACTCCCAGATCGCCTGTCGGCATTCCGCGCACGGAATCCCGGAATAGGGTCCGACGACGGCGACGGCGCGCAATTGCCGCTGGCCGCTTTCGACCATCTTCAGGATCGCCGTCCGCTCGGCATGAACCGTCTGCTGCAGGGTCACGAATTCGACATTGCATCCGGCGTGAATACCGCCTTCGGCGTCGAGAACCGCCGCGCCGACCGTATGCCCGCTATAGGGCGCATAGGCGTGTTCGCGGCTTTCCGTCGCCGCCGCGATCAGACGCCTCACCTCTTCATCACTTATCCTGGTCATTTCACTCATCCCGTCATGTGTTGTCATTATCGGCCGGCAGCAGCGACGCCTTGTCCAGATCGAGCGCAAGCACGATCGCGTCTCCTGCGGCGAACTCACTGTCTTCCGGCGCCTCTATGACGCCGATATCCCCGGTCGCCGTTTTCACCCGCATCCGCGTGATCGTACCGGCATAGGCGACTGTTTCGACCGTGGCGGGCATGGACAAGATCCGGTCGCCCGGATCGGCAGCGCCGGCAAGAGACACGTGGTCGGAGCGCCAGAGCAGCCTGACAGGACCTCGCTGGTCGTGGCCGCTTATCGCAACTTCCGTGTTCAGTTCCCGCAGCGTCACGCTGTCGCCAGACGCCGTCGCAGAGATCGACAGCGAGTCGCCCAGAAAATCGGCGACAAACAACGTCGCGGGTCGCCGGTATACTTCCCGCGGCTTGCCTTCCTGCTCGACACGACCCTTGTTGAACACCACCACCCTGTCGCTCATCGAGAGTGCTTCCTCCTGATCGTGCGTGACGTAGATAATAGTGATGCCCAGTTCTTCGTGGAGCGTCTTGATTTCAAGCTGCAAGTCGCCGCGCAGCCTGCGATCCAGCGCGCCGAGCGGTTCGTCCATCAGAAGCACATCCGGATTGAAGACGACCGCCCTTGCAATCGCAACCCGCTGTTGCTGACCGCCGGAGAGCTGTTCCGGTTTTCTGTCTCCGAACCCGTCGAGCGCGACCAGAAAAAGGGCGCTGCCGACCGCTTCCCGGCGTTCAGCCTTCGAAACGCCGCGCATGCGCAGCGGAAACTCGATATTCTCGGCGACGCTCATATGCGGAAACAGGGAATAGTTTTGGAAGACCACGCCGATATTGCGGTGTTCGGGCGCAATGCCGGTCATGTTTCGTCCGTCCAGCAGAACGCTGCCGGCATCGGGATCGTCGAATCCTGCAATAAGGTTCAACACCGTCGTCTTGCCCGAACCGGACGGTCCGAGCATGGAAACGAATTCGCCCGGTTCGACGTGCAGATTGAGGTCGTCGAGCACGGTTTGGGAGCCGTAACTTTTGCGAACGCTTTCGAGCTTTATGCTCTTGGCGGAAGAGCCGGCTTTCATCGTCTGACCCTTTCGACAACCATCAGGCTGATCATAAGCAGCAGCGCTGCGGCGAAGAGAATGCTGGAAACAGCCGCCACGGTGGGGTCGACACGCTCGGTAATCTGCGCCCACATGCGCACCGGCGCTGTCTCGTAGGTCGGGCTCGAGAGGAACTTTGCGATCACGACCTCGTCCCACGAACTCACGAAGGCGAACACGGCTCCCGACAGGACGCCGGACGAAATGATCGGCAGTGTTACACGGAAGAATGTGGACACCGGTCCGGCGCCCAGGCTTCGCGCCGCCCGCAGCAGAACCGGATTGACCTGACGCGCCGCCGACATGGTCGTGACCACGACAAGGGGAACTCCGATCATGACATGGGCGGCCACAAGTCCCGACCGGTCGAAAAGCCCCAGCCAGGCGTAAATCTTGTACATGCCGATCCCGACCACAATGGTAGGCACCACGAGCGGCGTGATGATGAGAGCGAGCACGAACTGTTTTCCAGGCCATTGTTTCAAGGCAAGACTGACGCCGGCCGGAACGCCAAGCAGCACGGCGATGATCGTGGACAACAAAGCCACTTCGACACTATGCCAAAGACTCGCCAGCCATTCCGGGCTGTCGAACAGGCGCGCATACCACTTGGCGCTGAAGCCTTTCGGCGGCCAGGAGAGGAACGGCACTTTCGTAAAGCTCATCGGAATGATGATCAGCGATGGCGCAAGCAGAATGATCAGAATCGGCGTCATCAGGAGGGAGGTCACGAGACTGCGATATCCCGACGCCTTCCGGATTTGCGATGTGGATGAAGTCTTCATCAGGCGAAGAAAATCCTGCTGACGGCTCGCCATCCGATGGCAAGAAACAGAAGCACAAAGAAGGTGACGATCGCCGACATCGCTCCGGCGGCTCCCCAGTCGAGCAGACTGGTGACCTGCGCGTCGATCAACACTGCGATCGGCTGGTCTCCGGGTCCACCGAGCAGAACCGGGGTGATGAAATAACCGAGGCTAAGCACGAAAACGAGGACGGTGCCGGCGACAAGGCCGACCCGCGTCGCGGGAAAGAAAACCTCGAGGAATGACCTTACCGGACCGGCGCCGAGACTGCGCGAGGCGCGCAACAGCGTGCCGTCGAACCGCGCCATGCTGACATAGGCTGGAAAGATGCTGAAAGGCAGCAGGATCTGGGCCATGCCAACTGTGACGGCGAAGGACGTTCTGAGCAAACCCACCGGTTGCGAAACGACGCCCGTATTGATCAGGATCCAGTTCACGATCCCCGTATCCCTCAAAATGACCGTCCAGGCGAAGCTGCGCACCAGCAGGCTGGTGCAGAGCGGCAGGAGCGCGCAGAAAACAAGAATGGCGCGCACGCCGGGACTGCTTCTGTACATGACGTAGGCGTAGAAATATCCGAGCGCCGCGCAAACGATCGAGACGAGAACGGCGGTGCGAACTGTGTTGATCGCAAAGATCGCGAAGGTCGGGTCGGTCAGAACCGCGCGAAAATTCGACAGACCGGCGTTTTCGGGTTCCGTGACGCTGTTCGAAATGATCGAGGCTGCGGGAAGCATGAAGAAGACAAGGAGCGCTGCGAGAAGCGGCCAGATGCCGATGCTGTCGGGCAACGGTACTGGCCAGCTTCTCGCTGCGGGGCGAACGGCAGTCGTCACTGGGCGCTTTTCCAGGCCTGATAGCGGGATTCGATCATCTTCGAATTCGCGGCGATCCACTGATCATCGAAAACCGCATAGGGCTTGTCGAGGTGGCTGGAGGGAAGATCAGGCGCCATCTCCGGATTGGGCGATGCGTTGACGTTCGAAGGTCCGAGCGGCAGATCCGCGCTCATGGTCTCGTTGATGGGCTTGCTGACGGCAAACGCGATCAGTTTCATGGCTTCGTCGACATTCTTCGATCCCTTGGGCACGGTCAGATAGGCGGCGGCGAGGATCTGCTCCTCGAAAATGTAGTCCACCGGCATTTCCAGCGCGACCTTGGCGTCATAGGCGCGCGCATTGTAGGTCATGACCATCGCAACTTCACCGGATCCGACCAGTTCCTCGGACTGGGCGCCGCTCTGCCAGAAGACGAGGGACGGCTTTATGGTGTCCAGCTTGGCGATCGCGCGGTCAATGTCCAGCGGATAAAGCGAGTCGGGCTTCACGCCGTCGGCGAGAAGCGCGATTTCGAAGATTCCGCCGACCGAATAGTCCATCACCGCCCGTTTGCCCGGATACTTCTCCAGATCGAAGAAATCGGCCCAGCCTTCGGGCTTTGTCGTCACTTGATCCGTGTTGTAGGCAAGCTGGATCGAATAGATCATGTTCGCGACACGATAGGTAGACGCAAAGCCCGGAATGATCTCGTCCTTCGGCACCACCGAATAGTCGATCGGAACCAGCCATTCTCCATCGGCGTCGGTGCCCCAGGAATTGTCGCCATTGTAGACATCCCAGACGACCCGGCCCGCTTCCACCATGGCGCGGAGCTTGGCGTTGTCGGTCCCGGCGACGGAAACCACCTTGTTTCCGGTCTCTTCCTGCCAGGGGTCGAGCACCCGTGTCTGTACGGTGTCATGGTAGGCGCCGCCGCCGTCGACCCAGACCAGAGTCGTGTCCTCGGCGATTGCCGGCGCCGCCGCAGTACCGACGGCGAGCACGGCGGCGAGTATGCGAATTGTAAATGAAAGAGGCATTTGCGGGTTCCCCATTGCTGTGTTGGATCGATCAAGTCAATCGTATGACTAACCATCTCGCATGTTGAATTCCGTGTCAATACTACGTATGACGAATCACAGAGAGGTGTGTTGTGAAAGCTGGTCCATCGCCAATTACGAGCAATTCCGTCGCGAAAGCTGCAGGTGTTTCACAGTCGACGGTGTCCCTTGTGATGTCCGGAAAATCGGCGGGACGCGTCTCCGACAGCACCAGGGACCATGTCATGGCCGTCGCGGACAGGCTGGGATACCGGCCCAACGCGACTGCGCGGATGCTGCGCACGGGCGTTCTCAACATCCTTGCGCTCGCTGTGCCCAATGTTAAGCAGCCCTTTTTCGGCGAGATCTTCGTCGCCGCCGAAAAGGCCGCCCGACAGGCGGACCACGCGGTGGTGCTGATCGACACGCAAAACGATCCGAAATGGGTTGAGAGGATCATCGACATGGTCCGCGGCCGGATGATCGCCGGATCCATCGTCTACGCCAGCGACAGCGAAGACGAACCGAGACTGGCGGAGATCGCCGACCAGGTGCTGGTCATCGAGGGACAGAATTCTGGCTCGCCGGTCGATATCAACGTCGAAAGCGGCATCGACGCTGTCGTCGAGCACCTTGCAGGCCTTGGACATTCCGGCATTGGATATCTCAGCGCAGCTTACCCAAAGGTGACCTTCAAGCGCCGCTTCGACTATTTTCGGAAAAAGCTCCGCGATCTGGGACTGGAATTCAGGAATGGCTGGCATTCCAGAGCGACGTTCGAGATCGAGGCTTCCACTTCGGGCGCGCAGAAATTGGTGCGCCAACCGGCAATCACCGCGATCGTCTGCGATGACGATCTGCTTGCCGCCGGAGTCTATCGCGCCGCGCGCCAGGCGGGTCGCGCGATACCGGACGACCTCTCTGTCGTCGGGTTCAACGATATCGAGTTTGCACGGGTGCTCAGTCCGGAACTGACGACGCTTGCCATTCCGACGGAAAGGATTGCGCAGGAAGCGGTTCACAAACTTCTGGAAAAACTGGAAGATCCCGCCCGGGTGTCATCCTCCTACGAAGCGGAGCTGACCCTGAAGATTCGGTCCTCGACAGCGCGACCCGGCGAATGAAGCGCATTGCCTCATCCGCCAGTGAAACAGATCGCGAAAGATTCCTGACTATTTCGAACTGCTGTTAAGTTCTCGTTCCACCTGATCGTACCCACGACCCGGAACGATATCGCCGGACCGGTCGCCTATCTCGTCCCAGCGGGCAAGCACAGCGTCGGAGGCGTCGTCGCCCCCGCCGATATAGACGCCTTTCGTCAGGCTCACATTGGTGCGGGCATAGTGGCCGGCGCCAGTGCTCAGGATCGTCTTGTTGGGCGCGTCCTCGCCGACAAGCGCCATCAGGCCAGGGCTCACCAGTTCCGGTGCGATCTTTTCAATCACGTCCGGCGGAAGCAGGTTTTCCGTCATCGGCGTCGCAGCCGTCGGCGCCAGGCAATTGACCCGGATGCCGTAATTCGCCCCTTCCAGCGCCAGGGTCTGCATCAAGCCGACCAGCGCCATCTTGGCGGCGCCGTAGTTGGATTGCCCGAAATTGCCGAAAAGACCGCTGGAAGACGTCGTGAAGACGACACGGCCGTAGTTCTGCTGGCGCATCGTCTCCCACACCGCATTCGTGCAGATAACGGCCCCCATGAGATGAACGTCCATCACCAGACGGAAATCCGCAATATCCATCTTCGCAAAGCTCTTGTCCCTGAGGATGCCGGCATTGTTGACGAGGATGTCGATGCGGCCCCAGTCGGATAGCGCGCGTTCGGCCATCTCCGCGACCGCAGCCTCGTTCGTTACGGAAGCGGCGATACCGGTCGCCACACCGCCCGCCTCCCTGATTTCCTCTGCGACACGCTCGGCGTTCTCGCCGTTCATGTCGTTGACGAGGACCTTGGCGCCCAGGCGGGCCGCCAGCAGGGCGTGGCAGCGACCGAGACCGCCCCCGGCGCCGGTAATGATGGCGATTCGGTCGCTGAGATTCATTCTATTCTCCTGTAGATCAGTTGACCTCGAACAGCCCGGCTGCGCCCATGCCGCCGCCGACGCACATGGTCACCACGACATATTTGACGCCTCGCCTCTTGCCTTCAAGCAGTGCGTGGCCCACCAGTCGCGCGCCCGTCATTCCGTAGGGATGACCGATGGAAATGCCGCCGCCATTGACGTTGTAGATCGCCGGATCGATGCCCAGATGGTCACGGCAGTAGAGCGCCTGTACGGCGAACGCTTCGTTCAGTTCCCACAGGCCGATATCGTCCACGGTCAATCCATGCTGCTTGAGCAGTTTTGGAACCGCATATATCGGGCCAATGCCCATTTCCTCCGGAGGACATCCGGCGACCATCATGCCGCGATAGACGCCCAGCGGCTCGAGGCCGCGCTTTTCAGCGAGTTTCGATTCCATGATAACGCAAGCAGAGGCGCCGTCCGAGAGCTGGCTTGCGTTTCCGGCGGTGATCACGCCGCCTTCGATCACAGGATTGAGATTTTCAAGATCCGCGAGCGTCGTCTGCGGCCGGTTGCCTTCGTCGCCTTCGAGCGTGACTTCTCGCTCGGAGAGCTCGCCGGTTTCCCGGTCTTTGACCAGCATCGTTGTTGTGAAGGGAACGATCTCGTTCTTGAAAAGGCCCTTTTCCTGGGCGGCGGCCGTGCGCTGCTGCGATGAAAGCGCGTATGCGTCCTGTGCATCGCGGCTGACATTGTATTTCTTCGCGACGAATTCAGCGGTTTGCAGCATCGGCATATAGGCGTGCTGCACATGCGCCGTCACGTTCGGGTCCTTCGTCTCCTGCACCCAGGTGAAGAATTTTTCCTGGACGGCCGAGATATTTTCCTGTCCACCGGCTGCGACAACGTCCATGCCGTCGATCATGACCTGTTTGGCCGCCGTCGAAATCGCCATCAGTCCGGATGCACATTGCCGGTCCATCGTCTGGCCGGAAACGCTGCTCGACAGATTGGCGGCGAACACCGATGTACGCGCAAGATTATTGCCTGCTGTTCCGGCGCACAGAACCGATCCCAGCACGAAATCCTCGATTTCATCGCGCTCGACGCCAGCGCGTTCGATCGCCTTGTTGAGAACGTGGCCGGTCAGCGTTGGCGATTTCGTTGCATTGAGGCTGCCGCGAAAAGCTTTGCCAATGCCGGTTCTGGCCGTGCTGACGATAACTGCTTCTCTCATAACTTTCTCCTCCTGGGTTCTCGACGTTTGGAATCCGACTATGTTCATATCCGAAATCGGACAACGCGGATCCAGCTTTCGGAGCAAGGCATCGGTATGACTGTGTTTGGCGCAAAGTCAACCGATGCGGGGTCCAGCTGACGACACTCACATCAGCGAAGGCAGGAAAAGGCTGATCTGGGGAAACAGCACGATCAGGCCGATAAGAATCAGAAACGCGATCCAGAACGGGAAGACGCCGCGAAAAATATCGTACATGGACACCTCCTTCGTCATGCTCGCTATGGCGAAAACATTGGGCGCCGATGTCATCAAGATCGAAAAGCCAGGCGTCGCCGAAAGGCTCGGCCTCGGCTTCGAGGCGGTGCGCGCCATTCGCAAGGACATCGTGTATTGCTCGATTTCGGCCTATGGCCAGAACGGTCCGATGAGCCGCAGGCCGGCCTATGATCACGTCATCCAGGGCATGTGCGGTATCATGCTGACAACCGGCAAGCCTGGCGACGGACCAACCAAGGTCGGCGCGCCCTATGTCGACTTCGCAACCGGCATGAACGCGGCCATGGCCGTGACAGCCGGATTGATGGAAATGAGGCGCACCGGAAACGCCGTCCAGATCGATGTCGCCATGCTCGACACCGCGCTGATGCTGATGGCCTCGCTCATCACGCAGAACATGACGACAGACTGGGTCCCTTCGCAAAACGGCAACGAAGCGTGGAGCGCCAGTCCCTCTTCCGGCGCATTCGAAACGGCGGACGGAATGCTGATGCTCGCCGCCAACAATGAAGCGCAGTCTGGCAAGCTCTGCCGCGCAATCGGACGCCCGGATATTCTCGAAGATTCGCATTGGAAATCGCCGCTCGATCGACGGGAGAACGGTGCGAGCCTGCGCGCGACTCTGGAAGCCACCTTCCTGACAATGTCGGCCGACCACTGGGAAGGTGTGCTTGAACAGGCGGACGTGCCGGCCGCCCGCGTGCGCAGGTTGGACGAGACGCTGGGCGAGCCGCAAATCCAGGCGCGCGAACTTACAAGCGACATCCGCGTCGACGGCTACGAGGGACCGATCCATGTTCCGAACATGAGCTTCCGCGTAAATGGCGAAAGCGTCGGACCGCAAACCCCGCCCTCCACGCTCGGCGGCGATACGGAGGCAGTCTTAGGCGAACTGGGGGTTGATTCCGAACATCTCGCAAAGCTGAAGACGGCGGGCGTGATCTGATCGGGAAAAGGCGTGTGCAAGTAATTTGGACGACTAGAAATCCCAGGGTGAAATCAAATCTATATCGGTTGACTTGAAGTCACTGAGATTTCGCGTCGCAAGACGACCACCGTTGACTCGTGTGATCGCCGCGATCATTCCATCCGGAGCTGACATGCCCCGCCCCTGTCGTACGGCCGCGCCCATGATTTCGCCGTAGTCCAACGCCGCATTTTCTGTGAATCCGAATATACGGTCTGCGAATCTGCGCCGCCAGTCAGATAGTCCCTGCTCAAGACGATCGGCCCGCTCGTCTGGACGGATTTTATTGATACCGAATGCGATCTCCGCAATAGTTACAGTTGATAAAGCCAATTCGGCGTCATGGCGCACCAGCCACGCAATTACGCCAGGCTCAGGTGCTTTGTTGAAAGTCTCCGAAACCACATTGGTGTCCAGAAAAATCAAAATACTGGCCCCTTGTGAATGCGCCGGTTCTCGCGGACCACTGCTTCCAGATCAATATCAGTTCCGTAGGCCTCGGAAATTCGCGCATAAAAGGCGGCAGCGGGTTCTCGGCCGGCCTCCCGCACCTCATAAGCTTCAAGGGCTCTTTCCACGACATTAGCAATCGAACGATGCTCTCTGCGGGCAAGCCTGTGCGCCAGATCACGCGCCTTGGCGCTTCGAACCGAGAGCTGTGGTTCAGCCATAACAAAACTCCTTTTCTATTCAGATAGTACGCAATAGGCTTGCCATCAAGATGGCATAAGATGGCATGATGTCTAAAACAGCCAATATTCGACGATCACTACTCACGCGCTTGACGTTGAGATTCAATACATTGTTATATTCGCTCATATATATCGATGTGAAAGCGACATGAACGGAGCGAATGCAATGCAGGTATTTGGATTTCGGCTGAAATTGCTGGCCGCCAGTCTGGCAATCGTCGCTCTCTCGGCAAGCGGCGCCCTCGCAGATCAGGTGAAGGTTGCTGTCGCCGCCAATTTCACGGAAGCTGCGAAAGAGATCGCCGTCGCATTCAAGGCCGATACCGGTCACGAGGCGGTGCTGAGTTTCGGTTCGACCGGGCAGCTTTATACCCAGATCACTCAAGGCGCGCCTTTCGAGGTTTTTCTGGCCGCGGATACGGCGCGCCCCGAAAAGGCGGTTGAGGAAGGTTTCGGCGTTCAGGGCAGCGTGTTCGACTATGCGATCGGCAAGATCGTACTATGGAGCGTCAATCCGGACCTGGTAACCGGCGCGGAAACCCTGCAGACAGCCCGCTTCGACAAGATCGCCATCGCCAATCCGGGAACCGCTCCCTATGGCACAGCCGCGATCCAGGCGATGAGCGCGCTCAACGTGTATGACAGCCTGCAGCCGAAAATCGTTCAGGGCGCCAATATCGCGCAGGCCTACCAGTTCGTGAAAACCGGCAATGCGGAACTCGGCTTCGTTTCTCTGTCGCAGATCGCCGCCAACACCGAGGGTTCACGATGGAACGTCTCCGATGATCTCTACGATCCGATCAGGCAGGATGCGGTGCTTTTGAAGACCGGTCACGACAATCCCGCGGCCGAAGCCTTTCTGAGCTTCCTTAAAGGCGCAGCCGCCATCGCCCTGATCGAGAAATACGGCTACGGCGTAGACAAGACAGAATAGGCGCCGGCCATGTCATCCGAAATCTGGATCTCGGTGCGGCTCACGATCGCGCTCGCGGCGACAACGACCGTTATCCTTTTGTTTATCGGTACACCGATTGCCTGGTGGCTCGCCCGTTCCCGCGCCAGATGGAAGGAAGCTGCGGCTGCCGTCGTGGCCCTGCCTCTGGTTCTGCCGCCAACCGTGCTTGGCTTCTATCTTCTTGTAGCCCTAGGGCCGGATGGACCGGGCGGCGCGATCGCAGGGCTGTGGGGCGCGCGCACGCTCGCCTTCACCTTCGAAGGGCTGGTCATCGGCTCGGTGGTCTATTCCCTGCCCTTCGTCGTCCAGCCGATCCGCAACGCTTTCGAAGCGATTGGCGATCGACCGCTCGAAGTCGCCGCAACGCTGCGCGCCTCTCCGGCCCGCGTCTTCTGGACCGTCGCCATGCCGCTCGCCCGGCCGGGCTTTCTTACAGGCGCCGTGCTCGGCTTCGCCCATACGGTCGGTGAATTCGGCGTCGTCCTGATGATCGGCGGAAACATACCTGGTGAAACCAAGGTGCTGTCCGTCGCCATCTACGACTTCGTCGAAACCCTGCAGTGGCGCGAGGCCAACATTCTTGCAGCGGGCATGGTGGTCTTTGCATTCGCGGTCATTCTGGCGATGACACTGATCGAGAAACGCATGCGGCGGGTCGGCTCATGAGCGAGGAAGCCAATATCCATGTCGCATTGTCTGGCCGTCTGGGTGATTTCGACCTGGATGTGACGTTCGATGCGCTGGGACACGGCCTGACCGCCCTGTTTGGACCTTCCGGCTGCGGCAAGACCACTATTCTGCGCTGCATCGCCGGGCTGGACCGGCTGGCCGGCGCGTGCCGGATCGGAGAGGATACCTGGCAGGACGAGATGCGTTTTACGCCAACGCACAAACGCGCCGTCGGTTACGTCTTCCAGGAGGCGAGCCTGTTTCCGCATCTGTCGGTGCGCGACAATCTGCTTTTTTCCACCGGCGGCAGGGCCCAGTCTACTGCAAGCGGCGGCGTCGGCTTCGAGGAAGTGGTGGAACTTCTCGACCTCGACCGCCTGATGCAGCGTGGTCCACAGCGCCTGTCTGGCGGGGAACGGCAGCGCGTCGCCGTCGGCCGCGCGCTCCTGTCCCAACCGCGCATATTGCTGATGGATGAGCCGCTATCCGCTCTCGATCGGCAGTCGCGCGACGAAATCCTGCCTTTCCTCGAACGGCTGCACCGGTTGCTTGCGATACCTGTATTCTACGTCACGCACGACATGTCTGAAGTCGAGAGGCTCGCTGATCACCTGATCCTGCTGGACGCAGGCAGGGTAGTCGCAAGCGGGCCGCTTGGCGCCTTGCAAAGCGACACGAACCTGCCGCTGGCGTTACGGCGCGGCGCAGCCGTCACCCTCGACGCCGTCGTATCAGACTACGACGCCGCCTATGGCCTGACACGGTTCGACGTTCGCGGCGGCAGTTTCCTCATTCCGGGTTCCTCCGACATACCCGCCGGATCAAGGCAGCGACTGCGCATTGGAGCAAGCGACGTAAGCCTCGCATTGGAGAAACCAACTTCCACCTCCATCCTCAACGTCCTGCCGGCGACAATCAGCAGTTCGCGCACCCTCGACGACCGGGAGATGGTGATGGTTCTGACGCTCGGACACGACAGCAATGGCGAGCAGTTGCTCGCGCGCATCACACGGCGCTCCTGGGACCTTCTGGAACTGGAAGATGGACGTCCGGTCTTTGCCCAGATCAAGAGCGCCGCGCTGGCGCCGCGGCGACTGCCCCAATGAGAAGCGTTATAACCCATGAAAAATAACGAAGGGGCGTCTGACATGCCCACGCTGAGCGTTCGCATCGATTTCGAAGAAGGCGGCCGCATCGGCCCGGGGAAAATTCAACTCCTCGAAAACATCGCAGCCTACGGCTCGATTTCGGCCGGCGCGCGGGCCATGAACATGTCCTACAAACGCGCCTGGGATCTGGTCGAGGAGTTGAACCGCATCCTCGGCAAACCGGTGGTTTCGGCCCGAGCCGGCGGCAAACACGGGGGCGGTGCGGCATTGACCGCGCTCGGACTTTCCGTCGTCAGTCGCTTCAGGGCGATCGAACGCGCGGCGGCCGCAGCCGCCGAGCAGCACCTCGCCTCGCTTCAGGCGGAGCGCGAGTATCAAACCAGGCAATAGCGGGATTGGCGCGAACTGATATTGCCCTCTGTGCTATATGCCGCAGATCCTGACCACTTCGTCGTCAGTAGTCCTGATTCCCGCTGTTCCCGCGCATGATCGCAGGACCGGCGCTGGTTCCCAGAAGCTCGGCTCCGGCGTTCAGGATCGCCGTCGCATCAGCGAGCGAACGAATGCCGCCGGAGGCCTTGACCCCGGCGCGCGTCACCGATTTGCGCATGAAAGATACGTTTTCCACCGTGGCCTTGCCGCCATTGCCCCAGCCGGACGAATTCTTGACATAGGCCACGCCCGCCTTCTCCGCCTCGTGGATCGCGGTCGCCCAAAGCGTCTCGGGCATGGCGCCCAGTTCCAGCATGATTTTGAGCGGCTTCGCCCCCGCCGCCGCAACGAGCGCTGCGATCTCATCGTGATAGGCGGCTGGTTCTCCACTGGTGAGAAACCCGATATTCGCCATGAAGTCGATCTCGTCAACGCCCGCCGCCACAAGATCGCGCATCTCCGAAACCTTGCTCGTGGTCAGGCTTCCGCCCATCGGATAGGCCATCGCCGAGCAGACGCGCACGCCGCTGCCAGCGAGCCGCTGTCGGCACATTTCAATCCAGCACGGCTGGACCATGACGCCGTTGAATGAAAATTCCATCGCCTCG
Source organism: Hoeflea sp. CAU 1731 (assembly GCF_039888615.1). Lineage (NCBI taxonomy): Bacteria > Pseudomonadati > Pseudomonadota > Alphaproteobacteria > Hyphomicrobiales > Rhizobiaceae > Hoeflea > Hoeflea sp. CAU 1731. The sequence goes on along the minus strand of NZ_JBDQQS010000006.1, from coordinate 281,003 downwards.
TCGCACAGTTCCTCGATATCGCTTCGCGACGAAGCAGGCGAAACATTGGTGTGCTGGATAACGCTGGCGATCCCGGCAAGGTCTTTCATCAATAGTCTCCGGTAAAGCCGCTCGCAGCGCGGGCGGCGCAGAATGTTCAGTCGAATTGAAGACGAGAGGGTGCGGTCAGTCGTCGATGCGGGCCCGGAATTCATCCAGGACAGCATCGTCGATGCGCGCTGTCTCGCCGTTGGAAGGAAAGGATCGTTCGCGGATATCCCGGCGGAAGGCCGACAGACCCGCGATGCGTTCGTCTTCGATACGTTTTTGAAGTGAGGCGATATCCGCGTAGCGGCGCGCATGCCGCGGCAGGCGTTCGCTCTCTCCGCAAATATCGGAGGTAAACAGGAACATGACGTCGGCCGCCGGCCCCGAGCCCAGCGACACAGTCACGAGCCCGGTGCGCGCCGAGATTTCCGCCATGAGCGCGGCCGGGACCAGTTCGGCTTCGACGGCGAAGGCGCCGGCCTCTTCCAGCCGGCGAAACCGGTGGAATAACGCCACCGCCTCGTCAGCCGTCTTTCCGAAGGCTCGAATGTCGCCCACCCAGGTCGATTTGCGTGGGACATAGCCGAGATGACCCATCACGGGAATATCCTCGGCGGCCAGCAGCGAGACGACATCCAGGCGACGCGCCGTGATCACGGCGTCGGCGCCATCGACAAGCGCCGTCAGCGCCGTCCGCAGGATTTCGTCTTTCGTCACGGCCTGCGCAAAACCCAGCGCCGCCGTCACGAAGACCTTTGTCGATCCTTGCCGGACCTCCTTCACATTCTGCGCCCGGCAGACAACCATCTCGACGCCCGCCGCTTCCGCTGCGGCGGCTTCGACTGCGGTGTCTGCGGTCACCTGCGCAAAACTGCCATGCCGGCCGCGCGCGGCGCGCAGTCCGCCAACGGTCGTCGACCGTTCGCGCCGTGTCGCCGACCAGTCGAAGATGTGCGGCATCGTCAGTCCTTCAGCTTTTCGGCGTAATAGTCGGGCGCGACAACGCCTGGCTTGTCGAACCATAGCGGCACGTCGACGCCTGAATAAAGCAGGATATTGCCCCAGGGATCATAGGCGCCGGTGCGCACGATAACCTTCGCTTTCGCCGCCATCTCGCCCAGGATCGTCTCATGCGTGATCGCCTCTTCCTCGGCGTCGGAGAAAAGCTTGCGCACGGTTTCGAGCAGCACAGGATTATGCTGGGGCAGCGTGTCCGCATAGGACACCTTCTCGGCGATAAATTCATCGCCGATGGCCGACAGCACTGTTGCGAGATCGGGCTCGTCGCGGGTTATCGAAAGATCGATGCGCCATGCGTCAGAGGGGATCGGAAACCCCGCATCGCAAACGATCATCAGGTCGCCATGGCCCATGGTGGCGATCGCGTGGTTGAGTTCCGCATTCAGCAGCTTGCCGTGTTTCATCTGTCAGGTCCTTTTCGTGGTTTTTCAGTTCGCGTCGCCAAACAGTTTCGCAATGTCCCTTCGGGTCGCCAGAGACGGGATGACGCCGAGCCGCGTGCAGGCGTGCGCGCCGCATTTTGCGCCGTAGGCGACCGCCTTTTCGAGGCTGCGTCCCTCGCCGAGCGCCACCGCAAAGCCGCCGTTGAAGGCGTCGCCGGCGCCCGTTGTGTCCACGACCTCGACCTTCGGAGACGGGATCAGGACATCGTGCTCCTCAGAAATCACCAGGGCTCCCTTTTCGCCCAGCGTGACGACCACAGTTCCAACACCGCGTTTTCTCAGCTCGAGCGCGAGGTCATGTGTTCCGCTTGAATCGTCCGGCGCAAGCCCCAGGAGGATGCGCAACTCGCTTTCATTGGGCGTCAGATAGTCGACATGCGGGAAGATGCTTTCCGGCAGTATCTGCGCCGGGGCGGGATTGAGGATCGTGCGCGCGCCGGACGCCTTGCCGATTTCCATCGCGCGGTGCGCTGCGGCGACCGGTATCTCCAACACCGCCATGACGATGTCGCTCTTCAGAATGCGTTCCTGCGCGCGATCGACGAAGGCGGCGTCCATCAGCTCGTTCGCGCCCATGTCCAGGATGATGAAATTGGCCCCTTCAGCGTTGAGCACAATAATACCGGCGCCTGTCGGGCGCTGGTCCGTCCGCTCCAGATAGGCGGTGTCAACGCCTTCTGCGGCGTAAAGCTTGTCGGCGACGGCGGCGAGTTCGTCCCGTCCTATGCAGGTCACCAGAGAGGAATCGCATCCCAGACGCGCCACGGCAACCGCCTGGTTCGATCCCTTTCCACCCGGTCCGAAATCGAAATCCGACCCGAGTATCGTCTGCCCGAAAACCGGCATTTCCGGCGTCCGAATGGTCAGGCCCACGGCAAAACTGCCGACGACTGTGATGCGTGTCATGCGGCCGCTTCCCTTTCATGTTTTGTTGCAAGCGACATGATCGCCTCCTCGGTGATGTCGGCCCCCGTCAGCTGCCCGGACAGCCGTCCGTTGGCGAGCACCAGCACACGGCTTGAATGCAGCATGACCTCGGGCAGTTCGGAAGATATCATCAGGATCGCCATTCCGTCCGCGGCCAGAGACTTCAGGATCGAATAGATTTCCGCCTTTGCGCCGACGTCGATGCCGCGCGTCGGCTCGTGCAGAATCAAAAGCCGCGGACCGGTGACGAGCCCGCGTCCGAGGATTACTTTTTGCTGGTTGCCGCCTGACAGCGTTTCGACTTTCTGTCCGAGGCTCGCGATCCGTGTGTCGAGCTTGCGCGCATACTCGGCCGCCGTGTCGCGGATCGGCCGGCGACGCAGGAAACCGAGCCGGGCGAAGGCGCCCAGCGCCGAAGATACGGTGTTCTCGGCCACCGTCATCGACAAAAGGGCGCCCGCGCCTCTGCGGTCCGCCGGGATATAGGAAATGCCCGCGGCAAGCGAATGGGAGGGTTTGCCCGGCTGCAGCAGGATGCCGCCGATCTCGACTGCGCCGTCACGCGTAACCAGACCAAAGATCGCGTCCGCGAGCATGTCCTTGCCGCTGTCGGGCAATCCGGCGACGCCGAGGATTTCGCCACGCGACAGTTTGAAGTCGAGGTCGCGGATTGCGCCCGGAACGGTCATGTTCTTCACTTCGAGAGCGATCTCGTCTCTCGCACCTCCCGCCTGCGCCGATATCGAATACTGCTCCGCCTTGTCGACCTTGCGCCCCACCATGTGCGTGACCAGACGATCAACCGTCACCTCTGGTGTATTGTCGAAACTGGTGATCATGTGGCCGTCGCGCATGACGCTGATGCGATCGGCGAGGCACAGAACTTCCTCCAGATGGTGAGAAACATAGATCACTGTCACGCCCTGATCTCGCAATCGCCGCACAATGTCGAAAAGACGCTGTGATTCACGCGGAGACAGGGCGGAGTTCGGCTCGTCGAGGACCAGAACCCGCACCTTTTGTGAAATCGCCCTGGCGATTTCGACAAGCTGCTGCTGCGCGACCGTCAGGCTGGCAAGCGGCGTGTCGGTGTGCAAATCGGCGAGGCCAAGCTCGGCCAGCGTGCCTGCGGCGGCTCGCGCTGCGCGGTTCCGGTTGAGAAGGGACAGCGCCCGCTGCGCGCCGAAGGGCCCGAGCAGCACATTCTCGCCGACAGTCAGGTTCTGGCAGAGCGACAGTTCCTGGAAGACGATGCGAATGCCCTGCGCCTGGCTCGCCAGCGGCGTCGGAAAACTCGTCTCCCTGCCGTCGATCAGGATGCTTCCGCTGTTGGGCTGCACCTCGCCCGCGAGCACATGCATCATGGTGCTCTTGCCCGCGCCGTTTTCGCCGATAACCGCATGCACCTCGCCGGAGCGGAAGTCGACGGAGACACTGTCCATCGCCACGACGCCCGGATAGGTCTTTGTAATACTACGCAGTTCGACGATCGGTTGCTGGCTCATTCGACACCTTGTCAGCGGAAGGTCGGCCGGCGCAAAGGCCGGCCGACGCCCGTACTACTGCATCACTTTCGAGATGGTTTCAGGCGTATAGACGCCAACGCCGGTGTCGAGGTCGTCGATGGTCTCGCCCTTCAGGAACTTGACCAGCAGGTTGACAGCCTCATAACCCTGACGCTCCGGCGCCTGGTCGATGGTCGCCTGGATCACGCCGTCGGACACCAGTTCCACTGTCTGGTCGAGAAGGTCGAAACCGACGATCTTGACGTCGCCCGTCTTGCCGTTGCGCTTGACCCATTCGCCGGCGGCAGGCGTCGAGCAGCACTCCAGTGACAGAATGCCGGTGATCGATGAATCCGACAGCATGGCGTTTTCGATCGCCGAGTAGATCTCCTGCGGATCGGTTCCGGTGTTGAGCGTGCGGACAACCTCGATATCCGGGAATTTCTCGAGCGCTTCGCGGGCGCCGTTTTCCCGGTCGAGAGACCATTGCGCCGCGGCGTCGAGCGTCGTGATCATCACCTTGCCCTTGCCGTCCAGAACTTCACCCATCAGCTTTCCGGCTTCACGGCCCGACTGAACGAGGTCCTGACCGGCGAAGACCAGGCGATTGCTGTCGGCGTTGTCGGTGTTGTAGGTGACCACCGGAATGCCTGCTTCCATCACCCGGTTTATGAGCGGCGCAAGGGCGTCGGAGCTCACCGAGGAAATGGCGAGGCCGTCCATCTGGCCCATCAGCGTCTCGATTTCGGAAATCTGGCCATCGGCGTCAGCGCCCACGGGTCCGATAAAACGCGCGTTGACGCCGTCCTCGGAATCGGCGCGTTCCACGCCCGCCTTCACGAAGGGCGAAAACTCGTTCGACACGTCGTGATAGGACACGAAGATGTTGAGTGGCTCGCCCGACTTGACGTTTTCGGCGATCCGCGGCGCAAGATTAAAGTCCGTGACCTTGGCCGGATCGGCGCTCGCGGGCGCTGCGCCAAACGCCAGCGCGGCGATTGCCGTCGTTATCAGAAATCTGCTTCTCATAGTTTCCTCCCTTTGGGGTTGTTACGGCCAGGACTCCCTCTAGGCCGATCTCGATCTGGTGCTCCATTTGTCAATGGCAACGGCGACGATGATCACCAGCCCGATCATGACTTCCTGGGTGAAGGGCGATACGCCGAGCAACACCAGGCCGTTGCGAAGAACGCCAATGATCAGAACTCCGAGCACGGTGCCCAGCACCGTGCCTATTCCTCCCGCAAGCGATGCGCCGCCGACGACAACCGCTGCAATCACATCAAGCTCCAGGCCAAGGCCGGTCCGCCCCGCCTGCCCGCTTGGCAGAAACGCCATCGACAGAATGCCGGCCAAAGCGGCGAGCACGCCCATGATGACGAACGCCCAGATCTTCACTGTCTGGACGTGTATTCCCGAAACCCGCGCCGCCTTGGCGCTGCCGCCGACGGCGAACACGCGAAAGCCGAAGGCCGTGCGCGACAGGAGCAGCCAGCCAAGGGCTGCGACCGCTGCAAAGAACACGAGCTGCATTGGAATGGCGCCGAAGAGATAGCCCTGCCCCATCGCCTCGAAGGCGGCGAGTGTGTCGGGATCGGCGCCGTTGCGCTCATTGACCGTCACCGGCTTGCCGCCGGTCATCAGCAGCGCAGTTCCGCGCACGATCGACAGCATGCCCAGCGTCGCGATCAGCGACGGAAGCCGCCCATAGGTCGACAGAAGACCGTTGATGACGCCGATGCCCGCCCCGCACATCAAGCCCAGCACCAGCGCCGGAAACAGGCCCCAGCCCAACACGATCAGCATACCGGTGCTAAGACCCGCCAATGCATAGGTGGAGCCAACCGACAGATCGATCTCGCCGGAAATCAGTACGAATGTCATGCCGATCGCCATGATGCCAAGCAGGGAGATTTGCCGGCCGACATTCAGGAGATTGACGGTCGTGAGAAACCCGTCGGTCGTGACAGACAGAAAAATGCACATGACAACCAGCGCAAGGAACACGCCGGTCTCCTTAGCGCCTGCCAGCCGGGCGATCCGGCTGCGCAGCGACGCGCCATCGTTGTCGACGCCGCGTCTGCTCCGCATGCCCATTGCCTCTCCTGCGCGATGCGTATCCGCGCCGTCGCTCATGACGCTTTAAGGAAGCTGCCCGCCGGAACGGTTCTCAGTTCCTCGTAATTTCCGTAATCGCGCTCGCGCTTGAAGGGAGCGTTATGCACCGCGTTATAGGAGCAGATATAGCCCCAGCGATAGGTGTCGCTCGTATTGGCGTCGGAGCGGTGCAGCAGGTTTGAATGAAACACCAGCGCGTCGCCAGCTTCCATTTCCACATAGACATGTTCAAAACGCTCAACCGCAGCGTTCAGGTAAGGCTTGTCCACATTCGTCTGGCCGTCCTCGCGAATATGATCCAGACGGCCCAGAATGTGTGAGCCCTTCAGCACCTGCAGACACCCATTCGCCTTGTTGGAGGGGTCCAGGGCAATGAAAACCGAGAGCATTTCCGGCGACAGGCAGCCATTGTTGTACCAGTAGCCGAAATCCTGATGCCATTCCCAGGCGCCGCCCTCGCGCGGCTGCTTCATCGTCATCTTGTGGCTGTAGAGGTAGACATCGTTGCCGATCAGTGCTTCCGCCAGCCGCGCCAGGCGCTCGTCACGGGCAAGCAGGCCGTATTTGTCGTCTCCAGCGGTATTCCAGAGCTTGAGAAGCGTCTTGTTGCCGGCTTTGTCGCCTTTTTCCATGACGCCGCCAGCGGCGCTTTCGGCTTCCAGCTGCCGCCGCGCATTGTCGCGGAAATCGCCGACTTCCGCCTCGGACAGAAATCCTTTGCGCACATAATAGCCATCGACTTCATACGCGCGCATTTCCGATCTGCTTGGAACCAGCATGCCTTCCTCCCAAAGTGTCCTCCGGTCGCGACGCCGCGACCTCTTCTACGCAATCTGACATTCGACACATATGAACAAAATGGACGCTGCGACAAATTAGATGTATAAAACGCGCATGAATTCCGTACGCCTGACCGCGAGAGTGCGCGCCAGCCATCATTATCTGCCGGACGTCGCCATGCATGGGGCGTTCTTCACCGTCCTGCGGTCCGGCTGGCTGGATTCTGCGCCCGGCGGCGGCGTCTCACGGCTCGAGTGCCCGGGCGACGACGTCATTTACTGCCTATCCGGCAAGGGTACGGTCGAGATCGACGGAAAGACATTCGATGTCGGCCAGGGTCAACTGGTCTGGATACCGGGCGAAGCGCCGCATTCGCATCGCGCGGACGAGAGACATCCGTGGTCTGTGATGTGGTTGCGCATGTACGGGCCGGATAATCCGGCGCTGCGGCGACGACTGTTCGGCGCCGGCCGACCGCGCATGACGATCGCGGAAAGCGGCGAGATGATCGCCTGGTTCCATCGTCTCTTCGACACCATGGCCGCGCGCTCTGCCGACGCGGATCTCCGGCTGAACGCCGATGTCGCGGATCTGTTGCGCCTGCTTGCGCGCCAGCGCGATTCGGCAGTCCGACCCAGTCTGCCGCCGGCGCTCAGCCGGCTCCACACCGCCATCATGGCCAATCCGGAAGCGCCATGGTCGTCAGACGACATGCAACGCTACGCAGGCATGAGTTCGTCGCAGCTCCGCCGCCTGTTCCAGAAGCATTTCGCCACGACGCCGCGCGCCTATCTGCGCCGCGCCCGGCTCGCCATGGCGCAGCGCCTGCTCCTGGAAAGCAGCAGGACGCTCTCGGAGATCGCATTCGACTGCGGCTTTTTCGACGCCTATCACCTGAGCCGGGATTTCAAGCGCGTGATCGGCCGCCCGCCCTCCGAATGGCGCAGGCTCGAACAGGGACTCTGATCTTCACTACGCACGACGGAAGACCAGGCTGGCGTTCACACCGCCGAAGCCGAATCCATTCGACAGCACGTAGTCGAGTTGCTTCGATTTCGCTGCGTTCGGCGCAAGATCGAAGACGTCAGCGTCCGGTTCCGGGTCTTCGATGTTCAGGCCCGGAGGAACCACGCCGTCGCGCAAGGCCAGTATGGAATAGACGGCTTCCAGTGCGCCCGCCGCGCCCAGAAGATGTCCGGTCGCCGACTTGGTGGACGTGACCGCAAGATCCTTGCCGCGATCGGGAAAGACCGCGCGAATGGCGGCGATCTCGGCCGCGTCGCCCACCGGCGTCGACGTGCTGTGCGCGTTGACGTAGTCGATCGCCGCCGGCGCAATCCCCGCCATCTGCAGGGCGAGACGCATCGCCCGCGCCGCTCCTTCCCCATCGGGACACCCGGCCGTCACGTGATAGGCGTCGGAACTCGTGCCATAGCCGGCAAGCACGGCGATCGGCTTAGCGCCCCGCGCCTGCGCATGGCTCAGCCGCTCGATGACAATCGTCGCCGCGCCTTCGGAAAGAACGAAGCCGTCATGCTGCTTGTCGAAGGGGCGCGACGCGCGATGCGGTTCGTCGTTGAAGCCGGTGGACAGAGCGCGCGCGGCGCCAAAACCGCCGATCCCCACCGGATCGACGCAGGCGTCCGAACCGCCGCAGACGGCGACATCGGCCTCGCCGTTCAGGATCAGCCGCATGCCGTCTCCGATCGCCTGGGCGGACGCGGCGCATGCGGTGACCGGACAGCCGATCGGACCCTTGAAGCCGTAGCGGATTGAAACATGCCCTGAAGCGAGATTGGGCAGGAAGGATGGGACGACGAAGGGCGAGAGCCTGCGCGGCCCGCGCTCCTGGACGACGTTGACGGCGTTTGTAATCGCCGGCAGTCCGCCGACGCCGGTCGCGATGATGACAGCCGTGCGCGACTTTTCAGTTTCCGCGTCAGGCGCCCATCCGGACTGATCCACAGCCTCCTGCGTCGCCGCCAGCGCGTAGTGGATAAACGTGTCCGTCTTCTTGAGATCCTTTTGATCCACGAAGTCCAGCGGATCGAAACCTTCCGGATCGTCCGATTTCGCGGGGACCAGCCCGGCGATTTTGCAGGCGTAGTCCGCTACATCGAAGCGCGTGTTGGAGACGACGCCGCTTTTTCCCGCCGTCAGGCGCCGCCAGTTCACGTCCACGCCCACGCCCAGCGGCGAAACCGCGCCGAGACCTGTCACCACGATCGGGTCGTCGCTCATTCGTTCGTCTCCACTTCTTTTCGTCCTCGTAATTTGATGTCAGCCGTTTCCCATCGCCCGAAGGAACCTCAGCAGGTCGTCGCCATTCGTGTCGCCCAGTCGCGTTCGCAGTTCCTGCCTTGCCGCGGACCAGTAGGGAATGAGCTCGTCAAGCAGCCGTTCCCCGTCCGTCGTCAAACGACAGACCTTGGCGTTTCCCCTGCCGCTGTTCTGCTTTTTGACAAGGCCTTTCCTGACGAGAACATCGACGTTACGGGTCAGGGTCGAACGCTCCATTGCGATGCGGCCGGCAAGCGCGTTGATAGCTTCGTCGCGATGCCGGCGTATCGTCATCAGAACCGAAAACTGCACGACCGTTACGCCGAACGACCGGATGCGATTGTCATATCTCCGCGTCAATATCCGCGCCGTTCTGATGGTGTTCATCAGCAGGCAATCGTTGAAGGAGTTCTCGATCGGGTCCACGGTGGTCATACGTAAATCATATCGTGTATATACACGATAGACAATACCATTCCCGCAGCCGGTTCCGACATTGTGTTTCCGCTGCAATTCCCGTTTGTTAAGCCCGCAATCAATCTGGAGCCGGTCATGGACACTGCGCTATCCTATTTCAACGAGGTCGTTCGGCTCGGATCCATCCGCCAGGCGGCCGAACGGCTGCATGTTTCGGCGTCGTCAATCAGCCGGCAGATCCAGAAACTGGAGCACATGTTCGGCACGGAACTCATCGTCCGGCACCCGCAGGGCGTCAAGCTGACGCCGGCCGGCGAGGTCGTCGCTCGTTTCGTGCAGGGCCGCGCGCGCGAAATGCAGCGGGTCAAGACGTCGATCGATGCGCTCAAGGGGCTGCACAGCGGCCATGTCTGCATCTACACTGTCGAAGGCATGATCGGCGGCTTGCTGCCGCGCGCGCTCGACGCCTTCTGCCGACAATATCCGGGCATTACCTACGAAGTCTGCATCGCGGGAACCGACGACGTCATGCAGGCAGTCGCGGAAGACCGGTGCGACATCGGCATATCGTTTCATCCCTTTCCACGTCACAATGTGGTGGCGCTCGCCACCATCCAGCAGCCGCTGCACGCAATCATGGCGCCACACCACCCGATGGCTGCTCGCAAGATCCTGGCGTTCTCGGATCTTGTCGCAGAGCCGATCGGCCTGCCCGATCCGTCCTTCGGCATCCGCCATCTCGTCGATCATGTCCTGAAGTCCAGCCAGTTCGACGTCAATATCCGGCTCGAAACCAACTCTATCGATATGCTCAGACAATTCGCCCTGCACGAGATGGGCGTAGCCTTCATGCCGGCTTTCGCATGCGAGCGCGAGCTTGCCACAAAACAGCTCGTCGCTGTGCCGCTTGCCGACACCGCCCTGACAAAGGCCAAGGCCCACATCTGCAAACACGCCGAAATCGAACCCACGCTCGCCGCCCAGGGCCTCGTTCAAACCATTGTGTCGCTCGCAAGTGACCACGGTGATGTTGCAATTTTCGCAACGCCGCGTGCTGATGTTAACGCTTCCTAGGAACGCCTCCGGCCAATAACATCACGCATCGGGAACTTAAAAACAAAGGAGAATTCAATGCGTGGATTTGCGACTTCACTGCTCGGCAGCGCAATAGCAGGCGTTATGCTGGCAACCGCGACGTTCGGCGCCGCACAGGCCGAGGATGTCATCAAGGTCGGCGCCCCGCTGCCGCTGACAGGCCCGCTCTCGCCGGAAGGTGAAAAACAGAAGCGCGGCTACGATCTGTGGGCCAGCAAGGTCAACGAAGCCGGCGGCATCGAAGTCGACGGCAAGACCTACACTGTCGAGATTGTTTACGTCGATTACGAATCCAACACCCCGCGCGCCGTCCAGTCGGCCGAGCGCCTGATCACCGAGGACGAAGTCAACTTCCTGTTCTCGCCCTTCGGCTCCGGCGCCGCCAAAGCCGCCAGCAGCGTTTCCGAGCGCTACCAGATACCGACCATCGCCGCCACGGCGTCCTCCGAACAGGTCTATGACCAGGGCTACAAGTTCCTGTTCGGCACTTTCACGCCGAACGGCACCCTGACCGACCCGCTGGCGAAGATCGTTGCCGACTCCGATGAAGACGTGAAGACAGTCGCGATCTACGCCCGTAACGACCTTTTCCCGCTGGCGATCGCCAAGGAAATGGAAGGCTCGGCGAATGACAACGGCTTCGAGATCGTCTCCTTCGACGAATATGCGATCGGCACCGTCGATCACGCGTCAGCGCTCACCCTGATGCGCCAGTCGCAGCCGGACTGGGTGTTTGCGACCGGCTACATCAACGATCTCATCCTGATCCGGCGTCAAATGTCCGAACTCGGCGTCTCGCCGAAAGTGCTGACGATGATCGCCGGCCCCGCCTATCGCGAGTTCATCGAAGCCAGCGGCAGCTCCGCCGACAACGTATCGAGCGCGGCCTGGTGGCATCCCGCCGTATCCTATGACGGCGAAGGCGTATTCGGCTCCACCGCCAACTATATCGCGGCTTTCGAAGAAACCTACGGATCAACGCCCGACTATGCCGAAGCTTCGGCGAGCGCCGCAGGCGATATCCTGCAGATCGCCATCGAAAAGGCCGGCAGCATCGACCCGCAGGCCGTGCGCGACGCGCTGGCCGGCCTCGACGTGATGACCTTCTATGGCCCGGTCAAGTTTGGCGAAAACGGCCAGATCACCTCGCTCGAGCCGCCGGTCTTCCAGATCCAGGACGGAGAGCCCAAGGTTATCTATCCGGATGCGATCAAGCAGTCCGACATGCACTACGGCGATATCAAGTAAGCTGAATCCGTCGAAATCCCGCGGGCCGTGCGGCTCGCGGGCTACTCCTCTTATCCGGCGCACTCGCAATGCTTTATATCCAGATCCTCCTGAACGGGCTCATGCTCGGCGGACTCTACGCGTGCATCGCGGTAGGCTTCTCGCTGGTCTGGGGCGTTCTGAACGTCATCAACATCATGCACGGCTCCTTCGTCGTGCTTGGATCCTACGTCGCCTATTTCGCCTACGTGCATCTGGGCGTCCATCCGTTCGCCTCGATCGTGCTGGCCGGCGGCGTTCTGTTCGCGCTCGGTTACCTGCTACAGATCGGACTAATCAATCGCGTGGTCGGCGCTCCGGTTCTGACGACGCTGGTGCTGACCTTCGGTCTCGACCTGTTGCTCAATAACGGCATGCTTCTCGCCTTCTCGGCCGACTACCGCACGGTCCGGCTGGAATCGCCATTCGGCAGCGCCATTGTCGGCGGCCTGGTTATTCCGCTCAGCCGTCTCTACGCCATGCTGCTGGCTGCGGCGCTAACCGGCCTGCTTTACGTGGTCCTGATACGCTCCCGCATGGGCCGCGCGATCGTGGCCGTGCGCATGGACCGGGAGGCAGCGGCGCTGATGGGCGTGAACGTCAACCGCGTCTACGCGCTCACCTTCGGCATCGGCGCGCTGATGGCCGGCGCAGCCGGAAGCCTTCTCAGCCTCATCTTTCCGATATCGCCGCTCGCATCGACCGATTTCCTCGGCATCGCCTTTGTCGTCTGCGTTCTCGGCGGGCTGGGCAGCATTGCCGGCGCCATGGTCGGCGGCCTGGCCCTCGGCGTCATCCAGAGCTTCGGAGCGCTGTTTATCGGCCCGCAGCACGGGCTGACCATCGCCTTCGCGCTTCTCATTCTTCTGCTGATCTTCAAACCGACGGGGATCATGGGCCGGAGTGGCTACGAATGATACGCATCCTGATTTCCATAATCGTCGTGGCGGCAATCGCGATGCTGCCTTTGCTGGGCGACAACTACCTGCTTCGCCTCGGCACGATGTTCGCCATGTACTGCGTGCTCGCCCTGTCCTGGAACGTCATCGGCGGCTATGCCGGCTACCCGTCCTTTTCGACAGCGGCCTTTTTCGGACTGGGCGCCTATACCGGCGCAATCCTGCAGGGCGCAGGCGTTCCGATGTTCGCCGCCTGGATCGCCGCCTGCCTGTCCGCAGGATTGTTCGCCGTGTTGCTCGGAATGGCGATCCTGCACCTCAAAGGTCATTATTTTGCTATCGCCAGTCTCGTCGTGGCGGAAGTGCTGGTCGAAATCGCCACATCCTGGACAAGCCTAACCGGCGGCGGCATGGGCATTAACCTGCCTGTCCTGCGCATCTCGGTCGCCGCCCAGGCGCAGCTGTTCTTCTACGCCATGCTCGCCGCTGCGGTGCTCGCCTTCATCATGAACTGGCTGGTCGGCGCCAGCCGGATTGGCTTCGCGCTTCAGTGCATCCGGCAGAATGAAGACGCCTCGTCGATGGTCGGCATCAACACGACCCGCTACAAGGTGATCGCCTTCACCCTGTCGTCGCTTTTTGTCGGCGGCGCCGGCGCAATCTATGCCTCATGGGTCTTTTATATCGAGCCGCCGGACGTCTTTTCGATTCTGCTTTCCGTCAAGCCGATCGTAATGGTTCTGCTTGGCGGGGCCGGAACGATCTTCGGACCGGTGATCGGCGCATTCGTCTTCATCGTCATGGAAGAACTCGTCTGGCGCAACTTCCTGTCGTTCCACGCCGCTGTGCTCGGCGTCCTGATCGTCGCCCTCATCTTCTTCCTGCCGAACGGCATTCTCGGCGTCATCCGCCGCCGCAGGGCCGCCAGGTCAACCGAGGAGGGCGCCGCGTCATGAGCATCCTAACCCTGCAGGGCGTTTCGCGGACATTCGACGGACTGATCGCGCTCGACGCGGTCGACCTTTCCGTCGAAAAGGGAGAGATCGTCGGCCTGATCGGCCCGAACGGCGCCGGCAAGACGACGCTCGTCAATGTCGTGACGGGAGCGCTGCGTCCGTCCGCCGGTCAGGTGATCTTCGACGGGACCAGCATTGGCGGGCGCAAGCCCTACCAGATCGGCCGGCTGGGTGTCGCCCGCACCTATCAGGTGGTGCAGCCCTTCCCGGAAATGACGGCGCTCGAAAACGTCATGGCCCCGGCAGTTTTCGCAGCCGGCGCATCCGACATGGAGACGGCGCGCAAAGAGGCGCGCGAGGCGCTGGAATTCGTCGGTATCGCGGATTCGGCGGATATCATCGCATCGGAACTGACGCTTGCCGGACGCAAGCGCCTTGAGCTCGCCAAGAGCCTCGCCATGAAACCCAAGGTGCTGCTGCTCGACGAGGTCAACGCGGGGCTCAACCCGGCCGAAATCGACGGCGCGCTCGAGCTGATCCGCAAGATCGCCGCAAGCGGCGTGACAGTGATCATCATCGAACACCTGATGAAAGTGGTCATGACGCTTTGCACCCGCATCGTGGTCCTGCATCACGGCGCCAAGATCGCCGAGGGCACGCCCGAGGAGATCAGCAAGGACGAGCAGGTGATCAAGGCGTATCTCGGCAAGCGCTATTCGCAGAATCTTGCCGGAAAGGCGGGCGGCAATGGCTGAGAATATTCTCGAGATATCCGGCCTCCAGGGAGGATACGGCGAAATCCAGGTCCTGTGGGGCGTCGACCTTGCAGTCGAAGCCGGTGAGATGGTCTGTCTGATCGGCTCCAACGGCGCCGGCAAGACGACGCTTCTGAAGACGATTTCGGGGCTCGTTCGCTCGACATCCGGCTCCATCATGACAGACGCTGGCGACCTTGCCGGCAAGTCGCCCGAAGAAGTGCTGCGCGCCGGCGTCGCCCATGTACCCGAAGGCCGTCGCCTGTTCAGAACGATGTCGGTTCGCGACAACCTGATGATGGGCGCCTATTTGCGGCCGCAGAACGATCCTCAGGTAAAGCGCGATCTCGAGCGCGTCATGACCATGTTCCCCCGTCTGGCCGAACGCGCGCGTCAGGACGCCGGCACGCTCTCAGGCGGTGAACAGCAGATGTGCGCCATCGGCCGCGGCATCATGAGCGATCCGAAACTCCTGATGATCGACGAGCTTTCGCTCGGTCTTGCGCCGCAGGCAGTCGACATGCTCGGAGAAGCGCTCGTCGAGATCAATCGCGGCGGCGTCGCCATCCTGCTCATCGAACAGGACGTGATGACCGCGCTCGATCTGGCGCATCGCGCCTATATTCTTGATCGCGGCCGGATAACGCTGTCCGGTCCGTCTTCCGAAATCGCGAACGCGCCAGCAGTGCGCGAAGCCTATATCGGCGTCACCTGACGACAGCCCGAATGACGATGGAGTTATCTGTGATGAATGAGCATGCTGTCACCCACAGCGGGCGATTTGAGACGATCCTGTGCCCCTATGACGGGCACGAAGTCGGACAAATGCCGATCAGCGACGCCGACGACGTGGATGCGGCGATCAGCGCCGCCGTCGAAACATTCGCGAAAACGAAGAGGCTGCCGCGTTTCGTGCGCGCCGATATTCTGGAACGCGCGGCCGACATTCTCGAAAAGCGGCGGGAGGAGATCACGCTTCTGATCGCGGCCGAGGCCGGAAAGCCGCTCTATGACGCCCGCGGCGAGGTTTCCCGCTCCCTCTTCAATCTGCGCAACGCCGCGCGCGAGGCGCGCAATTTTTCCGGCCAGGAAGTACCGCTGGACGTCGATGAGAGTGTCTTCGCCTACCAGACGACGCGCCCGGACGGGTCGCGACTCGACATGGCGGAGGCGGACATTGAAACGCTCAGCAATCTCGGTCGCCGCTTCGGCGTGGCCCGACGGTTCCCGATCGGTCCGGTGCTTGCGATCACGCCGTTCAATTTTCCTCTCAACCTCGTCCTGCACAAGGTGGCGCCGGCGCTTGCGGTCGGCAATACTGTCATCCTGAAGCCGGCGCCGCAGACGCCGCTGACGAGCATGGTTCTGGCGGAGATATTCGCCGAGGCCGGCTTGCCGGAGGGCGCGCTCTCAGTGGTTCATTGCAATGTCGAACAGGCCGAGCGGATGGTGTGCGACGAGCGCGTTCGCATGGTCACCTTCACCGGCAGCGCGAAGGTCGGCTGGCACGTCAAGGACATGGCGGGAAACAAGAAGGTCGCGCTTGAGCTCGGCGGCAATGGCGCCGTCGTTGTCGCCGATGACGCGGACATCGAATTTGCGGCCGCCCGCTGCGTTCGCGGCGGGGTCGTTTACGGCGGTCAGTATTGCATCGGCGTGCAGCGTGTTTTCGTGCACGACGCCGTCTACGACCGTTTCGAAAAGGAGCTGCTCGATCGCATCAAGGCGTGCCGCGTCGGCAATCCGCTCGAAGAAGGCGTCGATGTCGGCCCTGTCATCGACGAGGGGTCTGCCAAGCGCATCGAAAGCTGGATCGACGAGGCGGTTTCCGGCGGGGCGCGCGTGCTTGCAGGCGGCAAACGCCACAATGCAGTCATTGAACCTACCGTGCTCACTGACACCACACCCGACATGAAGGTCGAGGCCGAGGAGATCTTCGGCCCGGTTATCACCCTCACGCGGGTATCGAGCGCCGAAGAAGGCGTTCGGCGCGCCGCCGATTCCCGTTACGGCCTGCAGGGCGGCTATTTCACCAACGACCTCAAGGCCGCCTTCCGGGCGCTTGAAGACTGGGATGTCGGGGGGCTGATGATCAACGACGTGCCGATCTACCGCATCGACAACATGCCGTTCGGAGGCTGGAAGGATTCCGGTTTCGGCCGCGAGGGAACCCGCTACGCCATGGACAGCATGACCGATATCAAGTTTCTCGTGGTCAATTATGGCTGAACGCCGGCAATTGGCGGTGGCGGTTGCCGGCCTTGGCAGCGTCGGGATCAAGGTCGCCCGGGCGCTGGATGCAGGTATTGACGGCCTGCGTCTGGCGGCGGTCACCGCCAGCAGTCCCGAAAGCGCACGCAATCGCATTGCGCAATTCAAGTCATCGCCGGCGGTTGTGACGCTTGACGAACTCGCCGACCACGGCGATATCGTCGTCGAATGCCTGCCGCCCGACTGCTTTCGCGCGATTGCGCTTTCGGCGCTGGAACGCGACCGCATCCTGATCGCGGCCAGCGTCGGCGGCCTGCTTGAAAATCCCGATATTGTCGAACGCGCGCGAACGGGTTCGGGGCGGATCATCGCCCCGTCCGGAGCGATCGCCGGCGTCGACGCCTTGTCAGCTGCGCGCGAGGCCGGCCTGCAATCGGTGAAACTCATCTCCACCAAGCCGCCGAAGGCGTTCGGGGAAGCCGGAGACGGCATTGTGGAGCCAACGACCATATTCGTGGGCGCGGCCCGTGAAGCCGTCAAGCGGTTTCCAAAGAACATCAATGTCGCAGCCACCGTCAGCCTCGCCGGGTTCGGCCCGGATCGCACGATCATCGAAATCCGGGCGGATCCTGCCGCGAGCGCGAACCGTCACGAATTGCAAATCGTCTCGGGCGTCGGCGAGGCCGTCATGACGTCGGTCAACCTGCCGGACCCGGACAATCCGAAAAGCAGCGCCATTACCGGCTACAGCATCATCGCGGCCCTGCGCCGCCTCGCCGATCCGCTGAGCATCGGCAGTTGAATTCCACAGACATGAAAGGATCACCAACATGAACAAACCCGTCGAGATGCAGGCCGGAGGCTACGCCTATGTTCCGGGCGTATTTCAATATTCCGCTGGTGTTAGCGCTCTTCCCGGCTTCCGGATCGACCGCGTCCGTTTCGACAAGGTGGCGCCGATGAAGGAGGGGTTCGCCCTGATCGCCGAGTTCCTGAAGTCGGGCAACCGGCCGCTCACGGCGTTCTGCGCCTGCGAGATGCGCTCGCCGGAGCCCTTCACAGAGAAAAGCTTCGGCACTTTCAATCGCGACTATTCGAAAACGCTGATCGAATGGGGGATCATGACGGGCGAGGACAACCCCGTGGCGCGTTCGAATGTCTGTCCGGAAATCGACCCGCCGTCGGAACCCGGCTTCCACGCCTTCTGCTACACGGTGCCTGACGACACGCCGTCGCCGACATTCACAATCGCCGGCAGCGGCGAAGCTCCCGAAGGCAAAGGCAACTACCAGGACCACATCGTCCGCCGTGGAGAGGTTGACGCAGACGGACTGCGCGAAAAGGCCCATTGGGTGATGGGCGAAATGGAACGCCGCATGAGCCACTTCGATGCAGGATGGAAGGACACGACGGCGGCCCAGCTGTATACCGTCTACGACATCCACCCATTTTTCGAGGAACTGGTCAATCGCGGCGCAGTCAGAAACGGCCTGACCTGGCACTACAACCGGCCGCCGGTGGTGGAGCTCGATTATGAAATGGATTGCCGGCGCATCCGGCACGAGCGGGTGATCCCGTCAGGTCTCTGATCGACCTTGCGGCCGGAGCAAACCCGGCCGCCATTAATTGCAGGGCGATCAGGCGAGTTCGATCGCCTTGCCCTTTTCGATGCTTTCTTCCGCCGCAAGAACGATACGCAGGCTGTTGACGGCCGCGTCCATGGATTCGGTCAGGTCCAGATCCTCGTTAATCGCCTTCAGGAAGAACTCCTGTTCCCGGTCGCAAAGGTCCTGGTGGCCGGGCTCGTCCTCCATGTTGAGGATCTCGTCCTTCTTCGAGAAATTCTTGTCGCCGTCGACGTCCGCGTAGTGGATCTTGATGGCGTCGGTCTTGGTGTGCTGGTCGATATCGGCGGAGTCGGACAGTTCGTCCGTTTCCTTGTCGTTGTGGTTCTGGCCGGCGACGATCGAAACGGCGCCTTTCGGGCCCACCACATCCTTCACGAAATAGGCGATCTCGCTCATCATCGGGCCCCAGCCGGCTTCGTACCAGCCCACCGAGCCGTCATCGAACGTGACATGCAGGTGGCCGTAGTTCTGCTTGGCCGCGTCGTCCCACAGCTTCGCACCGATGCCGTGCACGCGCACCGGCTTGGCTCCGGTCAACTGGCACATCACGTCGACATAATGCACGCCGCAATCGACGATTGGAATCAGGGAGTCGATGAGGTTCTTGTGCCATGACCAGGCCGGGCCGCTGCTCTGCTGGTTGAGGTTGAGGCGCATGACCAGAGGCTTGCCGAGCTGCTGTCCCTTCTCGATAAAGGTCACCCACGACGGATGCACCCGCAGAATGTAGCCGAGCACCAGCTTGCGGTTCGTCTCGCGCGCCTTGGCCACAACCTTCTCCGCGTCCTCAATATTGGTGGCGAGCGGCTTTTCCATGAAGACATGGGCGCCGGCGTCCATCGCCTTGATTGCATATTCGGCATGGGTGTTCGGCCAGGTGTTGATCGACACAGCGTCCGGCTTCGTCGCAGCCAATGCCTCGTCGTAGTCCTCGAAGAGCGGATAGCCCTTGAGCTCATCCGGTATCGACTTGCTCTTGATCGTCCGGCTCATGAGACCGACGATTTCGAAACCGTCCATCCGGTGATAAGCGCTGGCGTGCGAGGCGCCCATGTTACCCAGACCGACGACGAGAACTTTCACTTTGTCAGGCACAGCGCCCTCCCCTGAATTCGATTGTAGTTGGTATGCGGGCGGCGGCCCCGACAGAGCCCGCCGCCCGCACTTTCATCCGTTTGCGCAGTCTTATTTCACTGCCGCGTCGAACATGGTCGCGCGGATGGAGTCGATGTCGATCGCCTTCATCTCTTCCGAGAGTTCATAGGCGTCGGCGTCGGCTTTCACCTTGGCGTGGTCGAAGTCGTTGGCCGGACCGATCAGTTCGTTGGTCAGAACGGCTTCAGCGTCCACCGGCTTGGAGATCTGGCCCATTTCGGCGATCAGGTCGAAGAAGGTCTGCCAGCTCGACATGTCGTGCCAGCCCCAGCCTTCCCGGGCTTCCATGGTGCCGCGGAAGACATTGCCCTGCTGCAGGATGGAAGCGACGCCGAGCTCCGCGCCCGTATTCTTGGCGAAGGTCGGGAATTCCTCGAACACGGCTTCGACGGCTGCGCGCGGGTTCTGGTAAGCGAACTCCAGGCCCATCGCCCATCCGCGAAGATACTTCTTGAGGAAGTCGACGCGATCCGGATCTTCCAGGTCGGAGGCGCGCACCACGAAGGTGTTCGCCGGCAGTTTGGAATTCTGCACGCCGAGCCAGTATTCGAAGTCGAGGCCGGTCGCAATCCATTCGGCGCGCAGGCCTTCCCAGCCAAGCGCAGCGTCGCCCTGGCCGCTGGCGAGAGCAGTGCCCCACGTCGGCCAGCCGGCCTCGACGTAATTGACCTTGCTGACGTCGACGCCTTGCGCTGCAAGCATCGGGTCGACGATCGCCTGCCAGGCGGCGGAACCGAGGAGAATGGTCTTGCCCTCGATGTCCTTGAGATCCTTCAGGCCTTCGCCCTTGCGGAAGGCGAGGCTGAATGTGTCGAGCGCGCCCATGTGGAACACCGACTTCAGGTTCATGCCGTTTTCGATGGCGAAGGAGAAGACGCCCGGAGACGGGAAGCCCATGTCGGCCTGACCGACCGCGACGAACTTCACGGTCGCCGTGCCGTCGGAAGGGCCAGGCTCCATCTTCGTGTCCAGCCCGTCGAAATAGCCCATCTTCTTGCCGATCCAGTACGGATAGTCGTCGAGCACTTCAAGCGTGCCGCGCGGCGAGATCCAGGTGAAGGTGCCGTAGGGGTCGGCCTGCGCCGATCGCATGCCGGGCAGACCCATGGCGCCCATCGTTACGAGACCCGCGCCGGAAACCTGTAGGAACCGGCGACGGTTTGCCGCCCCTGTAAGGGGCGTTTGAGAAAGCGTGGTTTTGGTCATGTTCTATACCCTCTGCAGTTAAGTTCTCTTCCCATAGTCGCCCGTATCACCGGGCGTATCTTGGCCGTGCGATCAGGCTTCCCAGCTCGCCCACTTCTTCCCGATCAGGAAAAATATCACGTAAATCAGAATCCCGAGGAACGAGAGGATCAGAACGACGGCAAAGAATTGCGGCATCTGGATCATCGACGAATAGGTGGTCAGCCGGTTGCCGAGGCCGAAACCGCCGCCCACCATTTCCGCGCCGACAGCCGTCAGCAGGCCAAAGATCGCGCCGATCATCAGACCGACCAGGATCATCGGAAGCGCCATCGGCGCGCGGATTTTCCAGAATATCTGCAGCGTGCTTGCGCCATAGGAGCGCGCCAGCGCGATCTTGGCGCTGTCGACCCGGCGAAAGCCGGTCGCGGCGTTGATCATGACCATGGGGCCGGCGGCCAGCGCCACCGCGATGATGCGCGGCGTGTAGCCGAACCCGAAGCGCAGGATCAGAAGCGGCACCAGCGCCAGCATCGGCGTGGTGACGAGCAACAGAATATAGGGCGCGATGATTTTTTCAGCGAAAGGAAACTGGGTGATCACGGCGGCCAGGATCAGGCCGATCGTCGCGCCGATCGCGAAGCCCGACAGGAGCTCCACCAGCGTATAGCCGAGATGCGGCAGGATCAGCGTGAAGTCCCCGATCAGCGCTGCAAAAATCGAACTCGGCGTCGGCATAATGAACGGCGGAACCTCGAAGACGCGCAGCGCCAGCTCCGTGCCGCCGATAACGAATACGGCGACAGCGATGATCGCCAGGACTTCCCTGGTGGACTTGACGCCGATCCCGCTGGAGAAACCCGACAGATTGGTCAGGCTGACCTCGCCGCCCTCCTTGGACTGCTTGCGGAATTCCGGGATTGCATCCGTTTCGCTCACGTCTCAGATCCTCAGCTGGCAACTGCCGGTTCGCGCATTTCGGCGGAGGCGATGCCGGCGCGGCGACCGACGATCTCCTCCTTGATCGCGTTGGTAAGGTCGAAGACCTCCTTGCTCGCCATGACCTCGAGCGATCGCGGCCGCTCGAAGGGCACGTCGAACACCCGCGCCACCCGGCCCGGCCTCGGGCTCAGCACCACGACGCGGTCGGAAAGCAGGATCGCCTCCTCGATGCTATGCGTTATGAACACGATGGTCGTATGGGTGTCCATCCAGATTTCCTCGACCAGCCGGTTCATCTCCTCGCGCGTAAAGGAATCGAGCGCGCCGAAGGGCTCGTCCATCAACAGGACGGAGGGTTTGAGCGACAGGGCGCGCACGATCGCGGCGCGCTGCTGCATGCCGCCGGACAGTTCGCGCGGAAATTTCCTGCCGAATCCCTCGAGGCCAACGCGGTTCAGCAGATGATCGACCCAGACCCGGTCGATCTGCTGATGCTTGATTTCGAAGGGAAAACGAATGTTGGCTTCAAGATTTCGCCAGGGAAGCAGGTTCGCTTCCTGAAACACGATGCCGATATCCGGATGCGGCCCGGTGATCGGCTGGTTGTCGAGCAACACCTGACCCGCGGTCAGGCCGTGCAGGCCGGACATCGACCATAAAAGCGTGGTCTTGCCACAGCCGGACGGTCCGACGATCGAAACGATCTCGTTCGGCTGGACCGCCATGGTGCAATCCTCCAGCGCCAGCAAGTCGCCGGACGCGGTCTGATAGACCTTGGTCGCCGCTTCGACGCGAAGTTTTGGTGTGACTGCACCGGATGCGTTCATGAAATTCCCTGAACCCTCTCAAGGCAATCTGCCGTTTGTCCAAATCCACCCAAAGCAGTTTGTAACTATCCTACTTACCTGTCAAGCTGAAGCCGACCAAATGGTTGAAAACTTCAACTCTGCCTATGAAAAGCCACCATTTCTAGGGTTCTCTGGGAAATTCATTTATGTTAGTTTCCTACACAGCTTCGGACAAACGCCAATTTTTCCGCTGTTTTCCCCTGAAATCGGAGTTTCTCCATTGCAGGGATATCCAGCCGGAATGATAGACTTTCACGTGTAGAGTCACAGGCGCCGCAAGCGAAGGGAGAAACCCATGACGGAAGCGCTCGGTCAGGATCATGACGAGAAGGACGACGCCCGGGCGCGCCATACGGGCGAGTTCGGGCAGGCCAGACGCATTCCCGACATCATATCGCAGATCAAGGACAACTACGGCGACCTGCGGCCGGCCGAGCGGCGCGTCGCCGACGCGGTGCTGGAAGACGTGAAATTCGCGGTTGACGCATCCAATGCTGCGCTTGCCCATCGCGCCAGCGTCAGCGAGCCGACGGTCACCCGCTTTTGCCGCGCCATCGGCTGCGAGGGCGTGCGCGATTTCAAGCTGAAGCTGGCGCAGAGCCTCGTCGTCGGAGCGCTCTACCTCACCAAGCCGCCGACAGCCAGCAGCGAAAACCGCATGCCGTTCTGGTCCGCGGTTTTCGGCGAGGCGCGCCACGCGCTGGCCGAAGCCGAAAGACAGCTCAATCCGGCGCGCATCGAACGGGCCGCCGACCTTATTACAAAAGCGCGCCAGATCACGGTCTTCGGCCTCGGCGGCAGTTCCTCGTCGCTTGCCCAGGAAACCCAGCACCGCCTGTTCCGCTATGGTCTCTCGGTGACCGCCCACAGCGATCCCTATCTGATGCGCATGACGGCGTCGACGCTGAAGCCGAACGACGTGGTCATCGCAATATCCGCGACGGGCCGTACGCGCGAGGTCATCGAGGCGGTCGAACTCGCCAAGCACTACCGCGCCGCAACGATCTGCATCACTGCGCCGAACAGCGAACTCGCCGCCATATGCGACGTGGAGCTTACGATCGGCGTGCCGGAATTTCCCGACACGCTTAAGCCCACGGCCTCGCGCTTCGCCTTCCTTGCGGCGATCGACCTGATGGCTGTGGCCGCCGGCTATAAGTTGGGCGACGACGCACAGGAGACGCTGCGCCGGATCAAATACAATGTGCTGACCCATCGCGGCGGCAACGAACTGGAGCCCCTCGGGGACTGAATACAAACCGTCTGGGTATCAGGAGAATTCGCCATGCTCGATAAGGCGCCGGCCGCTCAAATCACCAACTGGCTGAAATCATTCGCAGCTGCTCTGGACGAGGGCGACATCGACGACGCCGTGGACCTGTTTCAGGACGAGTGCTACTGGCGCGACCTGCTGACCTTCACCTGGAACATCAAGACGATGGAGGGAAAGGCAGCGATCGCCGACATGCTGCGCGCAACACTTGGGTCTGCGAAACCGTCCGGATGGACGCTGACCGAAGAGGTCAGCGTCGGCGGCGACAAGGTCGAAGGCTGGTTTACCTTCGAAACGGCCGTCGCTCATGGCCTGGGCGTCGTGCGGCTGGTGAACGGGCGCTGCCACACGCTGTTCACGTCGATGACGGATCTGGCGGGTTTCGAGGAACGAAAGGGCGTGACACGACCGCTCGGCGTCGTTCACAAGGCCGACCCGGATCGCGAAACCTGGTCGGAAGCCCGCGCCCGCGAAGAGCGCGACCTCGGTTCAACGGTGCAACCCTACTGCCTGATCATCGGCGGCGGCCAGGGCGGCATGGCGCTCGGCGCGCGCCTGAAACGGCTCGGCGTTTCGACCATCATCGTCGAAAAGAACACGAAGGCGGGCGACTCCTGGCGCAACCGCTATCGCACGCTCGTGCTGCATGATCCGGTCTGGTACGACCATATGCCCTACCTCCCCTTCCCGGAGCACTGGCCGGTCTTCACGCCGAAGGACCAGATGGGCGACTGGCTGGAAATGTACGCCAAGGTCATGGAGCTCAATTACTGGGCCTCGACAACCTGCACCGGCGCGTCCTGGGACGCGGACAGGAAAGAGTGGACGGTCGAACTCGACCGCGACGGCGAGAAGGTAGTCCTTAAGCCCAGGCAGCTTGTCTTCGCCACCGGGGCCTACGGTCCGCCGCGCTGGATCGACCTGCCGGGCAAGGACCAGTTCAAAGGTGAAATCATCCATTCCAGCCAATACACCGCGGGCGACGATTTCCAGGGCAAAACGGTCGCCGTCATCGGCGCCGCGAGCTCCGGACACGACGTCAGCGTCGATCTTTGGGAAAGCGGCGCCGACGTCACCATGATCCAGCGCGCGCCGACGACCGTGGTCAAATCCGACACGCTGATGGAAATGGGCTTCGAGATCTATTCCGAAGCCGCCGTCGCGAGGGGCCTCACCACCGAAAAGGCCGACTACCTGTCAGCCTCCATCCCCTTCGCGACCCAGCCGCCGATCCAAAAGGCGCTCTACGACCGGATCCGCAAACGCGACGCCGACTTCTACGATCGGCTTTCCGCCTCCGGTTTCGCCATCGATTTTGGTCCGGACGAAACTGGCCTCATGATGAAGGCCTACCGCACGGGGTCCGGCTATTATATCGACGTCGGCGCCAGCGACCTCATCATCGACGGCAAGGTGAAGGTGAAGAGCGGCGTCGACATCGAAACGCTGACGCCCGAAGGCATCCGTTTCGCGGACGGCGACGAACGTCCCTTCGACGTGATCATCCTGTGCACCGGATACGAATCCATGCACGAGACGGTGGCTGAAATCGTCGACCGGGAGACCGCCGACAGCGTGGGCCCCTGCTGGGGCGTCGGATCCGGCGTGCGCAACGACCCCGGTCCATGGCAGGGAGAACTGCGCAATATGTGGAAACCGACGGCGCACGAAGCGCTCTGGTTCCACGGCGGCAATCTGGCGTTATCGCGGTTCTATTCGAAATTCCTCGCGCTGCAGCTCAAGGCGCGCTTGGAAGGCGTCGAGACGCCGGTCTATCAGCGTCCGTCATAAAGAGTTTCAGCAGTCGCAGGCGCGCGTATAGGGCCGGCCGAAATGGTTCAGCGCCATTTCGGTATGCGCGCAGCGCGGGCTCGTCGGCGGCGTTTCGAGATCGGGATCCCCCGCCTCGTTCGGCTGCCAGACGCCGCCCGCGACGATGCCATCGCTGACGATTCGCTCATTGGCGATGATTTCGGCTCCTGTCGAATCCCGATACGGAAACTGGCCGGCTTTCAGTCGCAGAACGCTGATATCGGCGACCGAGCCGACATTGAGCCGTCCAAGGTCGGGCCGACCCACCACGTCCGCCGGCTTCTCGGTTGAAGCCCGGATCACTTCCATCATCGGCATGCCCAGCGTCATCAGCTTCGACATGCAGACCGGCATGTCGAAGGCCGGTCCGCCGACGCACAGAAGATGCACGTCGCTGGAAATCACGTCCGGCATCACGCCTTCCTTCAGCATGGTGCGCGCGACGCTGAAATCGAACGAACCCATGCCGTGGCCGATGTCGAATATGATGCCGCGCTCGCGCGCCAGCAGCATGTCCTCACGGATTTCGCCAGCGCCGTTGACCGGCGAATTCGGAAACGGGCGAAAGCAATGGGTCAGCACGTCGCCCTTGCGCAGACTGTGCAGAACCTGCAGGCGGCCGGGCGGCGGCTCGTCGATATGCGCCATCAGCGGCAGACCGACGGCGTCCGCCGCGTCGATCGCGATCTCCACCGGCGCGATGCCGCTCTGTCCGCCGGCGATCCTGCCGGAGCGAACCTTCATGCCGACGATGATGTCGGAATGTTCGCGCACGCAGGCCACCGCCTCGCGGGGGTCGCAGAGATTGACGTTGACGCATTCGCCGACCATCAGACGGTTGGCGAAGCCGAAGATTCCGGCGAATGAAATATTGAGATAGGCCAGAATGCGCACCCGGGAGGGTTCGATCACATGGCTTCTGAAACCGAGCATGTTGCCGGCGCCGGCGCTGCCGGCGTCGACATAGGTGGTCGTGCCGCTCGCCGCCGCCAGCCGGTCTGCGTTGATCCCGAGCGATGTGCCGCCCCAGTAGACATGGGTGTGCAGGTCGATGAGGCCGGGCGTGACGATGCAACCCGCGGCGTCGATCACCTTGGCGGCGTTTTCAGCGGAAAGCTCGTCTTCGATCGCCGTAACCCGGTCGCCCGAAACGCCAATGTCCCTGACGCCGTCAACGCCGGAGGCGGGATCGATCATCCTGCCCCCTTTTATCAGAAGATCGAATGGCATCGGCGTTTCCTCTCGCAATATCTGTCCATTACCGTCGACCAGGACCTACAGGGGTTTGTAGGCCATCGCCTCCACTTCGATCTTGATGTCGATCATCAGGCGCGACTCCACGGTCGTGCGCGCCGGCGGGTTCTCCGGGAAATAGGTCCCGTACACCTTGTTGAAGGCGCCGAAGTCGCGCGCGTCCTCAAGCCATACGGTCGTCTTGACGACATCCTCCATGGCGCAGCCGGCGAGCGCAAGCGCCGCCTTCACGTTTTCCATCACCTGGCCCGTCTGCTCGGCTATGCCGCCCTTGACGACAGCGCCGTCGGAGCCCACCGGAACCTGGCCGGACACGAAGACAAAGTCGCCGGCCCGCACGGCCGGAGAAAGTGGAACATGGGACGCGCCGAAGCACTGTTTAGACATGGTCTGTCTCCATCAAGGTGTCGTTTCCTCGCTCTTCCCGCGCCTGTCCACAAGTCGCCATATCATTGCGGGCGCCCAACGCAGGAAGGGCTGCGTAATCTTGTAACAGTCTCTGTTGGAAAGCAACATTATTCGCGAATTTGTGTTGCTTTATTACATAGTTTTCAGCATCCTTGCTTTTGCAGTACGTTATCGGGGAGGCATTGGCGAAGTCGGTGGCAATGAATTTCGAGGGACGCAACGTGGTGGTGACGGGCGCCGGAGGCGGCGTGGGAACCGCGCTTGTCGCGTGTCTGGGCGATCTCAACGCCCGGGTGATCGGCTGCGACGTCGAGGGCGCCAATCTCTCCTCGCCGGCGATCGCCCGCGCATTGTATTTCGATCTCGCCGACGATGCAGCGGTTGAAAAGGCCGCAAAGGCGATTTGCGAAGACGGCCCGCCCGCCGCCGTCATATCCAACGCCGGCTGGACGCGCGCCGAAACCCTGGCCGACATCACGCCCGACAATCTCGCCCACGAGATGGACCTGAATTTTCGCGGCGCCGCGCTCCTGTCGCGCGCCCTCATTCCGGCCATGCGCAACCAGCCCGGCGGCTCGGCCTTCGTGTTCGTCTCGTCCGTCAATGCGCTCGCCCATTTCGGCAATCCGGCCTATTCCGCCGCGAAGGCCGCGCTGCAGGCCTGGATGCGGGCGATCGCCACGGAAGAAGGCCGCAACGGCATCCGCGCAAACGTCGTGGTTCCCGGCTCGATCATGACAAACGCCTGGACGCACCGCATCGAGGAGAAGCCGGAAATCATGGACAAGGTCCGGCGTCTGTATCCACTCGGCCGGCTGGTCGAACCGGCGGAGGTCGCGCGAACGATCGCCTTTCTCGCCTCGCCCTGGGCGAGCGGCGTCACAGGCGCCTCGGTTCCCGTCGACGCAGGCCTGACGGGCGGCAACCTGCCTTTTCTCGAACTGATTTCGGATTGACCGCAAAGCGGCTTTCGCCTGGAGGACACGCCTTGAATTTCTGTGAAGTCGATACGCCGGCCGTCATCATCGACCAGTCGATCGCCGACGCCAATCTTCGAAAAGCGCAAGCCTATGCCGACAAGCACGGCCTTGCGCTCAGGCCGCATATCAAGACCCACAAGCTTCCGCTCTTCGCACACCGGCAGGTGGAGCTTGGCGCCGTTGGCCTCACCTGCCAGAAGCTGGGCGAGGCCGAGGTCATGGCCGACGCCGGACTGAAGGATATTTTCATTTCCTACAATATCATCGGCCGGCAAAAGCTCGAGAGGCTGAAAAACCTGCACCGGCGGGTGACGCTCTCCGTCGCCGCCGACAGCAACGCAGTCGTTGACGGGTACGCAGAAACATTCGCCGGTTCCAAATCGCCGCTGACCGTCATCATCGAATGCGATACGGGCGCCGATCGCTGCGGCGCGCAGTCGCCCGGGCAAGTGCTGGAGCTTGCCCGCCGCATCGAGGCGGCCGACAGCCTCGCTTTCGGCGGGCTTATGACCTACCCGCCGCGCGACCAAAGGGCGGACGTCAATCAGTGGCTTGCGGCGGCCATCGAAACTTTGGCTGAAGCCGGCATCCCCTGCCCGCGCGTATCAAACGGCGGCACGCCTGATTTCTACTCGGTCAGCGAGGTCAAGGCCGCTACCGAACATCGTCCGGGAACCTACATTTATTCCGATCGCATGCAGGTGGCCTTCGGCCACGGTACGCACGACGACTGCGCGCTCACGGTGCTCGCAACCGTCGTCAGCCGCCCGACCGAGAACCGCGCCATCATCGACGCCGGCTCGAAGGCGCTCGCCGCCGACACGTGCCCTGCCCCCGGCCACGGCCATATCGTGGAATATCCGGATGCGATCATCACCGGCCTCAACGAGGAACACGGCATGGTCGACGTGTCGCAATGCGCCGAAAAGCCGAAGATCGGCGACAAGGTGCGCGTCATTCCCAACCATGTCTGCGTTGTGACCAATCTCTTCGATGAGGTGAACCTGATCGAGGACGGAGAGGTGATCGCCCGGCTGCCCGTCGCCGCCCGCGGCAAGGTGACCTGAACGGAGAGGCCTCATGCAATACGACAGAAACCCTTTTCCGGAGGGCGACGCCGACCGCCACTTCCTTTGGGAAATGCTGGTCCGGCGCGATATCGACGCCTTCATCGCCCGCGACTGGTCCATGGTGGAGGACGATTTCATCGCCGAGAGCTTCTTCGGCATGCACGCCCACTTCCTCAACGACGCCGACGCCTGGCGGCTCCAGTTCCCGCGCCTGGAGATCTACCGCGACGAGTGGCTGCGGCAGGCTGGGGAAACGGCGAAAACCGAGTTCGCCGAGCCGCTGCGCGACGCCATGTTCCGCATCACCAACATGCGCGACATCGATGTCGACGGCGACAAGGCCGTGCTGCACAAGAAGTTCAACGGACGGATCGCAAAGCCGGACGGATCGTCCGAGCTGCTCAACTGGCAGACCCTCTATTTCTGCCGCCGCGTGGACGGTCGCTGGAAAATCGCCGGCTTCGTCGGCTACATGCCGCATCCGCTTGGGAAGTAAGACTATCCATGGGCTTTGACCACTCCGAAACCGACTACACACTCAGGGAGTTGGTACAAACCGCGAATAACCTTTTCAAACTAAACAGGGATATCCAGTCATTCATTGCCGATTACGGATATTCCGAGATCATAGATCGAAACACATCCGACATAAGCAAGGAGAGCGAATGATCGGTCGGTATTTCTGACACGACCATCTCATTGCCCGGTTCCTGAGCAAACCCATCCCGCTTTCATTCCGGTTTTGCTCTAGCGTCGCCTGCCGACGCGAACCACCCGATCCGCTCTGCCGGAGCTCAAGGGTCTGCACGGCTTCGCGGGACCTCGATTTGTCAAAAGTCCTCCGCCTTGCAACCTTTTCGGTAACGATTTGTGCTAAGTTCACTCGGAGAATGGTCCGTCAGGAGATTCGTCCGATGCTGTTGAATTCGCTCCGTCTCGCCGCTGTTGTCTTTGTCTTCACGGCCCTGTCTGGCTCGCCGCCGTCTTTTGCTGCAGCGTCGAGCTCGGCTATTCCGGCCTGGCTGCAAAAACATGTCGGCACGGGCGAAGGCCAGATTGCGCCTGTCGTTCTTGAGAGGGCGCGCGCCCTCTACCAGCAGAAGCTGCGCCAGGGCGAAGTCAGAAATCCCTGTTACCTTGCAAAGGACGCCACGCGCCCGAGCACATCGCGCAACGGCGCGCCAGGTCAGCGGTTTTACGTTATTTGCGAGCGACAAAAGACATTCCGCGCGGTTTCGTCGGGCTATGGCAACGGTCGCAAACTGCAACGCGCAAATTTTTCGAACGGACGGCAGTGCGCGAAGAATTTCAGCAATGCTGAGGGATCGAAACTGACCGCCGGCGGCTCCTACGTCACTGCCGAAACGAGGACCTCCTTCAAGGGCTACTACAGCCAGTCCGGCAAACGACAACCGTTCCATCGCACCTTCCTGCTGTTTGACGGGGAAGGCGACACGGCGAACGCCAGAGAGCGGGCGATCGGCGGGCATCCGGCCGTTTTCCTGAAATGGCAGTGCCGTTACAAGAATCCGAAAAGCCCCTATGCCGACAAGGAAGGCTATGTGCCTTACGGCAAACTGGTGAACTACACCGGCGGGCGCAGCAATGGGTGCACGACATGGTCGCAGTCTGCTTCCAGGGAAATTCTTTCCCTGGTGGAGGGAAATCCGACGACGCTCTACATCTACCCTGAATCCGGCGACATCGACGCCGTGGCGAACGCGGTCAAGAAACGGAAATCCCTGTCGCGCGCCGGGCTGTACTGGAACGCATCATGTCTGAAAGAAATCAAGGCGCCGAAGTTCTGGCCCAAAAGAACCCTCCAGCCGATCATCAATGAATGGCGTCAGTCGCTTCCAAAACAACCGCCGCTGGAATTGCCGATCTGCAAGTGAACTGAACAGCGGGAATTTCCAGCCGGACGGATACTCTAATGATCACGACGGAGCGGCTCCTTCTTCGGCGCGCGCGGATGAGCGATCTGGACGACCTGCACCGCGTCTTCTCCAATCCGGCGGCCATGCGATACTGGGACAGCCTGCCCTATCAGGAGATAGAGCAGACGCAGCGGCTGCTCGAAGCAATGATCGCGGCCTCACCGCAAGAAAGCGACGACTTCGTCATCGAGCACGAAGGCCATGCGATCGGGAAGGCCGGCTGCTGGCGCCTCGGAGAAATAGGCTTCATTCTGCATCCCGACCACTGGGGCAAGGGCCTGGCCCTCGAAGCGCTTTGCGCGGCCATACCTCACGTCTTCGACAGCCTGCCGGTCGACCGGCTGGAGGCGGATGTCGATCCGAGGAACGACGCCTCCCTCAAACTGCTCTCGCGGCTCGGGTTTCGCGAAGTTGGACGCGCCGCCCGCACCATCCTGTTGGGCGACGAATGGTGCGACAGCGTCTATCTGGAGCTATCGCGCGCGTCCTGGAAAGAGACCCTGCCCGATTGACGCATTCGGGCGCGGCAAACCTCCACCGACCTTGCCTGACAGCATCGACACTCCTCCCGCAGGACGGACAGAATCCAGTATTGACGACAGAGTCACGTTCAGGCTTCGACGAACTCGTAGTGCCGGATCGACCGGCTTTCGACAAGTTCGGCTTCAGCCGGGTCGATATGGGGGCTTTGGTAATCCTCTCCGACGAATGCCTTCAGGGATTCAAGATCCTTCCAGACCATCACGAAGCAAAATTCCCGAGGACTGTCGGGTCGCGGCGCGCCCGGAAGCACCGAAACGATTCCCGCCATACTTTTCATCAGGGGAATGGCCGTTTCGTGAAAGAACCTGCCGAATGCGGCTTCCTTGCCCGGTCGTGTCACAACCTGAAAAACGCGCATGATCATTGCCCACACCTCCCTATGCAGCCGTCGCCGAGTTTAACCCGTTTTGGCTCTAGTGTCCGGGGTCACCTGGCAGGGAGAGGTCGGAAGCAGCCGAACAGTCGACGCCGTTCGGTCAAAAACACGAATGAGGGGGCCGCAGCGCCCCCCCGGTGAACATCGATTTTTTGCGGGCTACCAGGAAGCTCGCATTACTTCGAAGGATCGGCCTGCAGCCACTCGAACGGCGTGGCTTCCTCGAAATGTTCCGCGGCATTGCCCGAATAGTACTTGCCTCCAGCGATCGGCAGCTTCTTCGCGGGCGCTCCCTTCGACAGGTCGAGATCGTCGAGCCTGACCCAGAATGTGTTCGGGGTCGTCGAGGAATCGAAGAAATACACCCTGTTCTTCTGGTCTGACACCGTGCGCCAAAGCGTGGATGCGATGTTCGGCGCCCCCGGCGTCGTAATGCCAAGCGGCACGCTGACGGAACGCATCACGGACAAAACCGAGGCGACGGCCTGGTTGGCGTAGGCCTGATCCGGAACCGCGGCGATGAAATTGGGATCGCTCTTGGTCGGTATCGCGCCGAGCAGGAAGGAGGCGCGCGCAAAACGGTCGGCGGCGGTGTTGGTGCCGGGCAGGAATTTCAACCCGCCGATCTTTTCCCAGTAAGCGTTGAGCGCCAGTTGCTGATCATAGCTCGGCGAGTTGGTCATCACCGTGTACTGCTTGCCGTGGTGAACCACCAGTTCGCCGTCGAGATATTCGAAAATCGCGGAATCGCCGCTCGGATCGGAGATGGAGAGGTGCAGCGTTGCGGCCGAGCCGTTCGGCAGCTTCGGCGCGACGATGCGGAAGGGCTGCGCCTGAAGCGCCTCGACAGCTTCGGCGACGGTCGCAAAGTTGTCGAGCACGTATTGCGCCCAAAGGCCGATCGACATCGGCGGCTTGTCGTCGAGACCGCCATATTGCGCCTCTGCGAGATAGAGCATGTTGGCGACGAGGCCCTTCTCGTTCATGCCGTCGGCGCTGGCGATATTGTAGGCGGAGGCAACGACGCTGCCATACTTGGAGACCCATTTCGGCGAGTCGGGTCCGGCGGCGCCGTCGCGTTCCATGCCGGCGGGAAATGCCCACAAGTCGGTCTGCATGTCCTGCATCCAGTCCATGGACCGGCCGGTCATGACCTCGTTCTCGCTGCCGGTGTAGAGCGTGCGGGTGCAGGCCTCGGCAACGGAAGGCAAGACTGTTGCGCTGGAAAACAGGGCCAGCGCGGCCCAGGTCAGGGTTTTCTTCGTGTCGGTTCGCATGTCGTTTTCTCGCTTTGCGCCGGAGCGCGGTTTGACGCCAATTCGAAGGCGGAATGGTCTGCCGCCATTCCTTCGCACTATTCTCGTCAGGACTGGTGACGGATACGTTTTCTAATCGGATACTTCGTTGAGGCGATACTATACTGTTCTCGCCACAGTTGCAGAAGTCTTGACACTGTATTTGCTAAATGCCGATTGTTACCGGAAGGCTAATGGGGAAGAATAATCGACTCGATTTCATCTCTTTTCCCGAAACGGCCGGCATGCGCATTTGAATACTCCCCGAGCATCGGAACATGCCTGCACTGAAGATGCAGACCGCGCCTCGACTGACGCCGGAACGGCGTCGCAAAGTCCCCAATTCCAAGCTTGGAACAAAACAGGAACTTTTGTGATGAATTACGCGGCAAAATATGCTAGGATGCGCGACGCCATTCAAGCGCGTATTCGCTCTCTCGCCACGTGAATCGATCTCGGCTGCCAGAATTCAATTGCTCCGAAAAGCCCGATTCCCGAAACAAAGCCAGATTGGCCGCATTGTCATGAAAGGAGCTGAAAAGTCGAATTCCCGAAACGAAGCCAAATATCCCGATCGGTGAAAAACACGGATTGCCGAAACAAAGCCAGACTGTCCGCAATGTCATGAAAAAGACTGAAAAGCTGAATTCCCGAAACGAAGCCAGATATCCCGATCGGTGAAAAACGCGGATTCCCGAAACAAAGCCAGACTGGCCGCAGTGTCATGAAAAGGGCTGAAAAGCCGAATTCCCGAAACGAAGCCAGATATCCCGATCGGTGAAAAACGCGGATTCCCGAAACAAAGCCAGATTTTTCCGATAATTATTAATTATACAACAATATCAAAAGTTTATATGAAATTAATGCATCCGCCTTCAGGATCATTCTTCCGGTTCGGCGACGAAGAGCAGCGGATAGCCCTCCTGTGCGCCGAAATCCGTGGCCTCCCTGGCCTTGGTCTCGGCGGCGTCCTTGGGGAGCACGGTGACCACGCATTTGCCCTTGGTGTGGGCGGTGATCATAACGCGAAGCGACTGGTCCTCGGAAAGCTTGAAGACGGCCTTGAGAACCCGGATCACGAATTCCCGCGGCGTGTAGTCGTCATTCAGCAGAATGACCATGTAACGCCGCGGTCGCGCGATCTTCGGTTTTGTCTTCGTCTTTGTTTCAGTATCGGACATCTGCGCCACGCCGAAACGATGCGGGCCGCTCCCTGGCGAACGGCCCTTCTAATATTGCTTGCCCCTATTTTGGTCGAAAACGCGCATTCGTCCAGTTCCGACGGGAAAAAACACTCTCTCGAGCCGCTACGTTTCGGTTGCAGCGTGGCTCTCGGACGTCAGAATTTCGGCGAGCGCCCGGGTCCGGGGAGACTTCACGCCTTTTTTCCAGATCAGATGCGTGCGCAGGAGATTCTCGCCGGCCGGCAGCCGCAGGATCTTCAGCCGCTTCTTCTCAGGAAACGTCGAAATGACGCTGCGGGGCACGAGAGACGCTCCCATGCCGGCAATCACGCAGCCGAGCATGGCGTGGTAGGAGCGGAGTTCGATCGTTCGCTCCGGAAATTCGCCATGCGTTGCATACCAGGCCTCGAGACGCTTCCGGTGCGGACATCCGTTCTCGAAGACGATCATCGTTTTCGGTATCTTTTTCTTGCTTTCCGCGGGCGGATGATCGCGCGAGGTCACGATCACGGGTTCCTCGTCGAAGGCAACGATGGAATCGAACTGTTCTGCGGCGACCGGCTCGGCGATGAGAGCAGCCTCGATTTCGCCGGCCATCACCGCTTCCGACAGCTGCACCGGGTTGCCGGTGCGCAATTCCAGCGCCACGTCGGGATGGCGTTCGCTGTAGGTCGCCAGGACTCCCGGCAGCCGGACGGCCGCCGTGCTCTCCATCGCGCCGAGCCGGAAGAGGCCGCCGGGCTTTTCGCCCTGCACGGCGTCGACAGCCTCCTCGGCAAGCGACATCAGCCGGTCCGCATAGTCGAGCAGTGTGCCTCCGGCCGGGGTAAGAACCAGCCGCTTTCCCTCGCGTGTGAAGAGTGCTACGCCGAGATCCTCCTCGAGCTGTCGAATTCGCTTGGTGACGTTCGACTGAACGCGAAACAGCTTTTCCGCTGCGCGGGTAATTCCGCCCTCGCGCACGACTGCCGAAAAGATCCTGAGATCGGACAGATCCATAATTCTCTCCTGGAGAACGATTCCATGATTATTATTCATTTTTATTCATGGAAGACAAGACATAGATCCCATCCATCGAAACAACTGCCGATGGAGGCGGACCATGCTGATCGATCCCAAACTCTCGTCATGGGTAAACGAGCATATCGTCTGTCAGGAGAGCGCCAGGCGCCTCGCCGATGGCTCAATAGACTATCGTCACTACGACCAACAGGCGCGGCGGTTGCGAGCCCGTGCTTTCGCCCGGCCGCTTGCCGCCGTCGCCAAAGGGTTTCGCGCCATGGCGAATCTGTTCGGAGAGAAAGCCTGATCAGCCGTTCCTGGCGATCACCGTGCGAAACCGCGTCGTGCATTTCTCGATATGGTTCAGCAGATCCCGGGAAGCCCAGTGCCGGTCGAACACGTCATAATCCACGACCCGCGAGGCGGCGTTCTCGAACGTTCCGAGTTCCCGATGATATTCCTTGGCGATGCGCGGGTAGCCCATGCCTTCGGCCATCGCCGCCAGCGCCAGAAACGTTACGAGATCGGAGATCAGCGGATCGTCGCCCTTGTCGCGATTGGCGTAGATGAAGGCGTAGAGGTCGGGATGAAAATTGGTGAAGACGCCGCTGAAGCCCTTGGAGCCGGCCTGCATCGCCTCGAAGGCAATCGCTGCGTTCGCGTTGATGACGGCGAGCGGAGACCCCTTGGTCAGATCGACGCGCCGGCGCACCGTGTCGATATCGCAGGAAACATCCTTGAGGACGACGAAACGACCGGTGTCGCGGCAATAGGCCAGTTCCTCGTCGGAAAGCAGACGGCGGTAGGGCGCCGGGCACTCATAGAGGCCGAGCGGCATGTCGGCGGGCAGTTCGCCAAGCAGCCGGTCCAGGTTGCTTTTGAAAGCCTCCGTTCCCGCATCGTCGGGGTCCAGGCGGTTCGTCACCAGAACCAGCGCGTCGACGCCGGTATCCGCCATCGCCTGCATTTCGGCGATCTGGTCCTCGATCCTGTCGGATATGTGGCCGGAAGCGATCACCGGCGCCCGGCCGGCGGCTTTCACGACAACGGAGCGCGCCAGGGCGACACGTTCTTCAAGGGAGAGCTTCTGCATTTCGCTGGACTGGCAGACCGCGAACAGCGCGTCGGCCCCGTTGTCCAGATACCACTCGACGAGCGCCGCAAGACCTTCGTCGTCGATCGTGTCTTGCCCTGTGAAGGGCGTAAGCATGACGGGAACGATCCCCTCGATGGAAATTGCCATGGACTGATCCGTTTTTACTTTTTTCTGGTGTCGAGTCTGCTAGTTATAAATATGGAATAGCATTCCATTTTTCAAATTGCACAGGAAAAACCAACTTATGAAAGTTACCAGATGGGAAGACGACGCGACTGTCTGGTCCGGTCCCTTCTACGGAGACCGGGCGATTCAATACCAGCCGGAGACTGGGCCTGCAACCATTGCGGGACAAATCATTACATGCGTCGAAACAGTCGACTGGAGCAACAGCGGCAATCGCGACCTTCTGCTGTCGAGCTGGGACGCCTGCTATGACGGTCGTGTTTTCCTGCACCCGCAAAGGGGAACCGCCGAAGACGGCGCGCCGATCCTCGGAGAGCGACGTCTCGTGGAAGGCGTGCGGGGCTACGTGACCGCCGTGCGCGATGGGGAACGGTTTCACCTTGTGTCCGCGTCGCGCATGCGCAAGCAGATATACGTTTTTCCGAACATCGGAGAGCCCAGCGACCCGAAATTCGGTAACCCGGTAGCGCTCGATCTCGACGCCGACTGGGTCAAGGGCAACGAGTATTTCCATCTCGCCCGCTTTCACGACATTGACGGCGACGGGCAAATGGAACTGATCGTCGGCACGGATTGCTGGGACGATTACTGGCCGAACGGACTCGAATGGAACGACCACGGCTACCGCGCCTATGACGCCGCCAGCCGCTGGCTGGGCGGGCCGCTGCGCGGCTACCTCTACGTGTTCCGCAATTCCGGGACGCTTGACAATCCGGTGCTCGAAAAGGGCGTCCCCGTGATGGGCGGCGATGCGGCCTACGAAGTCTACGGCCAACTGGCGCCCGCCTTCGGCGACTTTTCCGGCACAGGTCGCGACGATCTGGTCAGCGGCGAGTTCTGGAATATCCTGCACTACGGCGCGCGGACCGGACCTTTGTCCTTCGATCCGGCAAGGCTGATCTCCGATGCCGCCGGCGACCCGCTGGAACTCGACCATTGCATTCACCTGCCCTGCGCTGTGGATTGGGACGGCGACGGCAAACTTGACCTGCTCGTTGGCGCAGAGGATGGCTACATCACCTTCCTGCGCAACATCGGCAATGGGGATGACGGCGTCCCGCGCTTCGAAAACCGTGGTCGGGTAGAAACCGCCGCTCCGGTCGTTCACGCAGGCGTGCTGCCGTCGCCGGCGGCTTTCGATTTCACCGGCAACGGCCGGCCCGATCTGATCGTCGGCAACAGCGCCGGAGAGATACTGTTTTACGAGAACGCCGGGGGAAGCCCGCCTACCCTGAAAAAGGAAGTGATGATCAAGGCGGGCGGGGAACCGATCCGCATCGCCGCCGGTCTTTCAGGATCGATCCAGGGCCCGTCGGAAAAACGATTCGGCTACACCTGCCCGACGGTTGCAGACTGGGATGGCGACGGCAATCCCGATCTGCTGGTCAGCGACGTCACCGGATTTCACCGTTTCTATAAAAACACGGGCGCTGCGGGCGCGCCTTCATTCGAAGCCTGTCGGCTGCTGACGTTCGGGGGCAAGCCTCTGAAGACTGTCTGGCGCGTGCGCCCGGCGGTCGTCGACTGGCTCGGCGACGGTCAATTGCACTATGTCTGCCTCGACGAGGAAGGCGTGCTCTCGGATTTCCGACGCGGAACCGACACGGCGCTCGAAGACAAGCGCCGCCTCGTCTTCGAAACGGGCGACGAAATCCGTTTTACGGTCGATGTCGGCGGCGGTCGAGGACGCGCCAAGCTTTGCATCTGCGACTGGACGGGCTCCGGCCGCTACGATCTGATTGTCGGCGTCCATGCCCGCGCGAGTCTGCCGCCAGGACAAACCGGAGCGCCGCGAAACACCACCGGCCAGGCCGGTGTCTTCTACGTCGAGAATGTCGGCTCCAATGCAGATCCGGTCTTTGCGGCCCCGAAAGCCATGCGCTACAAGGGCGAGATCATCCAGATGGCGATGCACGTGGCGTCGCCCGAGGCGGTCGACTGGGAAGGCGACGGAGCAACCGGCCTGATCGTCGGCGTTGAAGACGGAAGCATCGTCTGGTTGCCCCGCGGTGAACTGTCATGGTGACGGCAATCAACGGGAACTTTCGCCTGATGGGGGTCATCGGCGACCCGATCAAGCAGGCCCGCACGCCAGACAATATCAATCCGATATTCGCATCCAAAGGCGCGGCCATAATCTGCATTCCGCTCCATATTCCGGCGGCGCATCTTGCGACCGCCTGGGCCGGGCTGAAGGCCATGAAAAATCTGGCCGGCTTCGGCGTCACCCTGCCGCACAAACAATCCGCCCTTGCGCTCTGCGACAGTCTCGACCCTCTCGCCGAACGTGTCGGCGCCGTCAATGTCGTGCGTCGAGAGGCCAATGGTGGCTTTCGCGGCTACCAGTTCGACGGGCTTGGTTTCGTCAACGGATTGCGGACCGAGGGGCTCGATCCCGCGGGCCGTGACACGCTGATGGTCGGCGCGGGCGGCGCTGCCACAGCGATCGCCTTTGCATTGGTCGAGGCGGGCGTGACGCGTCTTGCGATCGCCAACCGGACGATGGAAAAGGCAAGGGACATCGCCGATCAGGTCAATCGCGTCACAGGGACGCAGATCGCAATCGCGGAGCGGGCGGAGCCGAAGCCCGGACAATTGCTCGTCAATGCAACGTCGCTGGGACTGAACCCCGACGATGCATTGCCTTTCGATCCGGCGCTGATCGACGACACGATGGCGGTCGCTGAAGTCATTGCGAAACCGGAAGAGACACGGTTGCTCGCGCTTGCGCGGGACCGCGGGGCGGCCGTCCATTCAGGCATACACATGATTCGCGGCCAGGCGCAGCTGATCGCCGATCACCTGATCGCCGCCGGGTCCTGAGACAGAGGAGCGCCGGCCGGCAGTCCGGCTATGAAGCCGGCGACCAGACCGAGTTGCGCCTTCAGCATGGCGTCGCCGTCGCTGGTCGCGCAACCAATCCTGCGGGCCGCGGCCAGCAAAGGCGTTTCGCGGTCGAGAGCAGCAATATCCGCAATCAGCATGCCGGACCTGATGCAGCCTTCCGACAACGGCATCGGATCCTCCGGCTTGAGACCAAGGGGCGTCGCATTGATCACAACATCACAGGAAGAGAAATCCGGCCACGCCGTCGTGGCGATGGCGCATCCCTTGCCCTGATTGACCATCGACGCCGCCATCGCCGCCGCATCGCTTCTCTCGTCGACGATGTGCAGTCGGGCAAAATTCTCGGCTGCGAGCGCATGGGCGATCGCCCTGCCCGCCCCTCCAGCGCCAATCAGCAGCACCGTGCTGTCTTTCAGGCGTCTGCGCATTTCTCCTAGCCCCGCGACGAAACCGACGCCGTCGAAGAGAGCGCCATACATCGACCCGTCTTCAGCGCGTCGGACGGTATTGACCGCGCCAACGGCCTGCGCGGCTTCCGTCAGACTGCTACACAATCCCGCTGCGCTCACCTTGTGCGGAACCGTAACTGCGATGCCGGCGACATTGGGCATTATCCTCAAGGCGTCCCAAACGTCGCGAAGACCTTCGGCGGGCGCATGAACCGGCACGGAGACGATATCGAGCCCGTGCTCGGCAAAAAGCGGATTGATCAGCCGGGGCGTCTGGACCTGCGCAATCGGGTCGCCGATCACGGGGTAGATGCGCGTTGCCCCGCCGATGTCGATTTCCGGCTTCAAGCCCGTTCCACCACGAGGTCGAAGATGGACGCGCATCGTTCGATGCAGAGATCGATGACTGTGTCTGCGTCCCTCGCCCACCAGTCATCGGAGAAGATTTCCACCTCGATCGGCCCATCATATCCGGCGTGCTTCACCACACTCCAGAGATGGGCCAGGTCGATAACGCCATCTCCCATCATGCCGCGATCGGTCAGCGTGTGCTTTGTCGGCACCAGCCAGTCATTGGCGTGGAATCCGGCAATCCGGCCCTGTTTTCCGGCTCGGGCGATTTCCTCATCCAGTCGCTCGTCCCACCAGACATGATAGACGTCGACGACTATGCCGAGGTTTCGTCCAAGTCGGTCGCAGATATCGTTGGCGTGAGACATGGAAACGATACAGGACCGATCTCCCGCAAGCATCGGATGCAAGGGTTCGAGCGCCAGCCTCGTAGCGCCGTCGCCAAGGTGATCCAGCAAATGGCC
Organism: Hoeflea sp. CAU 1731; assembly: GCF_039888615.1. NCBI lineage: Bacteria > Pseudomonadati > Pseudomonadota > Alphaproteobacteria > Hyphomicrobiales > Rhizobiaceae > Hoeflea > Hoeflea sp. CAU 1731. The sequence continues at coordinate 240,019 of NZ_JBDQQS010000006.1, read as the reverse complement.
CGCCGCCTCCTCGGTCATGCTTCGCGCCCCGTCCAGCCCCTTCTCGCCTTCCGGCGCGCCGCCCGGAAACAGCAAAACATGGTCGGCGTCCAATTCCAGAGCCAGATCGATCGAACGTTTGGCTGCGTCGAGTCGTTGTCTGCGCTCCGTTGCGGATGAAGCCAGCAGCGGTCCCGCCCGGTTGTAGCCGAAGACGCGCGAACCGGTCTGCGTCAGAACCTCTTTCGCCGCAGCCTTGCCGATGCGATCAATTTCGTTCTCCCATATCGAAACCATGGACAACCCGCGTTTGCCGCAAGCCTTTACGAACGCCGTCATATCCATTTTTTCACGCACGGTGGCGTGATTGAAAACGAGCCTGTCCGTCATGACGCGAAACCGAAATATCTGGGCAGCGCCATCGCCAACCAGGGAATGTAAGTGACGAGGAGCAGGATGAAAATTTCAGCAGCGATAAATGGCAGGATCGCCTTTGCGCCTTTTTCCACCGGCAGCTTGGCTATGCCGCAGGCGATGAACAGGCAAAGACCCAGCGGCGGCGTGCCGCAACCGATGATCAGGTTCAGGACCATGATCACGCCGAAATGGATGGGATCTATCCCATAGGACAGGGCAATCGGGGTCAGGATCGGCGCCATGATGATGACGCTCGCGCCGCCGTCCATGAAGGTTCCGATCACCAGCAGCAGTATATTCACCAGCAGCAGGAAGATGATCGGATTTTCCGAAAAGGCCTGAAAAAAGGAGCCGAGCATCATGGGCAACTGGAATATGGTCAGCACGTAGCTGAGAATCTTGGCGCAGCTGATGATCATCATCACCGCGGCTGTCAGCATGGCCGTATGTTTCAGCATCACCGGCATGTCGGCGACCTTGAGCGACCTCTCGATCAGATAGCCGAAAATCAATGCATATAGCACGGCAAGCGCGCCAGCTTCCGTTGGCGTCACCACGCCGCCCAGAATACCGCCAACGATTATCAGCGGCATGCCGAGTGGCCAGAAGGCGTCTCGGGTGATCGCGACTTTTTCACTGAAGGGAAGCGAACCGGTCCGGCGCGGAAACTTGTGCTTCCGGTCGAGAATGAGCACCGTTGCGATAAGGGCCAGCCCGATCAGTATTCCCGGCACGAGGCCGGCAATGAACAGCGCGCCGATGGATGTGCCGACCGACACCCCGTATATCACCATCATGATGCTGGGTGGAATGATAGGCCCGACCGTCGATGAACTTGCGGTCACGGCAACGCTGATTTCCTTGCTGTAGCCTTCCTTTTCCATGGCCGGAATTAGCACGCCGCCGATCGCGGAGGTGTCGGCCTGCGCCGATCCGGTGATGCCTCCGAAAAACATGCTGGCGACGATGTTGGCGTTGGCGAGGCTGGCCGGCATGCGTCCGATCAGCATGACGGAAAATCGGACGAGCCGATCTGTAATGCCGGATCGGTTCATGATCTCGCCGGCGAATATGAACAGCGGTATCGCCAGGAGTGGAAAGAATCCTATCCCGGAGTAAATGGACTGCGGAATGGCTATGAAGGGGTTGCCGAAGGTTTGGCCCATGCTGATCACGGCCAGCCCGACCGTTCCCGCAACGCCGAGCGAAATATAGACCGGAACCCCGATCATGATCAGGACAAACAGCAGGAGAATGAGTATCAGGCCGGCGATCATGACGGTTCAACGCTGCGCCCGGACAAGCCGCCGAAGAGCTTGGCCAGGAATTCATAGAGTATCAGGACGCCGCCAAAGGGCATGATCCCGTAGACAAGCCAGAGCGGCATGCCCGTCATCGTCGCCGTCAACCGTCGCGATTCCCAGGCGTAGGTCGTCGACGACCAGATCATGGTCACCAGAAAGCCGATGGTCGCAACCACGCCGATCACCCGCAGGATCGCGGCGACGCGCGGCGGCGTGTTGTCGAGCAGCATCCGCAGATCGGTATGGACTGCGTGGCGCGTGGCGAGCGCCGCGCCAACAAGGACAAGCAATATCATGAGATTTATGACGACTTCGTTCAGCCACAGAATGCCGCTGGACAGGACGTAGCGATAGAACACCTGAACAAGCACCAGAACCACGATTGCCGCCAGCGATGTGATGCAGACGGCGCTCTCGAACATGTGGATGGCGCCGTCGGCCAATCTTGCCGGTGTAATGCGGCCATTCGCGGATTTGCTTGTCATGGACTGCGTCGGGGCCTGACGAAGATTGAGTTTGAAACGATCCGACTCCGCCGCTGATATAGGAAACCGACGAAGCCGGACGCCGAGTCACGTTGCCTGGGAGGACTGTAACTCGAATGGTGCGCGGTGCGTCAACAGTCGTCACACCGCATGGTGGCGATTATCCCTCGTCACGAACCTTGACGATGGTCTCGTAAAGCTCCCGCGTTTCTGGACTGGCGTTGCTGAGATATTCGTTAATCAACGGCTGCACAGCTTCGCGGAACGCCGCCTTGTCGACCTCGTTGACTTCAACGCCGTTGTCCTTCAGCGTCTGCATGTCGGAGGCCATGGCCTCTTCCCACTTTGCGTTGAAGTCTTCCTGAGACGCTTCCCCAGCCTTGAGAATGGCTTCCTGGAGTTCAGGCGAAAGGCTGTCGAAGACCTTGAGGCTGATCATCTGCGGATCGGGGATGATGAACTGCTGGGTGAGAGAGTAGAATTTCGCGACCTCGTACATCTTGTTCGACGCGATCACCGGAGGTGAGTTTTCGAGACCGTCGATGGTCTTCTGCTGAACTGCCGTGTAGACCTCGCTCCACGCCATCGGGACGCCGGTCGCGCCCATGGCGGTAATGGCTTTGGCCAGCATCGGGCTCTGCATGACGCGGATCTTGATGCCGTCGAGATCCTCCGGCGTGTTCACCGGACGCTTCGAGTTGATAATGCTGCGTTCGCCGAGATTCCACCATCCGATGATCTTGAAACCGTTGGCTTCGGCGTCCTTGTTGAGCAGTTCGGCAACGCGCGGATCGGTGATCACTCGGATCGCGTCAGCGCCGCTGTTGAACAGGAACGGTACCGAAAAAATCGACCACAGGTCACTGAAATTGCCGAGGTCCGACGCAGCCGCTTCGGTCATCTCGATGGAGCCGTTGCGCAGTCCCTCGAGGCTCTGGATCTTGTTGCCGAGCTGAGAGCTCGGATAAAACTGGAAATCGATATTCCCGTCGGAGTACTCCTCAAGGAACACGCCGAGTTGCTTGGCGCCGTTTGCCTGCGCGCCAGCGTCAGGAAAGACCGCCGAGTATTTGAGCACGACCGGATCATCGGCCAGAGCCTCACTCGGCGCGAGTGTGGAGCCTGCCGCTACGGCGCCGGCGAAAGCGGCCGCCGCCAGCATGGTGAATTCACGTCTGAAAATACGAAACATATCATTACCTCCCAAAGGCTTTACAAGAGGCCTTTTTCAATATCGGAATTGTATTCCATTTTCAATTCCTATTTTATTTTGTTAGAAACTTTATGATAATCAAGCACATCGGAGTCGCGTGATCGACTTCGTCCACAAGCGACACTCGGAATCTGAAATGAAAATCGTCATAATCGAAGCAAGCCATTGGCATGTCCCGCTCTATCTCGACGCACTCGGTGATGACGGAATTGAGGTGGTGGGCGTATCAGATTCTGCAGGCGGCCCGGGTCCGGCGATTGCAGACCGATTTGGCGCCCGGTTTTACAACCGCTACGAATCGATGCTGGAGAATGAGCAACCGGATTTCGCCTTTGCGTTCGGTCGCCATTGCGACATGAACGAAATTGCGAAAACGTTGATCGATCGCAACATTCCCGTTGCGCTGGAAAAGCCCTGCGGAATGAACGGCAGTGAGGTGTCGGAACTCAGACAACTGGCCGACGCGCAGAACGCCTTCGTTTCAATTCCTCTCATTTTTGGCTTCAGTGACCTGCCGGCGGCCCTGACGCAAGACAATCCGTCCTCGCCATGGCGGCACATGGCTTTTCGCTTTATCGCCGGACCGATAGAACGATACCTCGACGCCAATTGTCCGTGGATGCTCGCGCGCTGCCTCGCTGGTGGCGGGTGCGCCATCAATCTCGGGGTTCATTTCGTCGATCTCGTGCTGCGCCTTACCGGACAGGACATCAGTTCGGTCTCAGCCCGGATGACGCAGGCGCCGGACAAGGCCGATGTGGAAATCTATTCGTCAATAACACTGGAGACGACAAGCGACCAGATTGCAACCATCGAAACCGGCTACACGTACCCCGGCGGAACTTCCGAACTCCGAGATTTCACCTTTGCGCTCGCGTCCGACGACGCCTACTACCGCTCCCGGCTGGAGGGTGTGACGAGAACGCCGCGGGATGGATCGCCGGCGCGCCAAATCGACATCGAACTGAACACCGACATTTTCTACGCCGCCTTCGTGCGAGACACATTGCGGGCCGTCCGCTCGGACAGGAAACCGCATGCGGGGCTCGACAGGATGGAACGGATCATGAATGTGATAGATTGCGCCTACAAATCGAACGAACAGGGTGGAACGGCAGTCCGCGTCCGCGATCAAGAGGCGCGAAACGGAATGACAGCGCCGGGGGTAAGTTAAATGTCACAGATCAACAGATGCTTCGATATCCTGGAGCTGTTTTTCGAGAACCCAGGCGGGCTGAGCCTTTCGGAAATCAGCGCGCGGACGGATATACCGATGGCGACCGCACACCGGATACTGAGCTTCATAAAGAACCGCGGTTACGTTTATCAGGACGCTCGGGAAATCTATTATCTCTCCCTGCTGCTGCCATCCATGGGCGCCAACTACATCGGCGGAACAGGTTTTACGGAGCTGCTTCAACCGCATCTGGACCGGCTTGCAGCGTTAACAGGCGAACATGTCCGCCTGTCCTCCGTCGTCGACGGTCAGATCATCTGGGTCCTGCGCGCAGTCGTCAGCAGCCACGGTCTGCAATATCGCGGCGGCATCGACACCAGGATCATTCCGCATACGACAGCTTCCGGAAAAATGTGGCTCGCAAGCCTGAATGACGAGGAGGCGCTGCGCATCGTCTCCAACTGGAACATCGAGCAATCGCGAAACTACGCCGGCCCGAAGGCTGTCACCTCGGTCAAGTCGCTGCTGGCCGATCTGAAGTCCATTCGCAAACTCGGCTATTCGATCATCGTCGAGGAGGCGGAGGTCGGCGTCTGCGCCATTGCCATTGGCGTCTACCAAAACAATGCGCCAGGCCACTTGCTTGGCACCGTCAGCGTTGCCGGTCCGACGGCGAGACTGGATCGAAACAAGCTGGAAAGCCTCGTGCCCGACATCAGGGAAACAGCGCAAAAGGTCCAGGAAACATGGAGCCTGTGGACTTCGGTCAACCGCGAACCGATAGCGATGTCCTCGCTGGCGTGATCAGCTCAGCAGGCTGTAGAACATGCGCGCCGACGTGACGACAAGAAATCCTGCGAAACAGTAGCTCAGCACGCGGCGTGGAATGGCATGGGCGATCTTCGCTCCAACCGGCGCAAACAGGGTCGTCAGCGGAACAATGGCTATGAAGCCGAGGAGGTTGACGTAGCCGATGGAAAAAGGCGGCAGGTTGGATGCTCCCCAGCCGGCGATAATATAGCCGATCGTGGCGGGAACTGCGATCACGAAGCCGATCGCCGCGGCCGTTCCCACTGCGCGCCTGATGTCGAAACCGAATGCCGTGAGTATCGGCACGCCAAGCGTTCCCCCGCCAATGCCCATCATCGATGAAATAAGACCAATGCCGACGCCGGATCCGAATTTGACGCTGGCGTTTGGAAAATCGCTCGTCAGCGCCGCATTGTTGGCGCGCAACAGCATGTTTACAGCGACGACCAGCGCCACCACCGCAAAGACGAGCGTCAGCACTTCGCCGCCGACATAGCCCGCGATCGTCGTGCCGATTACCACGCCGACAATAATCGGCGCGGCCCAGGACCGCAGCAGCGCATAATCGACCGCGCCGCGTTTGGAATGACTGCTGGCCGAGGAAAGCGAGGTCACGATAATGGTCGCAAGCGAGGTCGCCACCGAAAGCTTGATAGCGATCGCTTCCGGAAGCTGGGTGGCGACCAGCACGGAATAGAGCACCGGAACGATGACGATGCCGCCGCCGACGCCCAGCAGGCCCGCGATGAGTCCGCCAACGACGCCGGCTCCGATCATCGAAATCAGAAATACAAGGTGTTCGGCGGTGAGTAAGCTTAAAATGTCCATGTTCGGCTCGTATTCAGACGCCTAGCGCGATGCCGTCCTTGCGGTGATCGGATGCCCCGAGGAGCAGACCGCGCTCGCGGTCGATCCAGATCGCCTGGCAGCCGCCTATCGGCTCGTCCGCCCAGACTGTCTTGTGTCCTCGGGATTCGAGATCGGCCCTGACATCCTCCGAAATTGTCGTTTCAAGCTTCAGCGCTCCGCCAAAGCAGAAACTCCGCGGAGCCTCGTTCGCGAGTTGCGGATCAAGCCCGATGTCGATCAACTGGCTCAGGAAATGCGCCTGGCCCGCGGCCTGGTACTGGCCGCCCATGACGCCGAACGACAGAACCGGTTTGCCATGCTTCATGAGCATGGCGGGAATGATCGTGTGAAACGGCAACTTGCCCCCCTCGACTTCGTTGGGATGCCCCTCATCCAGGCTGAAACCCGAACCGCGGTTCTGGAATAGCACACCTGACTCTGGCGCGTAAATTCCGCTGCCAAAGGTATCGAAAATCGAGTTGATGAGAGATATCGTGTTACCGTCGGCGTCGACGACCGAAAGATAAACCGTATCCTTGTGACTAGGCCCTTCCCATGGTTTGGCAGGCGTCGCCCGACACATGTCGATCTGCTTTCTCAGCCCGGCTATCGTGCTGTCGCACAAGATCGCCTCGACATCGACTGGATGGCTTCCGGGATCACATATGACGGCGTCGCGCATCGCGTAGCCGATCTTGCAGGCCTCAGCGAGCACATGGATCCGGTCGGCTTCCGACATTTCCGAAAACGCGAAGCCGTCGAGAATGCGAGCGATCAGGAGGGCCGCAAGCCCCTGGCCGTTCGGAGGGCACTCCAGCAACTCGTAGCCCTTGTAAGCCGCCGAGATCGGAGCGGTTTCAAAGCTCGAGTAGTTTTTGAAATCTTCGGGCGCATGCACTCCGCCCGCTTGTCGCAGAACGCTCACCATCTCTTCCGCGACGCCGCCTTCATAGAAGGCGTCCCGACCTTCCGTCGCAATTCGCTGCAGAGTCGCCGCCAGCGCTGGCTGAAGAAAACGCTCCCCTTCCAGAGGCGCTCTTTCACTGGGAAGAAACGCTGCGCGACAAGGCGCATGGTGCGAAATTCGGGCACGGTACATATTCCAGTCAAAGACGACCCGCGGCGTCACACAGAAGCCGTCGCGTGCTGCGGTGATGGCGGGAGCCAGGACGCGCTCCATGTCGAGCCGACCATATTTGGAGATGAGCGAACACCAGGTGTCCACAGCTCCCGGCACGGTCACTGCGTGGGCGCTGTCGGGAGGTATCTGCGTCAGACCCGCCTCTCTGAGGGCATGGGCGTTAAGCGCCGCAGGCGCTGGTCCGGACCCGTTAACCGCAATCGGTTCCCGGCCATCCAGAGCAAGCAGCGCAAAACAGTCGCCGCCAATGCCGGTCATCTGCGGCTCCATGACGGATTGCAACGCGACAGCCGCGATGGCCGCGTCAACGCAATTGCCGCCCGATCTGAGAATATCGACCGCGGCCAGAGTAGCCAGCGGATGAGATGTGGCCGCCATGGCGGTATCGGAAATACAGACGGACCGGCCCGGCTTCTGAAAATCTCTTTGCTTCAACGGCTTATTCCTTCTTGTTTTCGTCAGGCTGCGAGAAATGCGCGAACCATCTTTCGGGCCGCCTCGTGCTGACCGGCGCGCCATTCGGGAGTATCCAGATCACGTTCGAAAATGACCGACAAGGTATACACATTCGACAGGTGGAACTGGTTTAGCGCAACCATCATCACGTACACATAGAGCGGATCGAGCCCTGGCTGGACCGTTCCGCTTTCTTCGCCTTTCAACAACAGGTCGCGAATCAGGTCCAGAACCGGCGAGGCCATTTCCGAAACGCGCTTCGAGCTCTTCAGATAGCGCGCTTTCTGAATATTCTCGTTCGACAAAAGCCTGACTAGATGTCGATTGGCGGCAAAATGCCGGTTCATGAAGTCGAAGAGCTGCAGCAACCCTTCCATCGGCTCCAGATGTTCGACGTCGATTTTCAGTTCTTCCTTGCGAAGATCACCAAGCACGTCCTCGAGCACAGCAAGATAGAGACCAGACTTGCCGCCGAAATAGTGATAGATCATGCGCGGATTGGAGCCGGCCCGCTTGACGATACGCTCAGTTCGAGCGCCCGCGAAACCGTGCTGCGCGAACTCGATTCGCGCCGCCGTCAGCAGTTTGCCGCGGGTGTCGGCGGCGTTGCGCGTGCGCTTGCGCGGGGGCGCTTGCCTGTTTTCGTCAAACATGGTCTGACCGGAAGTGTCCGGAAAGTCGCTCTACCAGATCGAGCAGCGCTCGATCTGCGCCCGGCGCGCCGAGGAGTGAACAGGCGATGCTTCGTCCACCTGATCCCGCGCCGAGTTGAACCTGCGGCGCCCCGGAATGTCCGGCGACCGCATTCAGTCCCAGAGCACGCCCATAGAATTCTCCCAATGTCTCCTCCGTTTCGTCGTGTGTCAGCCAGGCGACCGGCGAGACAGGTAAAATCAGGGCTGTGTCGGCAGGGCACAGTCGGACGAGTTGCCGCGCAAAAGCCTGGCGAACCTTGAGCGCCTCCCCGTACTCTCCTTCACCAATCCGCCCGACGCCCTCAAATCGCGCCTTGATGGACGCCCCAAAATCCGGACGGATATCCATAATCCTCGCCCCCAGGCTGCGGTTGATCTCGTAGCCCTGCACGGTCTGGTAAGCTGTGCTCAACTCGGCAAGCGAAAACTCGTTGAAAGCCTTTACGGGATCGTCCGTCGCAATCGCGCCGCCGGCGGCGACCATATCATCGGCGACGGCGTTCTCGACATGGTCCAGCGCGTCTTCCACAAGTCTGACGCGACGCACGGGCGGCGCGGTCGCCGCCGGCAGCAGCGCCTCTCCGATTTCGCGGAGGAGACGCGCGTCGCGCGCAAACCAGCCCACCGTGTCGTAGCTGGGCGCAAACGGCAGCACGCCCCCGGTTGACACCGCCCCATGGCTTGGCCTGAACCCGAAAACGCCGCAAAAAGCTGCCGGCACTCGGACCGAACCGCCCGTATCCGTACCAAGGGAAAAGTCGCACTGTCCCCTCGCAACCGCTACGGCCGATCCGCTCGAAGACCCACCTGGCAACCAGTCCGGATTACGAGGATTTGCAGGTGTTCCGTAGTGGGCGTTGGCGCCCTCGAGACTGAAGGCCAGTTCGTCGGTCACGGTCTTGCCGATGCATCGCGCGCCCGCCGCAAGCAACAGTTGCACGGCGTCGGCGTGCTTCACTGCGTGCGACGCGGCGGCCCGCCAGACCGGATTGCCGGCGCCGGTGCGATGGCCTTCCACGTCGATCAGATCCTTGACGCCAAACGTCTTGCCGGCAAGCACGCCAGCACTGGCCGCGGCGATATTGAACCGCTCTCCCGGTACGAAAGCGCTGCAGGCGCTCGGATGCATAACTGCCTGCCTGATCGTCACTTGGGCAGCGCCGCGATCACGTCGCCGGAAGAGCAGACGAAACCGAAACACTTCTTCACGTTCCAAACCGTCGCTTCGGTGCAGAAGTCCGGCGAGGAGGTCGCACAGCAATCCTCGACCATGATGCAGCCATAGCCGAGGAAATTCGCATCCGTCAGCGAATGCAGCACGCACTGGTCCGTATTCACGCCGGCGAATAGTATGCTTCGTACGCCGAGGTTTTTCAGGATCGAATCGAGCGGCGTATCCCAGAACCCGCTGATTCTGTATTTGTCGACCATGATATCGCTATCGAGCGGCTTCAGTTCATCGACGACGGCGGCCGCCCAGGAATCTTTCTGCAGGACGGGCGCGCCGTTCGACGGCAGGGGATCACCAAGACCAATGCCTTCCCCACTGTTTTTGTAGAGATGGATCTGGTTTGGCGGCATGTTGAGCAGGTCAGGCCGGTTGCCCCAGTTGACCCAAATCACCGGGACGTCATTGTCGCGCAATTTGGGCAACAACGCCTGGAGTGGCTCAATCGGCGCGCGATCGGACTCGTAGTCCCCGCCGGCCTGTTCAACGAGACCATCTTTCGCACAGAAATCGTTCTGCATGTCTATGATGATGATCGCGGTGCGCGCCAGGTCCACAGTCACCGTCTGCGGATTGGCGTCGATCGTAGCGATGACCGGCTCCACCACCGGTAGCGTCATGTCGACATTCGCCTCCGTGGCAGTCCAGCGCGTATTGCGTCCGACGCCCAGCGGATTGTTTTTGACCGTCTGCCCCGAATGCTTGCCCATACCGTTCGCCTTTCGCATTCCCATGATTGCCTGAAACAAAGCAAGCAGCGTGCCAGCGCTGCAATCGCTGGGTTTCCGGCGTTCTCCAATAGCGCCACCCGCGAAGCTGCCCATTTGGACGGCAGATGCGTCCCATACTTGAACAATAAATAATCATTTACTTACTTAAGCAAGACTCATGACCAAACAGTTCCCTTACAATGCAACGGTTTCCCGGTATGGCACATGGATTGCATCGGCGAGGATCGAGGTTCGCAGAACGCCTCGAACGACTCCAAGAGAAAGGGACACAAATGTTCACCCGACGCTCAATCATAGCAAGCTTCGCAGCCGCGGCACTGATGGTCGGCAGCTGCGCCGCTGCGTTCGCCGCCGACCCGCTCAAGGTCGGAATTCTCATCCCGGGCTCCAAATCGGACAAGGGCTGGATGGAATCCGGATACAATGGTCTCGTCGCCGCGCAGGAAGAATATGGCGACAAGATCGAAGTCCAGATGATCGAAAACATCAACTACGCCGATATGGAGCAGGCCATCACGCAGCTTGCATCCGGAAACGATCTCGTTATCGGCGTTGGCGGACAGACCCAGGCCGCCCTGGTCAAGATCGCCCCGCGCTTCCCGGATGTGAAGTTCTCCATCGTCGGGGGCAACGCCGGCGTGGAAGTTCCGAATGTCGCCGGTTATGACGTCAAGCAGGCGGAAATCGCCTTTGTCGCCGGAGCGGCAGCCGCCATGCTCTCCGAAAACGGCGCCGTATCCTATGTCGGCGGCATGGAAATTCCGTCGATCGTCAACGCCGGCAAGGAGTTCGGCAATGGCGCGCGCTACATCAATCCCGACATCAAATATTTCGAAAACTACACCGGTGACTTCGACGACGTCGCAAAGTCCAAGGAAGCAACGCTCGCGGCCATCGCCCAGGGCGCCGATATCCACTATCACATCCTGAACCTCGGCCTGCGCGGCATGGAACAGGCAGCGACCGAAAAAGGCACGCATATCATCGGTTCCTACACCGACTATTGCGGCTCCGATCCGCTTTATCTCGCCTATTCGATCACCGGCGTCGGCTTCCAGGTTGAATACGCCATCGACGAAGCGGTCAAGGGAACCTGGGAAGCCGGTTACAAGCCCTTCGGTCTCGCCATGGGCCCTGAAGCCTCCGGCATCGCCGTCTGTGATCCGGCGCCTGGCATGATGGACAAACTCAACGCCATCATGGAAGATATCAAGTCTGGAAAGATCTCGGTGCTCGAAGGTTGAGACATATGAGCCAGGGCACGGCCGTGCAGGACGTGCCCACCCCCGCAGAAAAGACCGAACCGCAACCGCTACTGGCGCTCTCCGGAGTGGGCAAGCGGTTCGGTGAATTTTCAGCTCTCTCAGACATAGACATTGCCTTCAATGCGCATGAGGGGCATTGCCTGCTCGGCGAAAACGGAGCAGGCAAATCGACGCTTTGCAACCTGGTGTTCGGCATACATCAGCCCACATCGGGAGACATGCGGCTTGATGGCGCGCTCTATGCGCCAGCAAACCCGCGCGACGCCATGCGCCACGGCGTCGCTATGGTGCATCAGCATTTCAGCCTGATCAACGAACTTCCGGTTATCGACAATCTGCTGATCGGCAAGAAATTCGGACGCCTGAATCGAAAAGCCGAGGCTGAAAAGATAATGACGCTGGCGACGGAATTCGGTCTGGGCCTGGCCCCTTTCGAGATCGTTGGCGACCTGTCGGTCGGCCAGCGTCAGCGTATCGAAATCGTCAAGTGCCTGATGCAGCGTCCGCGCCTGCTTATCCTCGACGAACCGACTGCGGTGTTGCTGCCGGAAGAGATCAATTCACTGCTCGACGTCTGTCGCCGCGTCGCCGAAAGCGGCTGTGCAGTTGCCATGGTTACGCACAAACTCGCCGAGATCGCTCGCGTCGCGGACCGCGTCACCGTCTTGCGCGGCGGACGGGCCGTCGCCCATTCGGCGGATCCCTCTAATGACATGGACGTACTGGTTCGCGCCATGATCAGCCGCGAGGGCGAAGCCGGCGACAATCGCAATTTCGGCGTCAGCGCGCTTCCGCCGCGCAAGCTGGCGCCGCATCGCGGTCCACTGCCCGAGGCCATGCAGATCGACAATCTTTCCTTTGTTGACGAGATCGGCGTCAAACGTCTTGACAGCGTCACGCTGACAATCGCGGAAGGCGAAATTGTCGGCGTCGCCGGTGTGGAAGGAAACGGACAGAGCGAGCTTGGATCCATCCTGGCAGGACTGTCCCATGCGACGAGCGGCCGATGGTTTGCGGCGGGTCATGAATTGACGACAGCGAAACCGCGCCAGATTACGGCGGCGGGCGTGGGCGTCATTCCTGAAGATCGGCATCTGGTTGCGTCAATCGGACAGTTGTCGCTCGCCGACAATCTGCAGCTTGGTCGCATGCAGGGATTTGCCCGATACGGCCTTATCGACCGCAAGCGCCAACGCGAAGAAGCGCGCACGCTGATGCAGCGTTTCGACGTACGCGCGCCCGACAGCCAATCGGCATTCTCGACGCTTTCCGGAGGCAACCAGCAGAAGGCGGTGCTCGCGCGTGAACTGACGACGTCGAATTTGCGCTTCCTTCTGGCAGCGCATCCGACGCGCGGACTGGATATCGGCGCTATCGAAGCTGTCTACACGTATATTCGACAGGCCGCCGACCAGGAAACCGGCGTTCTGCTGATTTCCTCAGAGCTGGATGAATTGCTCGCCGTCGCCGACCGCATCGTCGTTTTCTACCGCGGCCGCATCATCGGAGAGCGGGCAGCCAAAATCGACAACAGGGATGACATTGGTTCGCTGATGTCCGGAAAGACGCCATGACGGATATCCCGTATCAATTGCCGGGCATTCCGTCCGCAGCCTACAGTGACATTCTCGGGAGGATAGCCATCCCGGTGATTGCAGTTGTCGCCGCGTTCCTGGTCGGTCTTGTCGCGGTCATGGCCATGGGCGTGCCGCTCGATCGGGCGGTTTCGGCGTTCATCAATGGCGCTTTCGGTTCGGCCTATTCGATTTCCGCCTCGCTCAACCGGTCTATTTCGCTCGCGCTTGTCGGGATCGGTTTCGTCATCGCCGCCCGCGCAGGGCTGACGAATGTCGGCGGCGAAGGTCAGATCGCAATGGGCGGCGTATTCGCCACGGCGTTGTGTCTGGCTCCAGGCATAGCGGAATTGCCGTTTGGCTTGTCCTTCATCATTCCGCTTGTCGGAGGAGCGATTGCAGGCGGCGTCTGGGGCGCGATCGCCGGTTTTCTCAAGGTGCGCGCCGGCGCCAACGAGGTCATCACGACCTTACTTTTGTCTTTCATCGCGATCTGGCTGCTTTACTGGTCTGTCCAGTCTGAAAATCTGCTGCGTCAGCCCATGACGTCATCCGCAACGCTGCCGGAATCCCTTTCCATTCCCGCATCCACCCAAGTTCCCCTGCTGACCGGCTCATACACCTCGCCTGTCACCTGGGGTTTGCCGCTGACGATTGTGATCGCGATTGCCGCGGCGATCATTCTCTCCCGCTCCGTCTTCGGCTTCAATCTGAAGGCCATCGGCTTCAATCCGGTCGCAGCCGCCCGCGCAGGCATTGCGGTCGGCGCAGGCGTCGTCACCGCATTGTTCGTCGCAGGCGCGCTTGGTGGTCTTGCCGGCGCTCTGATGCTGCAAGGCGAGCAATACTCGCTGAAAGCCGGCTTCTCCTCGAATTACGGTTTCGACGGACTTGTCGTCGGCCTGCTCGCTCGGAACTCGATTACGGGCGTTATCGCTGGCGCAGTGCTCTTTGGCTTCATGCGCTCGGGCGGCATCTCCATGGAAATGATGGCCTCGGTGCCCTCCGCCCTCGTCGGCATTATCCAGGGCCTGATCGTGGTGTCGATCGCTGGAGCAGCCTATTTTCTCGACCGGAGGTCCGCGCGATGACAATGGAATTGTTCGTGGTTTTCCTGGCCTCTTCCGTCCGACTTGCCATCCCGCTGCTCTTTGCCGCAACGGGCGAGTATGTCAGTGAACGGGCCGGCATCGTCAATATGAGCGTCGAAGGAATGATGCTGACAGGCGCCTTCGGAGGCGCGCTCGGTACGGCGATGACCGGCTCTCCCTATTTCGGATTGCTCTTCGCTGTCGTTATTGTTCTTCCGGTCGCGCTGCTGCAAAGCGTTTTGACGAACACGCTGCGCGCCAACCAGGTCGTAACGGGAATCGGAATCAATATCCTGGTTCTGGGGCTGACAACGCTTGGCTACAGACAGTTTTTCGGGAACCGTTCCCGCGAAATGATCACCGGTTTCAATGCGTGGTCTCCTCCGTTTCTGGGAGACCTGCCAGTGATCGGACCGATATTTCATCAGGCTGGTCTCGCCTATCTGGCCGTCGCCATCATCATTGCCCTGGCCTGGTTCATGTCCCGCACTGGCGCGGGCGTCGCGTTGCGGGCCGCCGGCGAGGATCCGCACGCCGTGGCGATCTCCGGGGTTCCGGTGATCACCCTGAGGCACGGGGCCGTACTTTTTACAGGCCTGATGGCGGCGCTGGGCGGCGCTTTCCTGTCGATTGCGGAAATTCATACATTCACGGAAGGCATGACCCGGGGAGCCGGTTATCTGGCGATTGTGGCCGTGATTTTCGGCAACTGGAAAATTTGGCGTATTGTCCTTGCCTGTCTGCTTTTCGGCGCGGCGACGGCGTTGCAGTTCCAATTGCCGGCGATTGGCGTCCAATTGCCGAATGCGCTGCTTATCATGATGCCCTATCTGCTGGCGCTGCTCGCGGTCGCGGGGCTCGTCGGACGGCAGATCGCGCCGCGTGCCCTTGCGCAACCATTCTGGAAATAAGACCGGACGCCTTCAGTCCGGCATCTGGGTGCGGCCGACAGGCAGACTTGCCATGACGTCCGTGCGTGGTTCGAGTTCAGCAAGGTGCGGGTGCCGCCGATAGACTAGGTAGGACACGCAGGACACAAGCCCGAGAACCGGAATCAGCGTCGCCATGGCAATCGCGGGATTGGCGAAAAGACCGCCGATTGTTCCCATGACAAGACCGGTTCCCATCTGCAGAAAACCCATCAGTGACGCCGCCGCTCCGGCAATGCGGGGAAACGGCGCAAGCGCCGCTGTCGTCATGGCCGGCATCACGAAGGCTATGCCCGCGGAGTAGACGCCTATGGGAAGGATCACCCGGAGATAACTGGGCTCGACAAAGAACAGCGCCATGCTGGCGATGCTGCCCAGAAAAATGAAAACAAGACCCGGCAACACCAGGCTATATGCGCTGTAACGTCCGATCAGATGACGAACGATCAGTGAGCCGATGAAGAAGCAGCCGGTCTGCAGCAGCATGCCGAGCCCGTATTCGGTGGGCGACATGCCGACCTGACCCATGAGTATGAATGGCAGGAAGGTCATCATAGTGTAGACTGCGCCGATTGCGCCCGCCAGCGTCATCGTCGTCGCCATGAAATGCGCGTTGGTCATCAATTGCCGGTAGGAACCCAGGAGAGTCGCCACATTGAATCGTGATCTGTCGGCGATAACCGTTTCCTTGAGCGAAAAGGCCGTGACCAAAACCACCGCCACGCCCATGAGCGCCATGAAGAAGAAGATCGAGCGCCAGCCGAATAATTGCAGCATCGCGCCGCCAAGGGTCGGTGCGAAGGCCGGCCCCACAGCCAGAATGATGCCGATCAGGTTCATGATGCGTGCGGACGTGTCTCCGCGATAAAGATCACGAACAATCGCCCGTGATATCGCTATACCGGCGGAAGCGCCAATGCCCTGAACGAACCGTGCAGCGATCAACACCTCGATCGTTGGCGCGACAAGCGCAACGAGCGTGGCGAGCAGAAAAATGCCCATGAATACGAAGGTGACGGGTTTCCTGCCGAGCGCGTCAGAGATCGGACCTGCGATGAGCTGCGCCGTGGCGAAGCCGCCAAAATAGATGGTCATGGTCAGATTGACCATCGCCTGGGTAGTGTTCAGCGCGTCGATGATCTGCGTCATCGCCGGTGTATAGAGCGCCAAAGTCACCGGGCCGATGGCGACAAAGAGTGCGCCGATGAAACTGACCTTGCGCTCACTCATCACAGGCGCAAATGTGCGGCCGGTGGCGTTCATTGCGCCATTTCCTTTACCTGCTGCCGCACTGCCGCAAGATTTCCGCGTACGGCGAGAGCTGTCTTGCGGAAGAGTTCCCATTCCTCGGCGGGAATGGCGCCGCGCGCGGCGAGCCGCACCGCTTCGCCGATGTCTTCCAACTTGCTCATGATCGGAAACGCATCGTCAGTCAGCGACACGAATTTGGCGCGGCGGTCTTCCGGGTCGGCGACGCGTTCCAGCAAGCCTGCGCCCTCAAGCCGGTCGATGAAGGTCGTGATGCTCATGCGGGCGATGCCAAGCCGATAAGCGAGCAGATGCTGGCGGATCGGCTGACATCGCGCAACATGAGCAAGAACACGCGCCTCGGCTGGTGTCACGCCAAGACCCGCCTCAGCCACGCGCTGTTCGAATTCGCCGCGCATCAGCCGCGAAATGTCGAACAGCAAAAAGGAAATGTTCTCGGGATCGATACCGCGTTTCAAGGGACCAACTTTTTGTATGGTAAACTGATAGTAAGTCTATCTTACTTATAGGCGCCGTCAACTCCCTCGTTCTGCAAGCCACACCTGCAAAATTAGCGAACCTCAGTTCTGCATTGCGACTGCGACGCTTTCCGCAAGCGTCGTCGATGACCTGCCAATCAGATCCTGCAGGTCGTGACTTTTCGTGAAGAGCGCGCCGCTGGCCGCCCCGGATTCCGAGTTTGCGAGCACAGCCGCAAAGGGCGCCGGAATTCCAGCCTTCACGAGAGCGTCGCAATAAGCCGCCTCGGGGATGTTCACGTAAGGTATTGTCTTGTTGGCATGGGCGGAGATCTCCGCTGCAAGCTCAGACAGAGTATAGCCCCGCGCGCCCGCAAGCTCATAAACTTTTCCCGCCTGCCTCTCCTTCAGAAGGACAGCGGCGTCAGCCTCCGCATAGTCTTGCCGGGTCGCGAACGAAAAGCGACCATCGCCAGCGCAACCATAGACCGCGCCGTTTTCAACGGCAGCGGGGATCGCGCCCATATAGTTTTCAGTATACCAGCCATGACGCAGCAGAGCATAAGGAACGCCTGTTTCCTTGAGATAGGCTTCCGTTTCGCGGTGCTCGTCTGCAAGGGCGAGTGGAGAACCATCGGCGTCGAGAATACTCGTATAGGCGATCAGCTTGACGCCGGCGGCTTTCGCAGCGTCAATAACCGCCTTGTGTTGCCGGGTTCTTTGACCAACCTCGCTTGAGGATATCAGCAAAAGGCGCTCCACGCCCTCCAGCGACGCCGCCAGGGTTTCCGGTGCGTCGTAGTCAGCTTTGCGGACGACCACGCCTTTTTCGTTGAATTCCGCCACCTTGGCCGGATCCCGAACAAGCGCAGCTATCCTGGTTTCTGTTTTGGACTTCAACAACGCTTCGACGACCAGCCGTCCCAGTTGTCCGCTCGCTCCGGTTACTGCAATCATGATCATGTCTCCATACTTGAAAGGGTGATGAAGACGATTTAGGTATCTACTAACTAAAAGTAAGTACGCACAAAAAGGTTAGTGTAAATGTCTGCGAAACACCGTACGGAAACACCCGTCACGGGCAGCCTGGCGGAAGGCCTGCGCCGCGGCGTTGTGTTCTCTGGGCAATGCCCGTCACGCGACATCCTCAACCATGTCGTCTCACGCTGGGGCGTCCTCGCTCTGGTGGCGCTGCTGGACGGAACGCTGCGCTTCAGCCAGCTGCGCAGGCGCATTGGCGGCGTCAGCGAAAAGATGCTTGCGCAAACGCTTCAGAACCTGGAAGGCGACGGCTTTGTGCTACGCAATTCGCTGCCCGTCGTTCCACCGCATGTTGAATACAGCCTCACGCCATCCGGCGTGGAGGTGGCGAAACGCGTGGAATCGCTTGTCGACTGGATTGAGGAAAACGTGTCGTCGATCGTAGCCCACCGCGCCAGTCAGGCGGCGGAGTAGGTCCGCCAGTTCAACCGTCAAGAGACGGGACGGCGGCGCGCCGCCGAAGGTGAAACGCCATACAGCGACTTGAATGATTGCGAGAAGTGCGCCGATCCGGCAAAGCCGGTGGCGAGTGCGATTTCCGTTACCGTCAGTGTTGATTGTCGAAGCAGATCCTGCGCCGCCTCCAGCCGCAAGTCGCGATAGAAGTTCATGGTCGGACGTCCGAGTTTTTCACGAAACAGACGGTTGAGATGGCGCTGACCGACTCTGGCGATGGCCGACAACTGCTCCAGCGTCAGCGGATCCGAGATGTGGCTTTCCATGGCCTCAATCGCCTCTATAACCGGTTCGCTCGTCGTGCCGTAACGTTCGGTCAGACCGGCGCGCTGCGGATCGAAGGAACGACGCGTTTCCGTGTGAAGCAGCCAGTCGCTGACAGCGCGAGCAAAACCCGCCCCGTGACGGTCGCTGAGAAAGGCGTGCATCATGTCGAGAGGCGCGGTTCCCCCGGCGCACGTCATGCGATCCTTTTCCACCACATAAAGCGTCCGTTCCACGATCACAGACGGAACGGCCTCGGACAGCGGGGCGGCGTGTTCCCAGTGAACCGTCATCCGGCGGCCATTCATGATTCCGGATTTTGCAAGGATGACCGGCCCACCTGAAACGCCGCCGACGATGATTGGGCGCCGGGCGACGCGCCGCAACCAGCGAAAAGTCCGCCTGTTGTCATATCGCATGGGATCGCCGCCCGCCACGACAAGCACCATGTCCAGATCTGGCGTATCGTCAAAGCCCATAGTCTGGCCGACCATAACACCGGCGGAACTCGACGCTGGCGAAAGTCCGATGTGGTCGATCCGGTAGAGCTCCGCACCTGCCTTGAGGTTCGCCACGCGCAGCGGTTCGAGCGCCGATGCGTATGACATCAGGGCAAAGCCGTCGATAAGCAAAAAGCCGACGCGAAAAGGCTCCCGATTTTCTATAGCCATGTCCATTTTCTGAATAAAATTGTCTCTTTGAAACAAGTCAAGTGAGGCCGAACGCAAGACGATGCAGCCAGATGGAGATGGCGCCATGCACTATTCGGGATTGAAGGTTTTCCTGGAAGGTCTGACCGGTAACCGCGGCTGGAAACCGGTCTGGCGTGATCCCGATCCGAAACAGGAATACGACGTCGTGATCGTTGGCGGCGGCGGACACGGTCTTTCGACCGCATATTACCTGGCAAAGGAGTTCGGCGTATGCAATGTCGCGGTTCTCGATAAGGGATGGCTGGGATCCGGCAATATCGGCCGCAACACAACGATCATTCGGTCGAATTATCTTCTGCCAGGCAATGAGCATTTCTACGAACTTTCGATGAAGCTTTGGGAAGGCCTGGAGCAGGACTTCAACTACAACGCCATGGTCTCGCAGCGCAGCGTCATCAATCTCTACCATTCGGACAGCCAGCGCGACGCCTATGCGCGCCGCGGCAATGCGATGCGGCTTGCCGGCGTCGACGCCGATCTCCTCGACTGGAAACAGTTGCGGCGCATTTGCCCGTTCCTGGACTTCGAGAATGCGCGTTTTCCGATCCAGGGCGGCCTGAGGCAGAAGCGCGGCGGCACGGCCCGGCATGACGCAGTCGCCTGGGGCTATGCGCGCGGCGCCGACAGTCGCGGAGTAGATCTGATCCAGAACTGCGAGGTCACCGGATTCCGGATCGACGCCGGCGTGTGCACCGGGGTCGAGACGACGCGCGGCGTGATCGGCGCGAAAAAGATCGCCGTCTGCGTCGCAGGATCATCAAGTCGCGTCATGGCGCTCGCCGGCATGCGCCTGCCGATCGAAAGCCACGTTCTCCAGGCCTTCGTCACTGAAGGCCTCAAGCCGGTTATCCCCGGCGTACTCACCTACGGCGCCGGACATTTCTATGTCTCCCAGTCCGACAAGGGAGGTCTGGTCTTCGGCGGTGATCTCGACGGCTACAACACCTACGCCCAGCGGGGTAATCTGCCTACTGTGGAGCACGTATGCGAGGGCGGCATGGCGATGATGCCGATGATCGGCCGGGCGCGCCTGCTCAGAAGCTGGGGCGGCGTGATGGACATGTCCATGGACGGCTCACCTTTCATCGACAAGACAGGCGTCGACGGTCTCTATTTCAATGGGGGCTGGTGTTATGGCGGGTTCAAGGCGACCCCTGCGTCCGGCTATTGCTACGCCCATCTCATCGCCCGCGACGAACCGCATCCCACGGCGGCGCAAATGCGCCTCGACCGGTCAATCTGCGGGCGCATGCTCGACGAGACGGGCCGCGGCCCGCAACCCAATCTTCACTGAGATCGCGTCAGACCATGATCATCAATCACCCCCTGCTTGGCCCGCGCGACGCGTCCGAATTCTCCTATCTGGGGGACGCATCGCTGATCGATCGCCCGGACCCTGAGGCGGAAGACGCAGTGAAAGAGTTTCACGACTATGTCTATCTGCGCGACAATCCCGCCGGCGAACATCGCGAGCTGTGGTTTCACGAGCACGGCGACCGCTCCTGGCTGGTGGTGACGCGCAATACGCTCACCCACGAAATCACCCGGGTGGAACTGGCCAAGGACGTGGCGATAGCCAGAGGGCGCCGCCGATGACGCAGGCTTTCCGGCTCGCTAAAGGTGGTCTGATCGACAGATCGCAAACGCTCGAATTCCGCTTCGACGGCGCCGCCTATGGCGGACACGGCGGCGACACACTGGCGTCGGCGCTGCTTGCCAACGGCGTGCGCATGGTCGGCCGCTCCTTCAAGTATCACCGGCCTCGCGGCGTCTTCTCGGCCGGCTCCGAAGAGCCCAACGCGCTCGTCGAACTTCGTCGGGGCGTACGACAGGAGCCGAATACGCGCGCGACCATGGCGGAACTTTTTGGCGGGCTTGACGCGCGCAGCCAGAATTATCGCGGCACGCTCAAATGCGATCTTTTGGCGGTCAACGACCTGTTCTCGCCATTCCTCTCGGCCGGATTCTACTACAAGACTTTCATGTGGCCGAAATCCTTCTGGGAGAAGCTCTACGAGCCTGCCATCAGGGCCGCCGCGGGGCTGGGCCGATTGTCGCGCGAGCCCGATCCAGACGCTTACGACAAGGGGTATCTGCATTGCGATATCCTGATTATCGGCGCCGGCCCGAGCGGTCTTGCGGCAGCGTTGACCGCTGGACGCGCGGGCGTGCGGGTGATCCTTGCGGATGAAGATTTCCGCGTCGGCGGACGGTTGAACGCGGAAACGCTAGGCGTCAATGGCATGGCGGGCAGTGAATGGGCCGACGCGGCGTACGCCGAACTCGCCGCAATGGACAATGTGCGCGTCATGACGCGGACAACTGTCTTTGGCGCCTATGATCACGGGATCTACGGCGCAATCGAACGCCAGACAGATCACCTGCCACACAGCAGTGGCAAACCACGACAAGTTCTCTGGCGTATCTACACGAGACGCGCAATCGTATGCGCCGGCGCCACGGAGCGGTCGATCGCCTTTCCCGACAACGACCGGCCAGGCGTGATGCTTGCCGGCGGCGTCCGCGCCTATGCAAACCGTTTTGCCGTCGGATCCGGCGGATCCGTAGCGATTTTCACCAACAATGACACGGGATGGCGCACGGCTTCCGACCTCTCGGCCAAAGGCATTTCAATCGCTGCGATCATCGACACCCGCGAGATCTCACCGCTTGCAGCGCCGCGGGGAGCCGCCGTCGTCATGGGGGGACGCGTCACCGGAACCAAAGGTCGACACGGCGTTCGCTCTGTCACTCTCGCGGGCGGGCAAACGATAGAATGCGACTGTTTGGCCGTTTCCGGCGGCTGGAGCCCGAACGTGCATTTGACGTGCCATCAGCGCGGCCGTCCGCAATGGAACGAGAACATCGCCGCCTTCACGCCGGGAGGCGACATGCCTGTCGGCATGCGCGTCGCCGGTGCAGTGAACGGGATTTTCTCCCTCCAAAACTGCCTTGCTGACGGCCGCGAAACCGCGGTTGAGATCCTTGAAAATTTTGGCCTCAATCCACCGGCCAATGACGCACAGACAGCCGATGAGGAAGCAGCGTCAATCTCGGCCTTCTGGCATGTGCGGGACCGCAAGGGTCGCGCATTTGTCGATCTGCAGAATGACGTGACGGTGAAGGATATCCGCCTGTCTCACCAGGAAGGCTTCCGATCTGTCGAGCATCTCAAGCGCTATACGACGCTGGGCATGGCGACGGATCAGGGACGCACCGCCAACGTGCTTGGCCTCGCCATCCTGGCGCAGGCGTCCGGCAAGTCCATTCCTGAAACCGGGACGACCATCTTCCGCCCACCTTACACGCCGGTCGCAATCGGCGCGATCGCAGGGCGCAGCCGCGGCAAGGAATTCCGTCCGGTCCGCAAGACGCCCGGCCATCGCTGGGCCGAGGAAAACGGCGCCGACTTTGTCGAATCCGGTTTGTGGATGCGCGCGCAATGGTTCGCCCGCGAAGGCGAAACGCACTGGCGTCAGAGCTGCGACCGGGAAGTCTTGCAAACAAGATCCTCGGTCGGCATTTGCGACGTGACCACGCTTGGCAAGATCGATATCCAGGGCCGTGACGCCGTCGAGTTCGTCAATCGCGTCTACAGCAACGGCTTTGCAAAACTGCCGGTCGGCAAGTGCCGCTACGGACTGATGCTGCGCGAGGACGGCCTCGTCATGGATGACGGCACAACGGCGCGGCTCGGCGAAAAACACTTCGTCATGACGACGACAACCGCCAATGCGGCGCCTATCTTCAAACATCTCGAATTCTGCCGCCAGTGCCTTTGGCCGGGTCTCGACGTGCACCTGATCTCTGTGACGGAACAATGGGCGCAAGCAGCCGTTGCGGGGCCCCATGCGCGCAAGCTTCTGGAAAAACTCGTCGACCCTGACCATGACATTTCCAACGACGCCTTCCCGTTCATGGCCTGCGGAAAAATCTCCGTCTGCGGAGGCGTTCCCGCCCGTCTCTTCCGGATTTCGTTCTCCGGCGAACTCGCCTATGAGATCGCTGTTCCGGCGCGCTACGGAAATTCCCTCATGGATGCGTTGATGAAGGCCGGCGAGGAGTTCGGAACAACGCCATACGGCGTTGAGGCGCTGAACGTCATGCGGATCGAAAAGGGTCATGCCACCGGCAACGAACTGAATGGACAGACATCTGCGCGCGATCTCGGTCTTGGCCGCATGATGTCCGACAGGAAAGACTATATCGGCCGCGTACTCTCGCAGCGCGAGCACCTCGTTCGGGAAAACGGTCTGAAACTTGTCGGCTTCAAGCCGGTGGACGAAAAACAGGAGTTGAAGGCCGGCGCACACTTCATAGCTAAAGGCAAAGAGATGACCACGGAAAACGACGAGGGCTGGATGACTTCCGTCGCATGGTCTCCCAACCTGCAGACATCCATCGGTCTCGGCTTCATTGAAAGCGGCGACAGCCGCATGGGCGAAACCGTGATCGCCGCCGACCCCTTGCGCGAAAGGTCGATTGAAGTCGAGATTGTCTCGCCGTATTTCGTCGATCCGGAAGGGGAGCGGCTCCGTGGCTGAATTCGACCTTATTCCGGAATCGCCCCTCAACGGCCTTCGACGGACATTTGAACACATCGCCGTCGAGGAAGTCTCCGGTCGCGCCGTCGTTTCGGTCGCCTTTTCCGACCGGGCCGGCCTCGAACAGGCAATGCGGACAAATCTGGATCTGACTCTTCCCTTTGTCGGGAACACGGCCAGGGTAGAAACAAGGGATCTCCTGGTTCTCAGCCTGCAATCCGACCAGATCTTCGTGCTGTTCCCGCAGACCGGTTATCGGCCGGATCTCGAGATTGCGGAAATTGCAGGCGATCATGGTTGCGTCACGGATCAATCGGACGGCTGGGCGCTCTTGCGCGTCTCCGGCCCCCGATCCCGCGCGGCGCTCGAGCGGATCTGCATGCTCGACCTGCATCAGGACATATTCACCGTCGGCGCCGTCGCCCGCACCGTGATGGAACATCTCGGCGTGATCATTCACCGTGACGATGAGCATTCCTTCCTGCTGATGTCGGCGCGTTCATCCGCCGGATCCTTCGCCCACTCGGTCGTGACTAGCGCGGAGAATGTGAGTTGAATTTATTGTAGGACACCAAGACAAATAATGTCATTCTGGTCCTAGGTGTGGACTGATGGCAAACGAAGACATATCAGGAAAAGACTGGAATGATTGGGAGATCGATCTGATCGTCGCAGATTACTTTGCGATGCTCCATCTCGAACTCGCTGGCCAGTCTTACGTCAAGTCAAAGCGTAACGAAGCGCTTCAGAAATTGATCGGTCGTTCCAAAGGTTCGATCGAATTCAAACACCAGAATATCAGCGCCGTCCTAGATACGTTGGGTAAGCCACAAATAAAAGGTTACAAACCGAGGTATAATTTTCAGGGAGCCCTCATTGACGGTGTCGAAAGGTACCTTGATCAAAACACAGAGTATTTTCTCAATACTTATATCGACAAGCACGCTTTTGAAGAGGGAGAAGCACTGTACTACGATCCTCCTCCTAATCTGACGCAACACGAGACGCCGCGCGCCCTTTCCCGACTGATAAGGAAATTCGATCCTGCTGTTCGTGATAGCAAAAACAGGGAATTGGGACTGAAAGGTGAGGAGCACGTGTTTTTGTCGGAGCAAGCCAGGCTCCGAGCGCTTGATCGATCTGACTTGGCCAGAAAAATGCAATGGGTCTCGCAAGAGCTGGGAGATGGCGCCGGTTATGACATCCTTTCCTTCGATGCTCGTAATGGCGAGAAACGATTTCTGGAGGTCAAAACGACCATGGGAGGCAACAAAACTCCCTTCTTCATTTCGAGCAACGAGAAATTGTTTTGCGAGGAAAATCCAAATCGGTCCAGAATCGTCAGATTATTTGATTTTGCAAGCAAACCAAGAGCATTTGAGATAGCACCTCCGCTAGAGAACAGCCTCATTCTCAATCCTGCAAATTATAAAGCCTCATTTGATTGAACCATACAGAGGAAACACAAATCGTGAGCAACGAGACGCCGGCCGAAATCGGCTTGATCGGGCTGGGAACAATGGGGGCCGCCCTCTCCCTGAATATCGCTGAAAAGGGCTTCGGCGTGGCGGTCTTCAACCGCACGGTCGCGACTACGCATGCTTTTCACCAAAACGCCGGCGAACTCGCAGCAAAAATCGTTCCTTGCGATACTCTCGAAAGCCTTGTCGCGTCGATCCGGCCACCCCGCGCGATAATCCTGATGGTGCCAGCCGGCGACCCGGTGGACCAGCAGATCGCCGCCTTGCGCCCGTTGCTTGCCGATGACGATCTGATCATCGACGCCGGCAACGCCAATTTCCACGATACCAACAGACGCGTCGCCGAGGCTGAGGCTGAGAACCATCCTTTTCTCGGCATCGGCGTCTCCGGCGGCGAGGAAGGCGCCCGTCACGGGCCGGCGATCATGGGCGGCGGTTCGCAGGCTTCCTGGCGGCGCGTTGCACCGATCCTTGAAGCAATCTCCGCCAAATACGAAGGCGCGCCTTGCGCCACCTGGCTTGGCGAAGCCGGCACCGGACACTTCGTCAAGACCGTCCACAACGGTATCGAATATGCGGACATGCAGATGATCGCCGAAATCTATGGCGTCATGCGCGATGGAATGGCGATGCAGTCGGCCGACATCGCGGATGTATTCACGCGCTGGAACGAAGGGCCGCTGCAATCCTATCTGATTGAAATCTCGGGAGAGGTCTCCCGCGCCGTCGATCCGGAAACGGGCAAGCCCCTGCTCGATATAATTCTCGACAAGGCCGGCCAGAAGGGCACGGGCCGCTGGACGGCGATCGAGGCGCAGCATCTCGGCGCGCCGATCCCGTCCATCGAAGCAGCGGTCGCGACCCGCAATATTTCGGCCCGGATCGCCGCGCGAGAGATCGGCGGCGACATTTATGGCGAGCCATCCCACGACGCGGGAACATTCTATCTCGATCTTCTTGAGCGCGCGCTGATCGCCGGCAAGATTCTGTGCTATGCACAGGGCTTCGATCTCCTGAAAGCCGCCAGCGACAGCTTTGACTGGAACCTGTCATTGCCCGATGTCGCGCGGGTCTGGCGCGCAGGCTGCATCATTCGGTCCTCGATGCTCAACGACATGGCGTCCGCCTTTACCGAAGAGCCCGATACGAACCTGATGTTCGCGTCGCGCTTCGTCCCGCTTTTGAAAAAGAATGAGGAGTCGCTGCGGTCGCTTGTCGCGAAAGCCGCAGCGGCGGCGCTGCCGGTCCCGGCGCTCTCCTCCGCGCTTTCCTATTTCGACATGATGCGGATGAAGCGCGGCACGGCCAACATGATCCAGGCGCAGCGGGATTTTTTCGGACTGCATTCCTTCGAACGCATTGATCGCGAAGGCAGCTTCCACGGCCCTTGGGCGGGGTCGTGAAGCCGGTCAGACCTTGACCCAGACGCCGTTCTTCTTCGATGACTTCACACACGCCTCAATGAAGCGCATGCCCAGGACGCCGTCCTCAACCGTCGGGAAGACTACGTCCTTGGGAACCTTGCCCTTCTTGCGACGCAGGGCCCGGATCGCGATCGCCGCTTCGCTGTAGATATTGGCGAAGCCTTCCAGATACCCTTCCGGATGGCCTGGCGGGACGCGCGTCATCCGCCCGGCCGCCGGTCCTGAACCCGCTCCGCCGCGCGTAATCAACTGCTTCGGCTTACCGAAGGGCGTATACCAGAGATAGTTCGGATCGGCCTGCGTCCACTCGAGGCCGCCTTTCGTCCCGTAAATCCGCAATTTCAGCCCGTTCTCGTTTCCAGGCGCCACCTGGCTGCACCAGACCATGCCCTTTGCGGGCTTCTCTTTCCCCTTTGCCTTGAATCGCAGCATGATGTGGGCGTTATCGTCGAGCGGGCGCCCCTCGACGAAACTGTCGAGATCGGCTGCAAGACTGTCCGTTTCGAGGCCGGAAACAAAACTGGCGAGATTCCAGGCATGGGTGCCAATATCGCCGATCGAGCCGCCGTCGCCCGATTGTTTGGGATCGGTGCGCCACACGGCCTGCTTGGCGCCGGTGTCTTCCACCTTCTCGGTCAGCCAGTCCTGCGGATATTCTGCATGAACAAGACGGATATCGCCTAGCACGCCCTTTTCCACCATTTCACGGGCCTGACGGATCATCGGATAGCCGGTGTAATTGTGGGTGAGGACGAACAGTTTACCGGTCTTGTCCACCAGTTTGGCGAGTTTCTTTGCGTCGGCCAGATTCGACGTCAGCGGCTTGTCGCAAATCACGTGGATACCAGCGTCAAGAAACGCTTTCGCGGCCGGATAGTGAACGTGATTAGGCGTGACGATCGACACTGCCTCGATACCGTCCTCGCGCGCTGCTTCCGCTTTCGCCATTTCCGCGAAATTGCCATAGGAGCGCTCCGGGTCGATGCCGAGTTCGGCGGCCGACGCCGCCGCCCGATCGGGATCGGAAGACAAAGCTCCCGCCACCAGTTCGTAGTGGCCGTCGATACGTGAAGCTATGCGATGAACGGCGCCGATAAATGCGCCTTGCCCGCCACCCACCATGCCGAGGCGAATGGGACTCGCTTCACTTGTTGTTTTGGCAGCACTGACCATGTCGTCCCCCCTAAATACCCAGCATCTTGCGGATTTGCGCCTGATCGGTCTCGCCGCCGGCAAAATCGTCGAACGCCTTTTCCGTCACGCGGATGATGTGGTCGGCGATGAAAGGAGCGCCTTCGGCAGCGCCTTGCTCGGGATGCTTGAGGCAGCATTCCCATTCAAGAACCGCCCAACTGTCGTAATCGTACTGGGCGAGCTTTGAAAAGATACCGGAGAAATCCACCTGACCGTCGCCCAGCGACCGGAAGCGGCCAGCCCGCCCGACCCAGCCCTGATAGCCGGAATAGACGCCCTGCCGGCCATCCGGATTAAACTCCGCGTCCTTGACGTGGAAGGCGGAAATCCGCTCGTGATAGATGTCGATGAAAGCCAGATAGTCGAGTTGCTGCAGCAGGAAATGCGATGGGTCGTAGTTGATCGTGCAACGCTTGTGCCCATCGAGCGCATCGAGGAACATCTCGAAGGTCGCGCCGTCAAATACGTCTTCGCCCGGGTGGATTTCATACCCGACATCGACTCCATTCTCATCGTAGACGTCGAGGATCGGTTTCCACCGACGCGCGAGTTCGGCGAAAGCCTCCTCGATCAGCCCGGCGGGCCGTTGCGGCCATGGATAGAGATAGGGAAACGCCAACGCGCCGGTAAAGGAAACGGAAACGTCCAGGCCAAGATTGCGAGAGGCTTTCGCGGCATGCTGCATCTGCTTGACCGCCCATTGCTGGCGCGCGGCTGGATTGTTGTGAACGGCTTCCGGCGCAAAGGCGTCGAACGCGCTGTCATAGGCAGGATGCACGGCGACCAGTTGCCCCTGCAGATGCGTTGAAAGCTCCGTAATTTCCACACCTGCATCGTCACAGACGCCTTTCACTTCGTCGCAATAATCCGTCGAAGAAGCAGCCTTTTCCAGATCGAAGAGTCGACCGTCCCAGGTCGGAATCTGTACGCCCTTGTAACCCAGAGAGGCGGCCCATTTTGCTATCGCCGGAAGCGAATTGAACGGCGCCGCATCGTCCGCGAACTGGGCCAGGAATAGCGCCGGCCCCTTGATATTCGTTGCCATGTATTTCCTCCTCGTTTGCTGCTCATATCCCCATGCGAAACGCCGCGGTATGGACCGGCGCATTCCACAGTGTGAGCATCTCCTCCTCAAGTGCCGTCACAGTGACGGAACAGCCGGCCATGTCAAGGGATGTCACAAAGGAACCGGTCAGCGAGCGCGCTATATTCACACCCTGTTTTTCAAGCACCTTCCGCGCGCTGTTGTGCATGAGATAAAGCTCCATCAGGGGCGTGGCGCCGAAGCCGTTGACGAACAACAGAACAGGCTTGCTTTTGGCCGCTCCCATTTCCCTGACGATGCCTTCGCAGATTTCTTCGGCGATCTCGTCGGCCGAAACAAGCTTTCCGCGACGCCGACCGGGCTCCCCGTGAATGCCGACTCCGAATTCCATTTCGTCTTCGCCGATGTCGAAAGTGGGTTTTCCCGCTGCCGGCACAGTGCAGCTTGTCAGCGCCACGCCAAAGGAACGTGTATTGGCGTTGACCCGTTTTCCGAGTTCCTGCAGCGCCTCGAGATCCATCCCGCTTTCAGCCGCGGCGCCGACGATTTTCTCGACCACCAGCGTGCCGGCGACCCCGCGACGTCCGGTCGTATAGGTCGAATCCTCAACCGCCATGTCGTCATTTGTGACAACCTGAAGAACCTTCGCGCCGCCCATTTCGGAAGCCATTTCCGCCGCCATATCGAAGTTCATGACATCGCCTTCATAGTTCTTGACGATGAAAAGACAGCCCGCGCCAGTATCAACGTCCTGCACGGCTTCCACCATCTGGTCGGGCGTGGGCGACGTGAAGACCTCACCGGGACAGGCGGCGTCCAGCATGCCCTGGCCGACAAAGCCGGCATGCAAAGGCTCATGTCCGGATCCGCCGCCAGAGATCAGCGCGACCTTGCCCTCTTTTAGTTCCTTGCGGCGAACGAACTTGCCAGAGGGCGCAAGCGCGACGATGTCCGCGTGGGCTGCAACGAAGCCAGCCAGGCTCTCCTGCAACGCCGTTGACGGATCGTTGATGAACTTTTTCATGATTTCCTCCCCGGGGGTGAATTGCGTCTCAGTCGTCCTTCCGGCTGGCAAGGGCCGCCATCCTGTGTGCGAACTCCGTGATCGCCTGATCGAATAGTCTGTTCTGTTCTTCATCGCCGAAGTCCGGCGCCAGAATAGATAAATGACGCAACCGCTTGCCGTGGCCCGCCCTTTTCAACCGGCCAGGATGCGCCTTGTTGTATACGTCCAGAAACTGCTGCTGCTCGGCCGCCCCCATATGGCAGACCGAAAAAATCGTCGCGAGATGTCGGGCCGGGAGCGGCGTGGCGTAGGAGGCGCTGGTGATCTGCGTCACGAAACTGCGATTCTTGCCGAGCGCGTCTGCAAGCCGTTGCCGCGTTCCCGAAGGACGCCGGTCGATGAGCGCGCCCAACAAGGTCTTGTAATCCCGGATTGCGTCTTCCGTATCGCTCGCCACCAAAAGTCCCCGTTCACGCCGTATGCCGCAAGCCCGGCGCCGGTTCCGCCTTGCGCCATTCGCGTACGACTTCCTTGACCAATCCGATGCGGGACGCCGCGACCGAGAGCTTGCGCAATCCGGTCTGTAGAAGCAAGGGGACAAGACGGGTGTCGCTGGCCGCGTCGCCGCACAGGCTCACCTCCCGATCCTGCGCACGCGCGGCTTCAACAATATTCTCGATCAGAGCAAGGACAGACGGGTCCGCCGGGTCCGCAAGTTCGGACAGATCCGCATTGTCGCGCGAGACAGCAAGCACATACTGGGTCAAGTCATTGGAACCAATCGAGAAGAATGCAGCCCTTGCAAAACGCGCCGGCAGGACAGCGACGGAAGGGACTTCCACCATGATGCCGATTTCCGGCATGGCGTGATCGACGCCCTCTTCCGCCAGCAGACGCGCTTCCTCCTCAAAAAGAGCGATGGCGCGGTCGATCTCCATCGGAACGGACACCATCGGCAACATCACCTTGAGCTTGCCAAAGCCCGCCGCACGCAGTAGCGCCCTTATCTGCTGGCGAAAAACCGCCGTTCGCTGCAACGACAGGCGAATGCCGCGCACACCGAGAAATGAATTGTCTTCCACGACGCTATAGCCTTCAATCGGCTTGTCGCCCCCGATGTCGGCCGTGCGAATGATGACCGGTTTGCCGCCAGCCCATTCCAGCACCTTGCGATAGGCCGCGTATTGTTCGTCTTCGTCCGGCAGACCGTGGTCGCCGCCGAACAGGAATTCTGTCCGCATCAATCCGACGCCGTCGACCGTCGCGGCATCAATCGCGTCGACCTCGGAGGGATCGGCGATGTTGACGAAGATGTCCACCCTTTCGCCATCCGCGGTAAGGGCCGGCTGGACCGCATTGCGATCGGCGTCGCGGATGGTCTTGAGATAGCGCTCATGCGCTGCCTGAAATTCGGCGCGCTCATTGGCGTCCGGATCGGCGATCAACATAGCCTCTTCTGCATCGAGCAGAGCGCTGGCGCCATCTTCCAGCCCCACGGCTCCGATGCCGATGATTGACGGAACGCCAGCGGCCCGCGCCAGCATTGCCACATGGCTGGTCGCGCTGCCCCGTCGCAGCGCAATACCGCCTCCCCGCCAGTCGTGCGAAAGAAAGGCCGAGGGCGTCAGGTCATCGCCGACATAGATCGATCCTGCAGGGACGACGGCCTCGCCAGCGCCGGTAAGCGCTCCCAGAACCCGGTCGCGTATATCCGTCAGGTCGGCCGATCGCGCTTTGAAATATTCATCGTCGGAGGCGAGATAACCCGCGATTTCCTCGTCCAGCGCGTCACGCCAGGCGCTATCGGCCTGGACGCCCTCCCCGATCTTGCCGCTGGCCACCTCGAAAAACGTGTCGTCAGCGAGCATGGCGAGCTGGAATTCCAGGATGTCGACGGCGTCGCCCTCCGCGTTGTCGACAAGGGTCTGCAATCCGCTGATCGCCATGGCGATCGCCGTCTTCAGGGCCTCGATCTCGCCCTCAGCCGATGAAGCCGGAACATATTCGCTGTCGCCCGGATCCCGCGCCAGATGGATGCGTCCTTTGGCGTATCCGGGGCTCGCCGGACGCCCCTTGACGCTAGCCGAGACTGGCATCGCTGTGCGCCTCGTCGAAATCCCGTTCGACAAGGCCTTTCAGTGCAGCCAGAGCTTCCAGACTTGTTTCGCCGTTCGCCCTCATCAACAGGCGCGTTCCCTCCGGCGCGCGCGCCGCCATCACCTTGACGATACTCTTGGCGTCGATCCAGGGACCATCAGGACTTGTGGCTATCTCAATGACGCAGGGGAAAGTCTTGGCAAGCTTGGTGAACTTGACCGAAGGCCGTGCATGCAGCCCGACCTTGTGGGTAATGATGACTTCCTCTGTGGCTTCGCCGTTCAACTCAGGCTTCCTTCTTCACGTTCACAGGGGCGACAGTTCTTCGGCCGTCGCGACCACTGTTGCGAGCGATGAACCGCCCGCGGCTTCCGTCGCCGCCATCACCGCGCCCTCGACAATCGGCGCATTGCAGATCCTGATCTTGGCCGAGCGCGGTTCGCCAATAACCTCCATGGCCATTTCCGAATTGGATTCGGCGCCGCCCAGATCCACGAGGACGGCGACGCCGGCGTCAGACCAGACCGATTCCATGGCGTCGATGATGGCTTGCACACTGGTGCCTAACCCGCCATCGGGATCGCCGCCACACCATGCAAGCCGCACCTCGTCGCCGACCATCTGGCGCACCATCTGTGTGGTGCCTTCAGCCACCAGGGGTGAGTGGGAAACAATGACGATACTGACATTCATGCCGCATGTTCCTTTGCGTTTATCCATGCGGCGACCGTGTTGATCAACAGACTGCAGGAACAAGATCCCGGGTCCATGTGACCAATTGACCGCTCACCCAGAAAGGACGCCCGGCCGCGTTTGGCTTCCATCGGGACTGTCGCTTCGGCCGCCTCGGTCGCAACCGTCGCTATCTCCTGGGCGCCCTTGCCGGCGGCAATTGCGTCACCCACCGGATAGAGCACATCCAGCATGGTTTTCTGACCGACCGACGACTTGCCGCGAGCAGCGACCGCGTCGACCGCGTTTTTGAAGGCGCCAGCGAAATCACTTCGATCGAAATCCTCCGGGAGCGATTTTCCAAGCGTCATGAACAGCGTTCCGAACAGCGGCCCGGAAGCCCCGCCAACCGACATGACGAGCTTCATGCCGGCCGCGCTCAGCGCCTGTGGCGCCGGCTTGTCGCAAATGGCGTCGGCGTCCGCCGCGATCGCTTCAAAGCCGCGTTTCATGTTGATTCCGTGATCGCCGTCGCCGATCGCCTGGTCGAGCGCCGTCAGGTGCTCGGCATTGTCCGCGATCGCCGCCTGCATGGCCCCAATCAGGGCCTTCATGTCCTCGCTCGTCAGTCGCGTCATCGGCTTGCTCATGTCAAAGCTCTTTCGGTCATGTGATCCGGTGACCGTTTTCGTCGAAAAACAACGGATTCTTCAGGCTCAGGCTAATCGTGTCGCCCGGATTGATGCCGGCGTAGGGATCGGCCAGGGTAATGATTTTTTCGCCGTCCGAACTGATATGGAGATGGTTCTGGTCGCCCAGATGTTCGATCCAGTCAACCCTGGCGTTGGCGTCGTTCGTCGCGGATGGCCGGATTTCGAGATGCTCGGTGCGTGCTCCGATCGTTCGCGCGTCGCCTGGAACGCTCTCGCAGGGCAGCAGTCCCGGCTTCAGCAGATTGATATGTGGATGCCCAAGACGGGCGGCCACATGCAGATTGACGGGATCCGTATAGATTTCACGCGGCGTGCCGATCTGCAGCAACTTGCCCTCGGCGAGGATGCCGATCCGGTCCGCCATCGTCATCGCCTCGACCTGGTCGTGAGTCACGTAAAGAAGCGTCGCACCGATCTCGTTCTGAATGCGCTTGAGCTCCACCCGCAGTTCGGCGCGCAGCTTTGCGTCGAGCGAGGAAAGCGGCTCATCCATGAGAAAGATCGACGGTTCGCGCACCAGCGCCCGGCCGATCGCCACTCTCTGCATTTCACCGCCGGAAAGCGCCGTGGAACGATTGGCAAGCTTGTGATCGATGCGCACCATGGCCGCGACCTTGTTGACGCGGGCGGCGATCTCGTCCTTGGGCATACGACGCGCCGGTGACTTGAGCGGGAAAGCGAGGTTCTCGAATACCGTCAGATGCGGATAGAGCGAGTATTGTTGGAACACGAAAGCCACGTCGCGTTCCGACGGCGCGCGATCACTGACGTCTTCGCCGCCAATGACGACCCGTCCACCATCCGGCTTTTCCAGACCGGCGATCAGTCGAAGCGTCGTCGTCTTTCCGGCGCCGGTCGGACCGAGAAGCACGACGAACTCGCCGTCAGCAATAACCAGGTCGACATGGTCCACGGCGACGGCGTCGCCGAAACGTCTGGTTACGGATTCAAGCCGAACTTCAGCCATGGGCGGGCCCCGCTGCTCGCGTCCGGACAGACCGTCCCGTTTCCTTGACAAACACCGACAGACGATCGCTGTCGAGTTCAAGGCCGACGTTCTGCCCGTGTGAAAAGGCGCGATCGGCCGGCACACGCGCCTTGACTATCCCGTCCACCGTGGCGATCGACACAATCTGGTTGGTGCCCAGGTATTCCGTCTCGTAGACCGAGCCGCGCAGGCCGCCTTCGTCACGCAGACGGATATGTTCGGGACGAACGCCGAGCGCCATTTCGCCAGGCGCCACGTCCTCGGCAAGGTCCGGCAGGCGAATATTGACGTGATCGATGGCGATCTCGTTGCCGCCCTTCTTCAGTCCGCTGTTGAAGCCGATGAAATTCATCGGCGGCGACCCGATGAAATCCGCCACATACATCGACGCCGGGCGATCGTAGATTTCCTGGGGCGGACCGAACTGCTCGATAACGCCATGGTTCATGACAGCGATCTTGTCGGCCATGGCCATCGCCTCGAGTTGGTCGTGCGTCACATAGATCGTGGTGGCGCTGATACGATTGTGGAGCTCGCGCAACTCCCGGATCATGATGCTGCGGAATTCCGCGTCAAGCGTGCCCAGCGGCTCATCCATCAGAAAGCACTTCGGCCGTCGAACAATCGCGCGGCCTAGCGCGACGCGCTGCCTGTCGCCTCCGGCGAGACCCGACACCGGGCGATCCAGAATGTGGTCTATGCGCAGCAGTTTCGCCGTTTCCTCGACTCTTGTCCGCATCTCGGCGCGACTCATGCCCTGGGACTTCAGCGGAAATCCGATATTCTTGCGCACATTCATATGCGGGTAGAGCGCGAAGAGCTGAAAGACGAATGCGATGTCGCGTTCGCGCGCCCGATTGAAGGTCACATCCTCGCCGTCGAGCAGAATCTTGCCGTCTGTCGGCAATTCTAGACCCGCAATCATGCGCAGCGTCGTGGTCTTGCCGCAACCAGATGGGCCGAGCAACGCCAGGAATTCACCATCCTCGACAACAAAACTCGACGCCTGGACGGCGACGAAATCGCCGAAGACCTTGCGAACGTTTTCAACGCGGATCTCCGACATGACTACTCCGGAAACTTCGAGACGATGATGAACATGACGGTTCCCGTCAGCAGCGTGACAAAGGAATATGTGTATAGGATTTCGGCGAACGGCTGGAACATCATCAGGAAACCCAGGCCGATAAGGATCATCGCCAGCATTTCCATCGGACCCCGCCTCAGGAAACCGGGCCAGGCGCTGCGTGACTCGTTGCCATTTCTATCCACGCTCATTTTCTGACCGCTCCGAATGTGATCCCGCGCAACAGTTGCTTGCGC
Source organism: Hoeflea sp. CAU 1731 (assembly GCF_039888615.1). NCBI lineage: Bacteria > Pseudomonadati > Pseudomonadota > Alphaproteobacteria > Hyphomicrobiales > Rhizobiaceae > Hoeflea > Hoeflea sp. CAU 1731. The sequence goes on along the minus strand of NZ_JBDQQS010000006.1, from coordinate 203,987 downwards.
AGCAGGATGGTGAAAACGAGGATCGGCACGAGGAAGATCGTGGTTCCTGCTGCGACCGCCGGCCAGTCCTGGCCGCCCTCGCCGATAATGGTCGGAATGAACGGCGGCGCCGTCTGGGCTTCGCCTGACGTCAGGAGAACGGCGAATGCGTATTCGTTCCACGCAAAGATTAGACAGAAGATCGCGGTGGCCGCGATGCCGGTGGTCGCCTGCGGCAACACCACCTTGAAGAAAGCCTGCATACGGCTGTATCCGTCGATCATGGCGGCTTCTTCATACTCGCGGGGAATTTCGTCGATGAAGCCTTTCAGCAGCCATACGGCGAGCGACACGTTGACGGCGGTGTAAAGCAGGATCATGCCCACCGCCGTGTCGGACAAACCGAGTTCGCGATACATGAGATAAATCGGGATCGCGACCGCGATCGGCGGCATCATGCGGGTCGACAATATGAAAAACAGGAGGTCATCGGCGAGCGGCACCCGGAAGCGCGAGAATCCGTAGGCCGCAAGCGTGCCGAAAAACACCGCAAGCACGGTCGACCCGAATCCGATGATCAGCGAGTTCATGAATCGCGGCCAGTAATTGCTCTCGCCCACGATCACCATGTTTCGCTTGCGGGTGATCTCGTCGCAGATGCCCTGGGGCGGCCCAAGGCTCTCGATATATTCGTCCGTCTGCCGGCTGCGCGTGGTGAAGAGATTGCAGTAGCCTTCGGCCGTCGGCTCGAAGATGACCTTCGGCGGATAGCTGATGGAATCGGGCGGCGACTTCAAGCTCGTCAGAAGGATCCAGGCCAGCGGAATCATCGTCACCAGCGCATAGATGATGACGACGGCTCCGGCGATCGATTTCGAAAGCCTGCCCGGCGAAACGACGGAATGTGCGGTCGTGCTCATCGTTGCTTCACCCTGTTCAGCGCCTTGACGTAGATGTTGGCGAGACCGAAGACCGCGACGAACAGGATAATGGCGAAGGCCGAGGCCCTGCCCGTTCGCCAGCTTTCAAACGCCTCGCGCTTCAGCGTGATGGAGGCCAGCTCGGTTGTCGATCCGGGTCCGCCGCCGGTGAGCAACACCACCATGTCGAACATCTTGAAGTTCTCGATGCCTCGAAAGAGAACCGCCAGCATGATGAAGGGCAGCGCCATCGGAATGGTGATGGACCAGAACTGTCGCCAGGGCGACGCGCGATCAACCTCGGCCGCTTCATAGATATAGTCCGGAATCGATCGCAGTCCGGCCAGACAAATCAACATGACGTAGGGCGTCCACATCCAGGTGTCGACGATGATGATCGCCCAGGGCGCCAGCGTCACGTCGCCGAGCATCTGAAAGGAGGACGGCTCGACGCCGGAGAAGAACGAGACGATATAATTGAAAAGCCCGATCTGCGGCTGATAGAGAAAGCGCCAAAAATTGCCGACCACCGCAGGCGACAGCATCATCGGAATGAGGATGACGGTCGTCCAGAAAGCGTGGCCGCGAAACTTGCGGTCGATCAGATAGGCCAGCGTAAATCCGATCAGCGTCTGCAACACGATCGTCCAGAACACGAAATGCGCGGTCGCCTGCATGGCGAGCCAGGTGTCGCCGTCGGTCAGCACGCGTTCGAAGTTGCGCAAGCCCACGCCTTTGACCTCGGCGTTCGGCCGGTTTGCCCGGTAGTTGGTGAAGGACAGATAGATCGCCCAACAGAGCGGAAAAATATTGATGGCGAGCAGCAATATGATTGTCGGCGAGATGAATATCCAGGCGATCGCCCGGTCGGACAGGCCCCGGAGCCGCCGCGCCACAGCCGGCGGCGTCGAGCGCGCCGCAGCGTCGGCTGTTCCTTCCAGAGTTGTCAAGAAACGTTCGTTCACGATGTGATCGCCTGAAATACATTACGGACTACAGATACGAAATGCCGCCCCGGCGCGAACGCCGAGACGGCCGGGAGGCGCGCGGTCAATTATTGATCTTGCCGTCGTCCTCGAAGGTCTCGGTCCAGTCCTCAATCAACTGATCGAGCGCTTCCTTGGCCGTTCCCTTGTCGGCGACAACATAGTCATGCAATCGCTTCTGCATGTCCTGCAGCAGGATGGCGTAGGACGGCTCCTGCCAGAAATCCTGCACCTGGTTCATCGCGACCAGGAAGTCGGCTGCGAAAGGCTGCGAGTCCTTGAACGACGGGTCGTTCAGCACGTCGTTGTGAACCGAATATCCGCCGAGATCCCACCATTTTTTCTGAACGTCGGGCTGCGCGAACCATTTGATATAGGCGAGCGCGCCGTCCATGTTGTCGGTATTGGCGATCACCGATATGCCCTGGCCGCCGAGCGTCGAGGCTGCAATGTTCTGCTTCGGATTCACGAAGAAACCGATCTTGTCGCCACCGACATTTTCGTCTTTCGCAAGACCGGGGAAAAAGGCGAACCAGTTCATCGCCATCGCCACCTGACCGGACTTGAAGGCGTCGAGCCCTTCGGTCATGTAGCTGTCGGTGTAGCCCGGAGGCGTACAGCACTTGTACAACTCCTTGTAGGCTTCCAGACCGGCGACGGCTTCGGGAGAATTGACGGCGCCTTCCATGTCGTAGCTGCCGGGGGTGTTTTCGTATTTGAAGCCGTATGGGTACATCGCAGACGTTGCGCCCATCGTGATGCCTTCGGATGCGCGTTCCGTGAAGATCGCCGCGCCGTAGACGGTCTTGCCGTCGATCTCGCGGCCCTGAAATAATTCACCGACTTCCTTCAATTCGTCCCAGGTCTGGGGCGGCGCCAGATCGCGACCGTACTTTTCCTTGAACTCGGCCTGCAGTTCGGGGCGCGAGAACCAGTCCTTGCGATAGAACCAGCCGTTGGCGTCGCCCATGGCCGGCAGCGCCCAGTAATTCGGCGTCCCCTTCGGCCAGGTGGAATAGGCGTTCACGGCAGCGGCTGCGAAGTCATCCATGGAGATGCCTTCGGCTTCAAAGAAATCGTTCAGCTTTACGTAGTAGCCGTTTTCGGCGGAACCGCCAATCCATTGCGAGTCTCCGATGAGAAGATCGCAGAGCTTTCCGCCGGCGTTAAGTTCGTTGAGGATGCGGTCTGCGAAATTCGGCCAAGGCACAAATTCGAAGCTCATTTCCGTGCCGGTCTGCGCCTCGAAGTCCTTCGACAGTTCGACAAGCGCGTTCGCCGGGTCCCACGCCGCCCAGCAAAGCGTCAGCTCATCGGCCTTCGCCGATACGCTCGCTGCCGCTGTCAATGACAGCGCGGTCGTCAATCCTAGTGTGAGTTTGAGTGCTCTACTCATGGTGCTCCTCCCGATTGCAGGTCAGCCTCCTGGCCGAACCCCTGAATTTTCCTCCTGCCCGCCGCAGTCATCCGCCTGTTTTCTCAAAAGCGAATGTTTAGCAGTTTGTTTAGTTAAACAGCATTTACTAAACATTGCAACCACAAATGTCGCGGTGTGCAAAACCTCACCCAGATGCCCCAACATATTGCAATGCAACAAATAATTCTGATGGAATTTGAATATCTTGCCGCTCATCCGCATAGAAAGTACGAGCGTCGCCCGAAATCCACTAAACAACATCTTGAGTAAATTCCGATCGACACTAGATCAAAATCGAGCCGTTTATCGGGAGATCAGCAATGCATCTGCGCACCGCAATTCCTTCAGATCGACAACTACTGGAATACTGGGACACTAAACCCCACGTCGTTTGGGCCGGCGGCGACGATGACTCGTTCGACTGGGCTAACGAACTCCCTCGGGATCCGCCATGGCGCCAGCTTCTGATCGCGGAGGTAGCCGGTCGGCCGATCGGCTTCATGCAGATCATCGATCCGAAAGAGGAGGAGACGCGCTATTGGGGCGATGTCGCCCCGAACCTTCGCGCGATCGACATCTGGATTGGAGAGGAAGCCGATCTCGGTCGCGGTTATGGAACCGGGATGATGCGTCTCGCACTTGAACGCTGCTTTTCAGATCCGGACGTCACTGCGGTGCTGGTCGACCCGCTCGCAAGGAATGTCCGGGCGCATATGTTCTATCAGCGTTTGGGCTTCCACCCGGTCGGACGGCGCATGTTCGATGAAGACGTCTGCCTCGTGCACCGGCTGGAGCGCGGAGTCCGGGACGAGGGCGCCTATCGCGGTCCCGATAGTCTGTAGGATCCGTCCAGTTCAGCCAGCAGCATGGTCGCGTCGGTATGTTCCGGATTGATCCGGACCGCCAATCGGCAATGCTGCGCAGCCGCATGCGTCACGCCCAGTTCCAGATAGGCTTGAGCCAGGAGAAACTGTGGTTCGGCAGAACCGGGGCTGGCCTCCGCCCAGCGCCGAAGCGCAGCCGGTATTTCAATTTCCCTGCCGCATTTCCTGAGTGTGGCTTGCCAGTCGCGATAGATATACGCGGATGTCGGTGAAAGCAGCGTCGCCTTGTCGAAGCTCGGTATGGACGTATCGCAGGCGCCCAAACGCGCATTTGCGCTCGCATAACCGGCCTGAATATAGGCGACGTCCGGATTTACCTCCAACGCTTTTGCAAAAGCATCGCTCGCCTCCGCATACTTTCCCAGCCGGAATTCGACGTTGCCTATTCCGGCATGTGAATGCACCGCATTGACGTTGTGCCTGACCGCTTCAGCAAAGTGGGTCTCCGCCTCGACATAATCACCGCGGCTGAACGCTATATTGCCCAGGCCCTCATGGGCCCTGAATGCGTCTTCCTGGTATTCGACAGCCTGGCGATAGGCCGTTTCGGCCTGTTCGTGGAAAGACTTTCCCTTGTGATACCAGGCGTCGCCAAGACCCACCGCCGCCCGGACATAATCCTCTTTCGCTTCCAGCGCCTTTTGATAGTGCTCGATCGCTTCATCGTAGCGTCGTCGGCTACTCAGCGCATCGCCGAGACCGGCGAGCGCCTGCAGATTGTCCTGGCGGAATTTCAGCGCTTCGCGATAGTGCCTGATGGCGGTTTTCGGGTCGTCGTCGATGCGGATATGAAGATCGCCCAGGCTTGCATTCACATAGGCGAGCGTGCCATTGCGGTTAGGAATGTCGCGCGTCGTGGCGTTGTCGAGCCCTTCCTCTATCTTTCTCAGAGCGCCGTCATACGCGCCTTGCTTCATCAGGGCGTTGCCCCAACTCACATAGGCAAACACGAGAGCGGGTTCGATGTCGATCGCGTCCCTGAAATAGTCAAACGCCATAGCGTAGGCGACCTCGGCGTTCTGCGTATCGCCGACTGCAGTCAGCGCATCTCCCTTTCGCGCAAAGGCGTCGCCGAGATTGGCGTAGGCGTAGGCGATGTTGGGATCGATATTGATCGCCGTCCGGTATTTCTCGATCGCCTCGTCAACATTGCCAAGGCGCATCAGGGCGTCGGCGATGTTGGCGTGCGCGGAGGCGAACTCCGGGTCCAGTCTTATCGCCATTTCATATTTGGCGATCGCCTCGTCCGTCCGGTGTTGGGAAAGAAGAGCGTTGCCCCAGTTGCTGTAGGCCTCGGTCAGCTCCGGCTCGATTTCTATGGCGTTGCTGAAATAGTCGATAGCGCTTGTATAGCGACCTGAATGCAGGTCCATCACACCGAGCAGGTTATTCGCAAGGGCAATGTCTTCCTTGGTATGCGACCCCCGAAGAATGCGCCTGATGATCGTCGCTGCGCGATCGGGTTTGCGATCGTAATAATAGGCCGCGGCGACGTAGGGATCGATTTTCTCCAGAAGATCGATGGCCGCCGACCGGAAATATTTATCTTCCCAACCTGACGTCGAGCTGTCGCCGATCGTCTCCAGGTTAACGGTTGCGTCGGCGCCGCCGAGCACCCGCAAACGCAGATAGATTCCTTCAGTGTCGCACTCTCTTGTGCTGCAGATGAACTCGCCGGCAATCTGGATGTCCTGCCGCGAAAACAGTTGCTTCACGTAGTAAAGGCTTGTGTCGAACAGGGTGCCGACTTCCGGCACCGTGATCTCGACGTTTCGGGACCGGGGAATGACGTCCAGATTGTTGCGCCGCACCTTGGCGGCTTGTTCCACGTCATTGATGGCGTCCACGAGACGGTCCGCCGCGACGTCGCCAGAGTAACCGAGCTGCGTCAGCATGGCTGGCGCCTTGATGGGCTCGACGATCAATTTCCGTTCTGAGAACGCTAGATAGACGGCGAGAAAAGCCAGGAAGGCGACCAGAAGGATGAACAGGATGTCGAAGAACAGCGACCGGAAACGTCCGACGCCTTCTACGAGACTTTTCAACCTGTCTGTCCGGGCGCGTTTCGCAGGCGGTTTTTCAGGCGGCGCGGGTACATAACTGACGGGTCCATACTGCACCGTAACCGGCGCTATGGAATAGCCTGCATAATCCCCTGACGGGCCTTTGTCTTCACTATCGCCTTCAGACATGCCACCCATTTTATTCCACCAATCAAATTGGCGGTGTGATCTTCATCACCATTTATGGATATGCAGTATAACCGAATGTTTTACAAATGATACTTTTTACACCTGCAGTCTTGGCGCATCATTGAACGATAATAATACAGCGTGAATATTGCCGGTTGCTTTTGGTGTAGACTGTAATCGTCATCCACCCTTCTCGAGACGCCAGACTTGTTCGACCGGATACTTCCTCGCCCATTCAGCCGGGACAAAGGCGCGCGTGTCGGTCACGGAATCCGGCGCGAACACTTCCTGATAGCCTTTCACGGCGAAACCGATGGCGGCGAAAAGCTCCATCCAGCCGGAGATCGTCAGATTGAAGCACACGCCGCTTGGGTCGAACTCGACCTTTGTCCAGTCTGCGCCCCACATTCCGCGATAGGGGCGATGCAGCGTCGTATCGCAGGGCGCGCCGTTTTCAGGAGAGCAAAGCAGCACCAGCGGATGGTTGCCAAGAAACACAAGCGTCCCTCCCGGGCGCAGCAGGCGCCAGGCTTCCCGCAGCCATGCTTCGGGAAGGCACCAGATCGCAGCGCCATATTCGGAGATCGCGAAATCGAAGGAGGCGTCCTCCAGCCCTGTCGCCTCTGCGTTTCCCTCGATGAAGGTAATATCAGCGCCGTGTTCATGCGCCAGTCGACGCGCCGTGGCCAACTGATTGGCGGATACGTCGATTGCCGTAACCCGCGCCCCGCGCCGCGCCATCCAGCCGGAGACATATCCCGTGCCGCATCCCAACTCGATCGCAGCTTTGCCCGTCAGATCCTCGGGAAGCAGCTTCAGGGTGTCGTCGGACACGCCCCAACTGCCCCAGACGGGCGTCTCGGCAGTCCAGAGGCGCTCGCCCGCGGCGATCCAGTTTTCGGCGTCTGCATTCCAGACGTCTCGATTGATGAGGATATGATCGCGCGTCATCGGCGAACTCCCAAAGGGTCAGGCGAAAAAAAGCCCAATATCCGCCGATGCGGCGGCAGCCGACGACTACCCCACGATCAATTGCTTGAGTTGCAGGGCCTCATATTCCAGCTGCAGAAGCCGGTAATTCACCACATCGCCTATGGTCACCATGCCAATCAGACGCCCTTCCTCAACAACCGGCATATGGCGAAAACGTCCGTCGGTCATGCGCCGCAGAACGGACACGAGGTCATCGCTGGATGAACAGACTTCCACATTTCTGGTCATCACCTCGTCCACGCGATGCGGCAGCGTCCGTCCCGGTGCGTCGGCCAGTTTGCGCACAATGTCGCGCTCGGAAAGAATTCCAAGCAAAGCGCCGTCCGTATCGGTGACGATCAGGGCGCCGATGCCTTTGTCCCGCAACACCTGCACTGCGTCGCCGAGCGTATCGTCGGGACGTATGGCGATCACGTCGCCGCCCTTGTGGGTGAGGATCTTGTGAACGGTCGCCGCCTCTTTGGAGATATTGGTGTCGAGAGACTGACTGTGCGTCGTCGCGTGCTCGTCGTCCTTCTGCAGGGGCGGTTGATATGATTCCGGCATTTGCCTCGTTCCTCCCTTGAACACTGGTGCGCCTTCGTGGCACCTACCATAAACCTGTTCGGGAAGCTGTGGGAGCCCCTGTTTCGTGATAGATTTCACCCTGACGCCAATCTGGGCGACGCTGTTGTTCATCCTGGGTTGCGTGACGGGATATCAGTATCGCCGGGTATGGAAGGCGGAAGGCCCCACCTGGCAGCTATGGCTGTTCGGCCTCGCGGCCGCATCGGCGTTTCTGACCCTCGGCTTCGTTCCCGTCATACCCTGACGCGGTCAGATCAGGATCAGTCGGCCTCGACCTTTTCCAGCATTCGCCGCGCCCTGGGACAGGCAAGCCTCTCGACCAAAGGGCTGTCCGGATCGATTTCCTTCTTGCAGACCAGGCAATGATCGGCGCCGGCGATCGCGTTGAGCCCGCCGCAGCTTCCCTTGATGGTGCGCCCCATGAGGATCACGCCCAGCGACATGCCCAGCGTGACCAGCATCAGGAGACCGAAAGCAAAGAGAAAGGTTGTCACGGCAGACCGTCCCGCTACGCCTGCAAGGCGGCGAACGTCTTGCTGGGTTTGATGGCATAGGGTTTTTCCGCCCCGTCAGCATCAACGAAAAGCACAGCAAGGCCATGTTCGTCCGCGATTTCCAGACCGCGCTCGCTTCCAAGCACGAGCATGGCTGTCGCCCAGGCGTCGGCCAGCATTGCGTTCTCGGTCAGCACGGTAGCAGATGTTGTGGCGTGCGTGATCGGTCTACCCGTCGTCGGGTCAATAACGTGGGAATAGCGCTGGCCGTCCTGCTCGAAGTAGTTTCGGTAGTCGCCGGATGTCGCCATGCCGAGGCCGGAAGTCTCCACCACCTGCAGCACAGAACGACCGCTCCTGTCCGGCGTTTCAATGCCGATCCTCCAGTTTTGACCATCCGGATTCTTGCCCGACGTGTAGAGATCGCCGCCGATTTCAATCATGTAGTCGCTCACGCCGAACGACTCGATCGAAGCGGCGACGCGGTCGACCCCGTAGCCCTTGCCAATGGCTGCGAGGTTGAGTTCAACGCCCGGCTCCAGCTTGCGCAGACGGCCGTTTTCAAAGGACAGCGTGCGGTCCTGTCCCGACAGGCTCAGCGCCGTTGCGATCTCGGCGTCCGACGGTGCGTCGCTCCGGTCCCGACCGGAGCCAAATCCCCACGCGTCGACGAGCGGTCCGACGGTTATGTCGAAGCGACCGTCACTGGCGGCGTGCACGTCCTGTGCAGCCTTGATGACCTGCGCCAGCGCCGAAGACACCGGGGCCGCTTGTGAGGTCGTGGCGTTGAAGCGGGAGATCTCTGACCCACGGTCCCAGTTCGACATCTGGTTGTTCACTTCGACGAGCGATGCTTCGACGGCCTTGCGCAATTCGACCAGGTCCACTGTTCCGCCATGATCGACGGCCACCAGATTGTAGGTCGTTCCCATCGTCTGCCCGGACAATTCGAGTATCGATGAACCTGGCTTGCAGGCGGCCAGAGCAGCCGTCATCAGGAGAAACGAGCGTCGCGAGAATTTTATATGGTTGGCCAAGGATTAAATCCTTCGAAAATGGGGTGATCGGTCTATGACCCTTCTTGCGGATGGGTTGTCTTCGACATTTCGATTTGTTTCAAGTCAAAATTTTTTCCCAAAAGCCCAAAAGCGGTTTTGACCCATGATGCCGCGTTGCATATAAGCGGGCGTCTTTACAGTTCAACTCTCGGGAAACAATCATCCGTGCAGCAGTTCACCTTACGAAAAGGTCTCGACATTCCTGTCCTGGGCGCACCTGTTCAGGACATTGAAAACGGTCCGCTTGTCAGAACTGTCGCAATATTGGGAGACGACTATCTTGATCTCAAGCCGAGGCTCTCCGTCCAGGAAGGCGATGTCGTCGGCGCGGGATCTCCGGTGCTCGTCCACAAGGATTTGCCGGATGCGATCATCACGTCTCCGGTAACCGGGAGAATAAAGGCGATCAATCGCGGCGCGCGCCGCAGGCTTATCAGCGTCGAGATCGAAGTAGATGATAATGCAGCGCCGCCGGTGGATTTCTCCAGCGTCGGAGACGCAACAACCGCGGCAGGGCTTGAGGTAAAGCTCTGCGCAGCCGGACTGTGGACCTCTTTCAGAACGCGGCCCTATTCGAAAGTACCCGACCCTACGACGCGTCCAGCCGCCATCTACGTGACGGCGATGGACACCGAACCCCTGGCCGCCGATCCGGAGGTCGCTATCGCCGACTCCGCCGACGATTTCGCGCGTGGACTTGGCGCCGTCGCCCAATTGACCGAAGGTCCCGTCTATCTGTGCCAGGCTCCAGGCTCGACGCTTCCCGGTTCCGACGCTCCGGGCGTCGAACCGGCAATCTTTAGCGGGCCGCATCCTGCCGGGCTTGCTGGCACGCATATGCATTTCCTCGAGCCGCCGACCGCCGAAAAGATCGTCTGGACGATCGGCTACCATGATGTAATCGTGATCGGACGATTGCTCGCCACGGGTCGTTATGACGCATCCCGCGTGATCGCCCTTTGCGGACCGGCTTGCGCCAATCCGCGACTGGTCCGCACATTGGCTGGCGCGTCGTTGATCGATCTGACACAGGGTGAACTGCCACAAAACCTCCCCGTGCGCATGATATCCGGTTCGATCCTGAGCGGAAGGGCCGGCGATGGGCCCGCCGCCTATCTTGGCCGCTATGCGCGACAGGTCACACTCATAGAGGAGGATCACAAGCAGATACCCATGGGCTGGATCCGGCCCATGCCATCGAAGTTCGCCGTTCAGCCGGTTCTTGGCTCGGCGTTTTCGCGGAAACTGTATGCATTGACCTCCAATCTCAATGGCGGCCGGCGCGCCATGGTCCCGACAGGCACTTTCGAGCAACTCATGCCGCAGGATTTCCTGCCGACGCAATTGCTGCGCGCGCTTCTCGTCATGGATTCAGATCAGGCGCAGGCGCTCGGCGCGCTCGAACTCGATGAAGAAGATCTCGGTCTCGTAGGCTTCGCCTGCCCCGCCAAATACGAATACGGCCTTGCTCTGCGTGATTGCCTGACAAAGATCGAGAAGGAGGGCTGAGGCCTTGGGTCTGCGAGATTTCTTCGACCGAATTGAACCCAATTTCCTGAAAGGCGGGAAATGGGAGCGGTTATTCCCCGTCTACGAGATGGTGGAAAGCTTCATCTACACGCCCAAAACCGTGACGACGGCCGCTCCGCACGCGCGCTCATATGTCGATATGAAGCGGATCATGACCTATGTGGTCCTTTCTACGATCCCGGCGATTATCATGGGGCTTTACAATGTAGGCCTGCAGGTCAACACCGCGATCGGCGTCTATGGCGCTTCCGGCTGGCGCGCGTCCATCGTCGAATTTCTCGGCATTGGTTTCGACCCGGCCAATCCGATCGCCAATTTCTTGCACGGAGCCCTCTATTTCCTGCCGATCTACATCACCACCCTGGTCGTCGGCGGCCTGTGGGAAGTGTTGTTCGCAACGGTTCGCAGGCACGAGGTCAATGAGGGCTTCCTCGTCACCTCCATGCTTTACACCCTGATTTTGCCGCCAAGCACCCCGCTCTGGCAGGTGGCGCTCGGCATCTCCTTCGGCGTGGTGATCGGCAAGGAGATCTTCGGCGGAACGGGGAAGAACTTTCTCAATCCTGCGCTTGTCGGACGCGCCTTCCTTTATTTCGCCTATCCCGCCTATATGTCCGGAGACCAGATCTGGACCCCGGTGGACGGCTTTTCAGGCGCGACCGCCTTGTCTGTCTCGGCGTCAGACGGCTACACGGCGCTGATGACCCACGGCGTCACTTGGTTTGATGCGTTCATCGGCACCATCCAGGGCAGCATCGGCGAGACGTCGACGCTCGCCTGCTTCATCGGACTGGTGTTCCTGCTGATCACCAAAATCGCCAACTGGCGCATGGTGGTCGGTTGTCTGGCCGGAATGGTCGGCCTTTCGACGCTTTTCAATGTGATCGGTTCCGACACGAACCCGATGTTCGCGATGCCCTGGTACTGGCACCTTGTGCTCGGCGGCTACGCCTTCGGCCTGGTGTTCATGGTCACCGAGCCGGTCTCGGGCTCCCATACCAATCTTGGCCGCTACATTTACGGCGTATTGATCGGGGTCATGGTAGTCATGATCCGGGTGGTCAACCCCGCCTTTCCGGAAGGTATGATGCTCGCTATCCTGTTTGGCAATGTCTTCGCTCCGCTGATCGATTATTTCGTCGTTCAGGCCAATATCCGCCGGAGGGCCAGACGCCATGCCTGATCAACCGGAAACTCACAAGGGCCTCATTCGCCGCTTCCTCGACATGTCGCCCGATTCAGCGCCGAAAACCGTCTTCGTGGCGGTTGCGCTTTGCCTTGTCGCGTCGATGATCGTGTCCGCCACCGCCGTTGCGCTCCGGCCGCTTCAGGAAGTCAACGCGCTGAAGGACAAACAGGTCAACATCCTGCAGGTGGCCGGCATTTATCAGCCTGGCGAAGACGTCGCCGAAGCCTTCGCCGCATTCGAGGCGCATGTGCTGGATCTCGATACGGGGAATTTCACCGACAAGTTCGATCCCTCTGAGTTCGACGACCGGGCCGCTGCGGACGATCCGGAAACCTCGGTGGAACTGGACGACGATCCGGCCGGCATCGGCCGGCAGGCGCGCTATGTGACCGTCTACGTCCTGCGCAACGACAGCGGCGGCGTCGACAAGGTCATTCTGCCGCTTCACGGCTATGGGCTGTGGTCAACGCTCTACGGATATATCGCAGTCGAGAACGACGGCAATACGATCTACGGCTTGCAATTCTACGATCATGCGGAAACGCCGGGGCTTGGAGCGGAGGTGGACAATCCACGCTGGAAGGCCCTTTGGAGCGGCAAAAAGCTCGCCGATGAAAATGGCGACCTGCAGATTACTGTAGCGAAAACCCCGCCTCCGGCCGGGCGGGAATATTTTGTCGACGCGTTGTCCGGTGCAACGCTTACCTCGCGCGGCGTAGACGCGCTGGTGCGGTTCTGGCTTGGCGAACGGGGCTACCGACCTTTCCTTGAAAATCTGAAGGCAGGAGACATCTGATGGCGCAGACCAGACGCACGTTGTTGATAGACCCGCTGGTTGACAACAACCCGATCACCTTGCAGGTCCTTGGCATCTGTTCGGCGTTGGCGGTGACGTCCTCTCTGAAGGTTTCGATGGTCATGGCCATCGCCGTTACGCTGGTGACCGGTTTCTCGTCGATGTTCATTTCTGTTTTGCGCAACCAAATTCCGGGTTCGATCCGGATCATCGTGCAGATGGTCATCATCGCGTCGTTGGTGATCGTCGTCGATCAGGTGCTTAAGGCTTACGCCTATGAAATCTCGAAAACCCTGTCGGTCTTTGTTGGCCTCATCATCACCAATTGCATCGTGATGGGCCGCGCCGAAGCGTTCGCGATGAAAAACCCGCCGATCGAATCCTTCGTCGACGGCGTCGGAAACGGACTTGGTTACGGACTGATCCTGATGCTGGTGGGAACCGTTCGCGAATTGCTCGGCGCAGGCAGCCTGTTCGGCGTCACCATATTGCAGACGGTTAATAATGGCGGCTGGTATGTGCCCAACGGGTTGCTGCTCCTCCCGCCTTCGGCGTTCTTTGTGATCGGCCTTCTGATCTGGGGATTCAGAACCTGGAAACCGGCACAGGTCGAGAAACGCGAATACCGCATCCAGACGGTCGAGGCGCATTGATGGAAGCCCTGATTTCCCTCGCCGTCAAAGCCATATTCGTCGAAAATATGGCCCTGAGCTTCTTCCTCGGCATGTGCACCTTTCTCGCCGTGTCGAAGAAAATATCGACGGCCATCGGGCTCGGCATTTCCGTCACGATCGTCCAGGCGATCACGGTCCCGGCGAACAATCTTCTGCTGACCAACCTTCTAAAACCCGGCGCGCTCGCTTGGGCGGGCTTTCCCGATGTCGACCTGACCTTCCTCGGACTGATCTGTTACATCGGGGTGATCGCGGCCATCGTGCAGATCCTCGAGATGGTCTTGGACAAGTATTTCCCGCCGCTCTACAACGCACTGGGTATCTTCCTGCCGCTTATCACAGTGAATTGCGCCATTCTGGGCGGGTCGCTGTTCATGGTGGAGCGCGACTACGATTTCACCGAGGCTTCTGTCTACGGCGTCGCGTCGGGACTTGGCTGGGCGCTGGCGATCACCGCCATGGCCGGAGTGCGCGAGAAACTGAAATATTCCGACATACCCGACGGTCTTCAGGGACTGGGCATTACCTTCGTCACCGCCGGGCTTATGGCCATGGCGTTCATGTCGTTCAGCGGCGTGAAACTCTGAGACGGATCGTATCGATATGCAGACATTCACACTAGGCGTCCTGCTTTTCACCATCATCGTCCTGGCGCTTGTCACGATCATCATGCTGGCGCGGTCGAGGCTTGTGTCCACCGGTAATGTCAACATCACGATCAACCACGAAAAGACGATCTCGGTTCCCGCCGGCGGCAAGCTTCTGCAGACACTGTCCGCAGAAAAGCTCTTCGTTCCTTCCGCCTGCGGCGGCGGCGGCACATGCGCGCAATGCCGCGTGCGGGTGCTTTCCGGCGGCGGCTCCATCCTGCCCACCGAGGAGAGCCACATCACCAAACGCGAGGCCGCGCATGGCGACCGGCTGTCCTGTCAGGTTTCGGTGAAGCAGGACATGGAAGTCGAAGTTCCGGAAGAGGTGTTCGGCGTCAAGAAGTGGCAATGCACGGTGCGTTCCAACGACAACGTCGCGACCTTCATCAAGGAACTGGTGCTGGAACTGCCGGAAGGCGAAAACGTGAATTTCCGGGCCGGCGGCTACATCCAGATCGAGGCGCCGGAACACAAGCTCAGCTACAAGGAATTCGACGTCGGCGAGGAATATCGCGAGGACTGGGACAAGTTCAATCTTTGGCAGTATGAATCGGTCGTCGACGAGCCGGTCGAACGCGCATATTCCATGGCGAACTACCCCGAAGAAAAGGGCATTATCATGCTGAATGTCCGCATTGCTTCGCCGCCGCCCGGCTCCGAAGGCATTCCCGCAGGCCTGATGTCGTCTTACATCTTCAATCTCAAGCCCGGCGACAAGGTGACGATCTCGGGACCGTTCGGAGAATTCTTCGCGCGCGACACCGACAAGGAAATGATTTTTGTCGGCGGCGGCGCCGGAATGGCGCCCATGCGCAGCCATATTTTCGATCAGCTCAAACGGCTAAAATCGAAACGAAAGATCAGCTTCTGGTACGGCGCGCGCTCGAAGCGCGAGATGTTCTATGTCGAGGATTTTGACGGCCTTGCCGCTGAGAACGACAATTTCGAATGGCACGTTGCGCTCTCCGATGCGCTGCCGGATGACAACTGGACGGGTTACACAGGCTTTATCCACAACATCCTTCTGCAGGAATATCTGAAGGACCACCCGGCGCCGGAAGATTGCGAATACTATATGTGCGGCCCGCCCATTATGAACCAGTCGGTCATCAACATGCTGCTGGAACTGGGCGTTGATCGCGAAGACATCATGCTCGATGATTTCGGCGGCTGACGACCGGAAACAAAGCAAATAAAAAGAGCCGTCCGAAGCTTCAGACGGCTCTTTCCAAGCTCTAAGGAGATGCGTCAGTTAGGGTAAGACCCAATCAGACGTCACAAAGGCGAAGGGCTGCCTTCAGATCCCGTTACCTCCGATTTTCCTGACTTCAATCTCCAATATCGCTTTAGACATTGGACCACCTCCTTTCTGTTGTTGAAACCTGAGTCTCAGCTTGCAGGCGCTTCCTCAAATAGTCAAGAGGGTGCACTGCAATATTGCCAGAGGTGCTAATCGCACCAATATTTGTCGTTCACACCCTTGGTGACGCCGATGTCCTTGAGGAGATGCGGCGAAAGTTCGCTCATGCCTCCGTGCATCTTTCGGGCCGCTTTCCTGTTGGATCTCGCGGCATTCGGGCGCCGCAGACCGAGAATATCCCTGATACTGTGCATATCGCTTTTCCTTCATCCTGTGTCGCCGGTTCAGCGAAGGCGCAAGCAGAACCCAAGGCGTCAGAGCGCCGGTTCACACACTTTCCTTTCCGGATGAGCCGCATTTTGGCTACACCCGCCGCCTGACCGACTATCCGGAGCGGTTTCAGGCAATGGCTGAAAACCGATTTGCCTGCTGTCCGGATAACTCCGCGATAGTCTTCTCGCCCCGCAGTCCGCAAAATCAGGGACGGGGTCCGACAGCTTTATCGCGGCCACAGCCCAGATAGGCAGTGCGCCAGTTCATAACAAGGAGCCGGCGACGAATTTTCCGATCGTGAATGATCTGTCAACAATCGTTGAACAGGCAACGATTCCACTTACATAAGACGTGCGACACAATCCAGCGAACCCGGATATTCTTGCCTCGGACACTTCCGCAGGCGCCGGCAAGGGGATATGGTCGCGCTGCCGGATCAACTAAGTCAAGGCCGCGGCGAATGCGTAGGCCTGCTTCGGACGGAGCACATGGATTACAAGGATTATTACAAGGTTCTCGGCGTCGAACGCGAGGCGACACAGGACGACATCAAGCGCGCCTATCGCAAGCTGGCGCGCAAGTACCATCCTGACGTCAACAAGGAGGCCGACGCCGAATCCAGATTCAAGGACGCCGGCGAAGCCTATGAAGTTTTGAAGGACCCGGAAAAGCGGGCGGCCTACGATCAACTCGGCGCCAACTGGCAGGCGGGTCAGGACTTCCGTCCGCCTCCGGGCTGGGACAGCGGTTTCGAATTCTCGGGCGGCGGATACACCGAGGCCGACCAGGAGGCGTTCAGCGATTTCTTCGAGAGCCTCTTCGGCCAGGCCCGCTCGGGCAGGCCGCGGTATCAGGGAAGCAGGGAATTCCATGCCCCGGGTCAGGATCATCACGCACGCATAGAGATCTCCTTGAAGGACGCCTATGAGGGCGCGACACGGCAGATCGGCTTGCATGCGCCGCAGGTTGACCCGGCCGGTCACGTCACCGTCAAGGACCGCACCATCAAGGTCACGATCCCCAAGGGCATTCTTCCAGGACAGCACATCAGGTTGGCCGGGCAAGGCACGCCGGGGATCGGCAAGGGCCGCGCCGGCGATCTGTATCTGGAAGTCGCCTTCAAGCCGGAGCGCGGGTTCAGCATCGACGGGCGCGACGTCTATATGGACCTGCCGATCACGCCCTGGGAGGCGGCGCTGGGCGGCAAGGTCAAGGCTCCGACGCCGTCAGGCTCCGTTGAACTGTCAATTCCCCGCAATGGGCGTTCGGGTCAGAAGCTTCGTCTGAAGGGGCGTGGATTGCCGGCGAAACCCGCCGGTGATCTTTATGCTGTCCTGCAGATAGTCACGCCGCCGGCCGACACGCCGGAGGCGCGTGAAATCTACGAAAAAATGGCGCGTGAACTCGACTTCAATCCCCGTTCGAAATAGGGAGGTTAACCGACCATGGCGAAGAAATCGGCGGAAGCCGTCCCATCGGAACTGATCGAAGCGCTGACCCTGGCGGAACTGTGCAGATCCTGCAGCGTTCGGGCGGACTGGATCATTGAACTCGTTGAGGAAGGCATCCTGGAACCGACCGGCCGCGAGCCGTCCGCCTGGCGTTTTACGGCGACCAGCATACGCAGGACGCGCACCGCCTGGCGCCTACAGCGCGACCTTGGCGTCAACCGGGCAGGCATCGCCGTCGCTCTCAATCTCATTGAGGAACGCGAGCAACTCTATATGAGGCTCCAGCGCGGGGAACGGTAGTCCGGTTCTTTTGCCTGACAAACCAGACCCTGAATTTGGTCACGAAACCTGGCCGCTCTTCTCGTAAGTCGGGTTGAGGCGGCTTTCGAGATAATCGTCGCCACGGATCGGCGTATATTTGGCGGGAGTTTCATCCGTCGCACATCCAGGCAGACATTCCACGATCGCCTCCGGATTGGGACCCATGAAGAACGCGACCGAATAACGCTCGCGGTTGGGAGGACTGACCACGCGATGCGGCGTGGATACGTAGACGTCATTCGTCCAGCGCATCAGACAATCCCCGATATTGCAGACGAAGGTATCCGGGATATAGGGCGCGGCAAGCCACCGTCCGTCCCTTGAGTGCACCTCCCGCCCGCCAACTTCGTCGGTCGCCAGAAGCGTCACGCATTCATAGTCGGTGTGCTCTCCGGCGCCAAGCTGACCTTCATCAAGCGCGGCGGGTCTCGGCGGATAGCGCAGAAGGCGCAGGGTCGCCAGTGATCGGCTCAGCTTGTCGTCGAAAAAGTCCGATTCGATACCGAGTTCCGTTGCGAAGGCGCTGTGCAGCGTCTTTCCGAGCGACCACACGGCATTGTAGAAATCAAGCATCGTGTCTTTGAAGCCGGGCGCCTCCGGCCACAGATTGAGCGCCCTAAATCGCGCGCCGGAGACGATTTCCGGATCGTCAGCCGGCAGTTCGAGGCCGATATTGAAGGCTTCCTTCAGGTCCGGCGCCTTTGTCGGATCGAGGGATTCTCCCTTCATCGGTATGAAGCCGGGATTGCCGCTGGCCGCCGAATAGTGGTCCCAGACGACGCTGCGCACGCCGGGCAAAGCGAATTCCATGATCACGGCCGCAATGCCGCCGATAAACAACGACACCGAATTCTTGAACACGACCCACGAAACAGACGACGCTGGGGCCAGGGCCGGCTCGCCTGCGGGTTTCGAGAAATCGAAAGCAGGAATTTCCCCACCTTGAAACAAGGCGGCGATCTGCTGGTCGAGGAATTGGGGCAGATGATATGGACCGGACAGCTTCATCATTCACTGCCCGGCTATGGCGGCGACGGTAAACTATTCAACCGCAGCCGCGACGTCGTTACCGGCCGTTTTCGTCGCGTTGACCGTGTTGGCTGCATCCTGGCCGACGCCGCGAATGGTGTTTGCACATGCCGAAAGTCCAAGCGCTGATAGAAGAATTATGATTACGCTAATTTGCTTCACGGGGAGCCTCCAAGTTCAATCGCGATGACGATGAAACGCCAATGCCGCAGGAAGGTTCCCCGGTTCGGTCGTCTTTTGACAGCGCTCGCAGGGCGCGATGACCAGTGACGGTCTGAAGCCTACTCGATCGCGTCGACTACTTCTTCGCCGGCCTGCTTGGTGGCGTCCACAGTGTTCGCGGTATCGCGACCGGCGCCCTTGATCGTATTGGCGCAAGCGGCGAGGCCGAGGGCAAGAACAAGCACAGAAAGAATTCCAAGACGTTTCATGTCAGTTTCCAAATGCGAGTAATAATGATCGTATGCAGTCACTGACGCGTGCAATGACGAATCATTTATAAGCCGCCGTTCATCCTTTGCAAAGCGACGACTCGCGCTTGGTCAAAGCCTTCAGGCACGGCTGGATCAGACTCTATCCAGGGATTCGACGATGCCCGTGTCACTGATCACGCAAACAGCGCTCTCACCGGCCATGGTTAGATCAACGCGGTAACGATTGGGACCTTCCTGGCTGGAACTGACCGGCAAAATCGTGTCACGGTTAGCGCCGAAACGGGTCGAGGCTTCCGAAGCGCAGAGCAGTTGCAGGTCCGCCGGCGCCGTTGCTCCGGCGCTTCGCACAGTCGGCTGCGGCTTGCTCGCTGTACACCCCGCCACTCCAAGCGCCATCAACGCGACGAGCGCAACGGCCCGACCAGACTTGAATTCCGTCATTTGCAATCCCCCTTCATGGTTTGCAGCCTTTGCGGACCGGGTCAGACCCCCTTGTAGAGCGCAGCGCCCTGCATGAGAACGATGACGCGGGCTCCAACATCAACACGGTTGTAGAGATCGATAACGTCCTCGTTCACCATCCGGATGCATCCAGACGAAATATTGAGTCCGATTGACCACGGCTGAGTAGTGCCGTGGATACGATATATCGAATCCTGTCCGCCAACATAGAGATACATGGCTCGGGCGCCGAGCGGATTGTCCGGGCCGCCCGGCATGCCATTCGCGTATTTGGCGGCGTTGGGGTCGCGGGCGACCATTTCAGCCGGCGGCGTCCACGTCGGCCATTCGGCCTTGCGCCCCACTTCAACAATGCCGGCCCAGCCAAAACCGTCGCGACCGACGCCAATGCCGTAGCGGATCGCCTGAAAGTTGGGCAACACGTAGTAAAGGAAGTGCTTGTCGCCATCTATGATGATGGTTCCAGGCTTTTCCGCCGTACGAAAGGTCACGACCTGACGCTGGAAATCAGCCGGCGCCTGACCATGCTTGCGGTAATATTTGATGGCCCGCTTCTGGTCGTAATTATACCATTTGCGTGTTTCGGGATCGTAGATCTGTGTCTTGAACGTCTGGGCTACCGCAATTGCCGTTCCGGCAAGCAACGGCAGCACGAGCAGCAAAGGCAGAAATCTGCGGATACGGGCGAATACGTCAAACATGAAACTTTTCCTGAAACTCACTTTGTCCACTCCCCGATGCGCTCCGGATTGGCTTCGATCCAGGCGCGCGCAACATCCTCGGCAGGAATTCTCTCGACCTCGACGGCATAGCTCATGTCAATGATGTCGTCAGGATTGAAAGCGATCTTGTCGAGGAAACCGGCGATCTCGGGCATGTCCTTCACACTGGCGGAGTAGCCGACATGAAAATGCGATTGGTCCCAGGCCGTTGCGGCCATTGAGTTCTCAATCCAGTTGGCGTCCTTGCTGCTGTCAGCCAGTTTCCATTTCGTTTCGTCGTAGGCGGGCTCTTCCAGGGTCACGATATCATGCAGCTTGAAAACATGATGGGGCGCGTAGCAGTAGAATACGATCGGACGACCCAGAGACGCCGCGACGTCGACAGCGGCCATGGCGACGTCCTCAGGCATTTCCAGAAGAGTCATCGTCTGGTCATAGCCGTAGCTGTGGGCGCGCACTTTTTCGATCGCGGTGGAGGACCAGGAGGGAGCGCCAATCCAGATTTCTCCCTTGCCGTCGCCATCACTGTCGAATTGCGCGGCAATTTCGGGTTTGGCGAGATCGGCGATTTTGCCTACGCCAGTCTGATCCAGCGTTTCGCGGCTGGCGCAAATATTCTGGGCCGCGTCAACGCCTTTCGGGCTCAGATGCACGGTTGCGTCGGCGGCTTCGAGGCGAGCCATCGCGGCTTCCAGATTGGGAAGCCAGACTTCCGGGTGGATCTGGATCGTGTCCCGGCCGACCTGATTAAGGATTGTCAGCGTTCCACGCTGCACGAGTTCCGGCTTTGCTCCGAACTTGTCTTCCAGCGTCATCGATATGATGTTCGCCGTCACTTCGGCGGATGGCCATGCGGGAACGCCTATGACGATCTTCTCCTCGGCCGCATTCGAAACTGTCGCCATTATGCCGACGATACCGGCCGCAACGACAGATTTGCAAATCATTCTGGTCGCCATTTCACTAGCTTTCACTCGCTATTTCACTTGTTTCATCAATTTCTGCGCTCCAGCGCCGTCGGCTGCGAACAGACTTTGAAGAACTTTCCAAAACTCACGCAACGTCATGCGGTTTCTTACTACTTAATCTCATTAAAACACACAAATTTCATTCAACACATAGAATTATTTTTATGGCGAATACATGAAGCGATTCATCTTGCCATTTTACTGCCGCTGGATGGATTTCATGGTTCATGCGGCAGCAAACTCTGGTCTTCATATCTTGATGGCGGTAAAGAAACCGGGCTGAATGTCACGTCAATTCACCTCGAATGCTCAATCAGGAAAACTTGTTCATGCGCTCCGACAGGTTCGCGACACCCGTCCGTATCGTTTCCAACCCTTTCTCCGCCAAGGACATGATCAATAGCAGGCTGGGCCAGATCGACGGATTCGACGTGATCCCCGTTGAAGACAGGAGCGAGCTTGTCGCTGCGATCAAGGGCGCGCGAGTCCTGATTATGCCGGGAGGCGGGTTCTTTTTCGACGCCGAACTGGCCGACATGTTGCGCGAACACGCGCGGGAACTTCGCTGGATCCAGCTTACCTCGGCAGGATACGATGGTCTCGAGATCAATGGCGTTCCGGATGGCGTGGTGGTGACCAACAATGGCGGCGCCCTCGGCGCGCCGGTAGCCGAGCACGCCATCACCCTGCTGCTCGCCCTTGCGAGAAGATTGCCGGATTTCTGGCAAAACCAGTCGACAAAACTCTGGATGCGGAAAGCCGAGGCGCCGATAACGAGCCTTGAGGGGCGGACGATTGCGGTTGTCGGTTTCGGAGCGATCGGCCGCGAAGCAGCGCTCCGCGCGAAGGCTTTCGGCATGCGGGTCCTCGGCATTCGACGCACGCCGACGCCTGATGCTCTGGCCGACGAGATGTTCGCAGTGGAAAACCTCGAACGCGCTCTCGCTCAGGCCGACGCGGTATTGATCAGTCTGCCTCTAAACGACGAAACCAGAAATATGTTCAACAGTCGGACGCTCGCGGCCTGCAAGGCCGGCGCATTGATCGTCAACGTGGGACGCGGCGCGCTCGTCGACACGCATGCGCTGGTCGACGCGCTGCATTCAGGACATATCGGCGGCGCCGGCCTCGACGTCGTCGAGCCTGAACCGGTTCCTTCCGATCACCCCTTGTGGTCTGCGCCGAACATAATGATTACTCCTCACATTGCGGGCAGCGGCAGCGACGCGAGTTATCAGCGCGTCGCTGACACGATCGAAATCAACATGAAGCGGTATCTCGCCGGAGAGCCGCTTCAGCATCAGGTCATGTAGGAGGTGGTATTGAAAATCTATCTGTGCAGCGAGGTGGTGCGCGAACTCGACTTCGCCGACCAATGCCGGTTCGCCCGGGAAGTCGGCTATGACGGACTGGAAGTCGCGCCTTTCACCCTGTCGGACGAGCCGCAGCTTCTAAGCAGCGACAAAATCGCGGCGCTGCGCAAGATCGCGGATGGCGAAGGCGTCGAAATCGCCGGCCTGCACTGGTTGATGGCTACGCCTGAAGGCCTGTCGATCACCTCAACGGATCCGGCCGTAGCGGAGCGAACGGTTGAATTCGGCAGACGGCTCGTTGCACTCTGCGCAGAACTTGGCGGCGGATATCTCGTCCATGGATCGCCTTTTCAGCGCGTTCTTGAAGACAGCAATGAAGCGGACAGCCGGCAGCGCGGATTCGACTATTTCGCCGCCATGGGAGACGCGGCCGGAGATGCAGGCTTGCGCTATCTCATCGAGCCGCTGTCACGCAACGACACGCATTTCATCAATACGGTCGAAGAAGCGCTCGCCATCATCGAGGCGACCGGATCGCAGGCGCTTGGAACGATGATTGACTGCTACGCCGCAGTGAGCAACGGCGAGGATGTGGCGCGCGCGCTCGAGCGCTGGATCAGCCGCGGCGTTGTCTCCCATATCCATTTCAACGACGACAACAAGCGGGGCCCCGGCGAAGGCTCCACCGATTTCGCAGCCATCGTGGAAACCCTTCGCAAACTTGACTATTCGGGGACGACTGCAGTAGAGCCCTTCATCTATCAACCGGACGGATGCAGTTGCGCCGCCCGCTCGATCGGCTATCTCAAGGGTCTGATAGGCAGACGCCCCGAATAGCCTTGCCGGGAGCATAATGTCCGTCGCATCCGACACCACCGCCGGAAAGCCGCGCCGCAACCGCCGCAACCCTGAGGCGACACGCGCATCGATTCTGGCCGCCGCGCGTGTGGAGTTCGCAAACAAGGGGCTGGACGGGGCGCGCGTTGACCAGATCGCCAGCCGCGCAAAGGCCAACAAGCAGCTCGTCTATTATTATTTCGGCAGCAAGGACGATCTCTACCGCGCCGCGCTGGAAGCGACTTACGCGGAAATCCGCGAGCGCGAACGCGAACTCGACCTCAGCAACCTGCCGCCGCGCGAAGCGATGGTGAAACTCATCGATTTCTCGCTCGACTATCTCAATGATCACCGTGAATTCATCCGGATGCTCGCCGATGAAAACGCTCATGGCGCGCCGCATGTCCGCGCCTCTGAAATGGCGCTGAAAACCAATTCGCCCCTGCTCGATCTGATTGCGGAAACGCTCGACCGCGGCGTCGCGGAAGGCACGTTTCGCAAAGGCGTCGATCCGCTGGAACTCTATGTCTCAATCGCCGGCATGACCTTTTTCTATTTCGCCAACGGTCTCACCATGTCCGCGATCTTCGGCCGGGACCTGTCGCGCCAGGAAGCGGTCAGTTCCTATCGCGACCACATCGTGACGCTGACGCTTCAAGGTTTAAAACCATAATCAACTATCCGGTTGATTGATAGAGCGATTTGCCGTTACCCTGCGTCTTCGGCTCTGCAGGACACGGCTTCATGGACATCAGCATCGTCACCGACGAACTAACCGGCGATCCGGAAACGGCCTTCCAGCTCGGCCTTGAATGGGGCGTGACCCGCTTCGAACTCCGGGGCGTCCATGAAACGCGCGTGCCGCGCATCTCCAGCCATGCGAGACAACGGCTTCTAGGAGCAATCGAGCGTTACGGCGTGACGATCACCGCCATCTCGCCCGGCCTCTTCAAGATCCCGTTCCCCTCGGCCGAAAGGAAACATTCCAACCTGATCTGGATGGATGCGGAATTCGCCAACGCCCAGGCAAGAGCACAGGCGCTTCTCGCCGACCATCTGGAAAACCTGCTTCCCGAATCCATCGCTTTCGCCCAATCCGTCGGCGCGCGTTTTCTCATTGCGTTCAGCTTCGGGCGCAACGGCGCGCAGCAAGGCCCTGCCCCGGAGGGCGTGGTCGACGCCCTAACGCTTGCGGCCGAAACGGCTGCGGCGGCTGGCGTCGAACTGCTGATCGAGAATGAAGAAGGTCATTTCGCCGACACCGGATTGCGCTCTGCGAACCTGATTGAACGCATCCGCGCTCCGATAGGCCTGAACTGGGATCCGGCGAATGCGCGCATCGACGGCGACACCCCGTTTCCCGACGGCTACCAGGCAGCAAAGTCCGTGATCCGAAATGTGCACTACAAGGATGTCCGGTGCTTTGCCGATGGCGGATGGGAAATCGCAGCTGCGGGAGAGGTCGACTGGACGGGTCAGATTTCCGCTCTGATACAAGACGGATATTCCGGCGCGATCGCCATCGAACCCCATCTGTCGCCCCCTGTGAAAGCAACCCGGGATGCTTTGAGAAGGCTGCAAGGCCTTGTTTCAAAAGAATTATGAAGCTTCCTTAACCATTTTCAACTAAATGGTTGAAACTTTCCCCGGTTCGCGATAGCGTACATGAAACACCCGGTTAAAGTGGGGTCGCGTATGCAGGGGACAGCACAGATGCAGGACAATCCTGCTTCCATGGAAAACGCCGCGCAGGCTGGCGCGTTTCCGAAGAGCTTCGACAGTGTCGAACAGCTCGACTCCTTCCTGTCGCAACCAAGCCCGGATCTGATCGACGACCTCTCGTCGGTCGACGGCGATATTCTGATTCTTGGCGTCGCCGGCAAAATGGGACCGACGCTCGCCCGCCTTGCCCGCAATGCCGCTCCGGACAAGCGCATCGTCGGCGTGGCGCGTTTCAGCGAAGCCGGCCAGCGCGAGACGCTGGAACAATGCGGCATAGAGACGATCAAGGCCGATCTGCTCGACCAGGAACAGGTCGAAGCCCTGCCCAGGATGCGCAATGTCATCTTCATGGCCGGCATGAAGTTCGGCGCGAGCGGCAATCAGCCGCTGACCTGGGCGATGAACGTTCACTGCCCGAGCATCGTTGCTTCCGTCTTCCGCGAGTCACGGATCGTCGCCTTTTCAACGGGCAACATCTATCCCCTGGTCGATGTGATGCAGCAGGGCGCGCTTGAAAATACGCCGGCCGGACCGCGGGGCGAATACGCCCAGTCGTGTCTCGGACGCGAGCGCATGTTCGAATATTTCTCCGGGCGCCACCACACGCCCGGTCGGCTGATCCGTCTCAATTATGCGATCGACCTTCGCTATGGCGTACTCTTCGACCTCGCCAGCCGCGTCAAGCAGGACATTCCAATCGATCTGTCCATGATGGGTCATGTGAACGTGATCTGGCAGGGCGACGCAAACGCTCAAACACTGCGCGCACTGCGTCACTGCACCACGCCGACGTCGCCGCTCAATATCAGCGGCCCGGAAACCCTTTCGGTGCGGTGGCTCGTCGAGGAATTGTCTGCGCGGCTCGGAAAGAAACCAAATCTGGTCGGCGACGAATCGGAAACGGCGTGGCTGACCAACAGCGCGCAGGCGGCAAGCCTTTTCGGTTACCCCTCCGTGCCTGTCGGCGTGATGCTCGACTGGGTCGCGGACTGGGTGGCCCATGACCGGCCAAGCCTCAACAAACCGACGAAATTCGAGGTCCGCGATGGGGATTTCTGAGAATATGCCCATCGTCCGTCTTGCCGACAAAGACATCGAGGCCGGCATGACTTTGTCGACAGAGGCAGGCTGGAACCAGGTCGCCGACGACTGGAAACATTTCATCGAACGGGGCGAGACCATCGGCGTGCGCGACGCCGACGGGCGGCTGATCGCGAGCGCCGCCGCCTTGCCCTATGACGGTTCATTTGGCTTCGTCGGCATGGTGCTGGTGACCGCCGACTGGCGTCGCCGCGGTATTGCGACCCGCCTGGTCGACCGTTGCATTGCTGTGCTTCGCTCACGCAATCTCACGCCGGCTCTCGACGCCACAGCGGATGGAGAAACGGTCTACGTCAACCAGGGTTTTCAGCCACAATTCCGCTTCGATCGCTGGCAGCGAGAATCATCGGACATCCAGTCCCTGGTCGAAACATCGACGCCGGAACCCGCCCGTCTCAACGCATTGCTGAATTGCGACGCCGAAGCTTTCGGCGCCGGACGGTCCGCCCTGATGCGCGATTTCCTTGCGCGCGAGGGGTCTTCGGCCATCACCGACGGCGCCGACGGCTTTGCAATTGTCCGCCGCGGCCGGCGCGCCCTGCAAGCGGGTCCGGTGGTGGCGCGCAGCGAATCCAGCGCTCTGGAACTCATGAAACGCCTGGTGGCGACCACCCGCGGAACCGTCTTCATCGATGTTCCGCAGATCTGGTCGAAGATTGGCGCATGGCTTCGCGATCAGGGCTTTACGATCCAGCGCAGCTTTGCCCGCATGGCGCTGGGTCGGTCGGAGCCATTTGGAAATCCGAAACACCTTTTCTCGGTTGCCGGTCCGGAGTTCGGCTGATGACGATCCACTCCCAATCGCCCGTTGACGAACGTCCGGCCGGCGCCCCGGATCCGATTGAGATCATTCGTCAGGGAACTGTCATTCCCGCACACCCGCTGGCTCTCGACGCCGATCGCAAGCTTGATCGTCGCCGCCAGCGCGCGCTCTCGCGCTATTATCTCGACGCCGGCGCGGGCGGACTCGCCGTCGGCGTACACACGACGCAGTTCGAGATCCGTGAGGCTGGCCTTTACGAAGATGTGCTGACGCTCGCCGCCGAGACGGCGGCCGACTGGAGCGACCGGCCGCTCGCAATGGTCGCTGGCCTTGTCGGCCGCACGGAACAGGCGACAGCGGAGGCGCGGATCGCCAGGTCGCTCGGTTACAATGCCGGATTGCTCAGCCTCGCCGCGATGAAGAACCAGGAGACCGACGCCCTCATCGATCACTGCCGCGCTGTGTCGGAGCTAATCCCTCTAGTCGGCTTCTATCTCCAGCCGGCGGTTGGCGGCATGGAGCTCGACGCGGAATTCTGGACGCGTTTCGCAGCCATCCCGAACGTGATCGCCATCAAGGTCGCCCCGTTCAACCGGTATCGCACGCTCGACGTCGTTCGCGGCGTTGTCGCGGCCGGCGCCGAGAACAGGATTTCGCTTTATACCGGCAATGACGACCATATCGTTCTCGATCTGGTGACGCCCTTCACGGCGATGCGCGACGGAAAACCCGTGACGGTGCGCTTTGTCGGCGGGCTGCTCGGCCACTGGTCGGTCTGGACGAAGTCCGCCGTCGACATCTATCGCCGCTGTCGCGCGGTTTCGTTAGAAGAGGCTGTTCCTTCAGAACTGCTGGCGCTCGATAGCCGCGTCACCGACTGCAACGCCGCCTTCTTTGACGTCGCCAATGCGTTTCGGGGCTGCATCGCCGGCTGCCATGAGGTCTTGCGCCGGCAGGGTCTGCTGGAAGGCGTCTGGTGCCTTGATCCGGAAGAGGGCCTGAGCCCCGGCCAGGCAGAGGAGATCGACCGCGTTCTCACGCAGCACGGCGACCTTGCCGATGACGACTTCGTTTCGGAGAACCTTAAACGGTGGCTGGCCTAGATGATGCGTTCGCAAAAATACTGTGAGGGTTGGTGTTGAGTTCCGTCAAGCGACTGCTTATCGAGTGGTTTCCGGCTATCCTGATGTTCATCGGCGTGCTGGTCATCTGGCAACTCGCCGTATCGACCCTCGGCATACGCGAATATCTGCTGCCCAGCCCGCGCTCGGTGGTGGACGCCATGCTGTCCAGCGAAATTCCCTGGGGCAAGCACATTCTCGTGACGGGAACGGCCATTCTGGGCGCATTTCTTATTGCGGCCGTCGGCGGCATTTTGCTTGGCACGCTCACCGCGTGGTCGAATGTGGTCGGCCGCGCTTTGATGCCGTTTCTGGTCTTCGTCAACACCCTGCCGAAAGTCGCCGTCGCGCCTCTTTTTCTTCTGTGGTTCGGTTACGGCATATTTCCCAACATGCTGATCGGAGCGCTGATCGGCTTCTTTCCGGTTGTTATCAACACCGCCGTCGGTCTGTCGCAGATTGATGACGAGATGCTTGATCTTGGCCGGGTCTTCAATGCGCCGAAGTGGAAAGTGTTCGCCAAGATCCGAATCCCGAACGCCTATCCCTATATCCTGAGCGCCCTCAAGGTGACCGCGACCGCCGCAGTCGTCGGCGCCATCGTCGGCGAATTCGTCGCCTCCCAGAGCGGTCTCGGATACGTGATCATCACCAGCCAGAGCAGCCTCAACACGCCGCTCGCCTTCGGGGCGCTGGTGTGGATCTCAATCCTGGGCCTGGTGCTCTACGGCGCAGTTGCAGCTTTGTCACGCGTGCTGGCCCCATGGGCCGAAGGTCAAGAGAACTAAAATAAAGGAGAACTGAAATGCTGAAGAAACTACTCGCCATTACAGCGGTCGTCGGCGTCCTCGTCTCGCCTGCCGCCGCACAGGAGGATTTCAAATTCGCGCTCAACTGGTTTCCCGTCGGAGACCACGCCGCCTATTGGGTTGCGCTCGACAAGGGTTACTATGCGGACGCCGGGCTGAATGTGACGCTCGAAAACTCCAAGGGCTCCGGTGACTCGATCGCCAAGGTCGACACGGGCGCAGCCGACGCGGGCCTCGCCGACAGCGCAGTCGTTATCGCCTCGCTTGCGCGCGGCACCACCATCAAGGTCGTCGGCATGGTCTTCGACACGACCCCGCTGAACGTATTCTCCAGCGCCGACAATCCGATCAAGACGCCCAAGGATCTTGAAGGCAAGTCGATCGGCGCGCCTCCCGGCGACAGCCAGCGGCAGGTCTGGCCGGCCTTCGCGAAGGCCAATGGCATCGACTCCAGCAAGGTCACCTGGGTGAATGTCGAGCCCGCGGCGAAGATCGCGGCCCTCGCAGAAAAGCGCGTCGACGCTGTCGCAGACTACACCACCGGACTGCCGCTGTACGAAAAGCCGATGGGCGAAGGCAATGTCATCATGATGCCGTGGGCCGAAAATGGCTTCGACATGTATTCCATGTCCATCATCGCCAGTGAAAAGACGATGACGGAACGTTCTGAAGCTCTGAAGAAGTTCCTCGAAGCTTCCTACAAGGGCTGGCGGGACGTCATGGCCGATCCCGAAGAGGCCATGGCCATCTTCAAGAAGCGCGTTCCTGAAATCGACGAGAAGCTGCTTGGCGCAAACATGGCGATGGGACTTCAACTGATGCAGACGGACCGTTACAAGGAAAACGGCATCGGCTGGATCGAAAAGGAAAAGATGTGCAACTCCGTCGACACGGTGAATACCTATATGGGCCTGCCCAAGGAAGTCTCCTGCGACGACGTCTTCACGACGGAGTTCCTCACCAAAATCGACATGCCGGCCAACTGACCGGTAGGACGATCGGAAGCACACGATGAAGAACATCATCGAACTCGACCAGGTCGGCATGGTCTACGAGACCGGAAGCGGCTCGGTCGAGGCCCTGCGCGATATCAGGCTGACGGTCCGCGAGGGAGAGTTCATCTCCCTCGTCGGCCCCAGCGGATGCGGAAAGTCAACCTTGCTGCGGGTGACCGCGGGTCTCAGACCCATGACGTCCGGTTCTGTGGTGGTCGATGGAATATCGGTCACGAAACCGATCCAGAAAGTCGGCATGGTGTTCCAGTCGGCTGTGCTTTTGAAGTGGCGCAGCATTCTCGACAACGTGTTGTTGCCGGCGGAGCTCGCCGGCCTCAATCCTCGCAAATATCGCGATCGGGCCCACGAACTGCTTGATCTCGTCGGCCTCGGCGATTTCACCAACAAGAGCCCTAACGAACTTTCCGGAGGCATGCAGCAGCGCGCCGCCCTTTGTCGGGCGCTGCTTCTCGATCCTCCGCTGCTGCTGATGGACGAGCCCTTCGGCGCGCTCGACGCCATGACGCGCGACGACATGAACCTCGAACTGCTGCGGGTCTGGGGCGAGACGGGAGGACAGGAAGGACGCAAGACCATCCTGTTTGTGACCCACTCTATACCGGAGGCTGTGTTCCTGGCTGACCGTGTCGTGGTGATGTCGCCGCGCCCCGGCCGCATCGCCGAAATCGTCGATGTCGACCTGCCGCGCCCCCGCGCCATGGAAACGCGCGCGATGCCGGAGTTCGGCAAGCTCACGCTCGACATCTATGACACGCTGACCGGCGGCCAGGCAAAGTCGGCTGACACGCCTCGACAGGCGATCGCATGAGCGCTTTGCGTGTCCGCCTGATCGAGTTCGAAGCTTTCGAGCGTCCGTACACGCTGCGCATGCCTTTCCGTTTCGGCGTCAAGACTGCAACTCACGGCCGCCAGGCGATCGTGCGGGCGACCGTGCGCGTGGATGACGGCAAGCAGGGATTCGGCTATTCCGCTGAAGCGCTTGGCGCCAAATGGTTCGACAAGAACCTGGCGCTCAGCGACGAGGATAATCATCACCAGCTTCGCAAGGCGCTTGAGCTCGCAGCCGACAAATATCTTGCGACCGGAAACGCGACTCCCTTTGACATCTTCGCCGAAAATTATGACGATCACGTCTCCGATTGCGCCCGGTTTGATCTCAATCCTCTGATCGCCAGCTACGGCCAGTCGCTGCTCGACCGGGCCATTCTCGACGCCATGTGCCGGTTGACCGGAACGAGCTTCTACAAGGCGATGCGCGAGAACCTTCCAGGTCTGAGCAATCACGAGGTCATACCCGAACTCGACAGTTTCGATCTCGGCGCGCTGTTTCAGGAGACCATCCCGGCCGACCGGATCGATGTGCGGCATACCGTGGGCCTCACCGACCCGATAACCGCATCCGACCTGGCGGACGACGCACGGGTCAATGACGGACTGCCGGAAACTCTGGAAGAGGTCGTCGCGTTCTACGGCAATCGCTATTTCAAGATAAAGGTCGGCGGCGACGAGGCAGCGGACCTCGAGCGGCTGACCAGGATCGCATCCGTGCTCGACCGCAGCGACGCCGCCTATTCGGCGACACTGGACGGCAACGAGCAATACCCGGACGCCGCGAGCATCGCCGCCTTCTATCGCAAGATGAAGGAAACGCCCGCGCTCGACCGCCTTGTCTCCTCGATCCTCTATGTCGAACAGCCAATCAATCGGAAGGAAGCATTTTCAAAATCAGTCAGCCAACTGGCTTCTCTTGTTCCGGTCATCATTGATGAGTCGGACGGAGAACTCTCGGCGTTCAGGCAGGCGCGGGATCTTGGCTATTCCGGCGTATCCTCAAAGGCCTGCAAAGGCATTTACAAATCGATGATCAACCATGCGCGCTGCCGCCTGTGGAACGACGCCGGGGCAAGATGTTTCATGTCCGCGGAAGACCTCACTTGTGAGCCGGGCATCTCGATTCAGCAGGACCTGGCGCTCGTCAATCTCCTGGGGCTTACCCATGTCGAACGCAACGCCCATCACTTTATTGACGGGTTCGGCGGCCGGCCCGACAGCGAAGCCCGCGCGTTCCTGGCCGCCCACCCGGACCTCTATCACGAGCAGGACGGCAAGGTGCGGATCAGGCTCGAAAACGGTGTCTTCTCGATCGCCTCTCTCGGCTGCGCCGGCTTTGGATCCGCCGCCCTTCCCGACCTGGAAGCGGCCGAGCCGATGCCTCGATCAGAATGGAGCGGCACACCATGATTACGGAATATCGAAGCCTCGACGCTCTGGCGATCGCGGAGCTGGTGCGCAGCGGTGAGATTACCGCAAGCGAAGTTCTCGAGACGGCCATCGCCCTGATCGAGGCCTGCAACCCGGATCTCAACGCCGTGGTGGAGACCCTCTACGACCAGGCGCGCGCGGCCGCTGCAGGCGGTCTTCCAGAAGGACCGTTCACCGGCGCGCCATATGTGCTCAAGGAACTGCTGGTATCGTTGCCGGGCGCGCGCACCAGTTTCGGCTCGAAGCTGTTCGCCAACAATCGCCCGCAATTCGAAAGTGAAATCGTCGCCCGATACCGCAAGGCCGGACTTGTGTTCGCAGGCAAGACCAACACCTCGGAATTCGGGCTGCAGCCGGTGACGGAGCCGCATCTTTTCGGACCGACCCTCAATCCCTGGAACAGGGACCGGTCGCCGGGCGGTTCGAGCGGCGGTTCGGCCGCCCTGGTCGCCACAGGCGCCTTGCCGATGGGGCACGCAACCGACGGCGGCGGATCTATACGCATCCCCGCGTCCTGCTGCGGACTGTTCGGCATGAAGCCGACCCGCGCGCGCATCACCGCCGGCCCCGAGGGCGGCGAGGGTCTGGCCGGTTTCGCCAACCAGCACGCGGTGACCTGGTCGGTGCGCGACAGCGCGGCGTTGCTCGACGCGACGCAGGGACCGCTTCCGGGCGATCCCTATTTCGCATGCCCTCCCACCCTGAGCTATCTCGAACATACGCGACGCGACCCCGGCCAGCTGAAGATCGCATATTCGACACAGGCGCCCAACCGGACCGCCATCGATCCAGACTGCGTTCGCGCCACCGAGGAAACCGCGCATCTTTGCGAAAGTCTCGGACACATCGTGGAAGAAGCCGAGCCGGAATTCGACGTTGAAGCCGTCGCCGACGGTTTCAGCACCGTGTTTCAGGCGAATACGGCCGCAAATGTCGCGCGAGCCACCGGCGGCGGATTGCCGGAAGAAGGCATGGTCGAGCCGATGACCCGAGCAATCGCGGAACGAGGCATGGCGATGTCCGCGCCGCTCTATATCCAGAGCCTTCAGGCGCTGCACCGCGAAACGCGACGCATCGCGCAATTCTTCACCCGCTACGATGTCTGGCTGACGCCGACGCTCGCCACGCCGCCGCCCCCGATCGGCAAATACCGAACGGACGGCGACAATGTCGACGAATGGCTGGCCGAATTGATGGGCTTCATCCCCTACACCTATCTCTTCAACGTCACCGGACAACCGGCCATGTCGGTCCCGCTCGGCCTTTCAACCGACGGCATGCCCATTGGTTGCCACTTTGCAGGCCGCTACGGCGGAGAAGGCCTCCTCTATGCGCTCGCCGGCCAAATCGAGCGCGCGCAGCCCTGGTTCCAGAACCGTCCAGAGGCCTATCCGCTGTAAGCGGTCTCATCCACGCTTCATTGTAATTGATTGCATCGCCTTGCATCTCTTGGTGGCGCCATTTGCGATTGACCATTTCTGATTGGATTGTATATTCATAAATACTTTCCTGGGAAACAATCAACAATATCCCGGGTGAACGGGAGGACGGCGCGGTGGCTTCTTCGACAGGCCATGTCACCTATGAGATCGATGGCGACGTTGCGCTCCTTGGGCTCAACAGGCCCGAAAAGCGAAACGCCATAAGCGACGCCTTCGTGATCGAAATCGGCGAAGCCGTAGCGCGCGCCGGCAAGGAAGCGAAAGCCGGCGTCCTGTTCGGTCATGGCGATCATTTCTGCGCCGGGCTCGATCTCGCGGAGCACGTTTCCAAAACCGCAGCGGAGGGCGTACAGGGATCTCGTCGCTGGCATGCGATTTTCGCGACGATCGAGCGCGGCGCCATTCCCTGGATTTCGGCGCTCCATGGAGCCGTTGTCGGCGGAGGTCTTGAACTCGCAGCCTCCACCCATATCCGCGTCGCCGAAACGAGCGCGTTCTTCGCCCTGCCTGAAGGGCAGCGCGGCATTTTCGTCGGCGGCGGCGGCTCGGTGCGGGCTGCGCGTCTGATAGGTCTCGCCCGGATGACCGACATGATGCTGACAGGACGCGTCGTTTCCGCCGAACAGGCGGAAAAATGGAACCTTCTGCAGTATCTGGTCGGCCCCGGCGAGGCGCGTGACAAGGCCATCGAACTTGCCCGGCAAGCCGCGTCCAACGCCAGCCTCTCAAACTACGCAATCATTCACGCCCTGCCCCGGATACAGGACATGGCGGAGTCCGATGGCCTCTTCGTCGAATCGCTGATGGCGTCGCTCACGGCCACCAACCCGGAAGCGGAAGAGAGACTGCGCGAATTCCTGGAAAAGAGAGCCAAGAGGCTCGCAATTCCGGACAAGGATTCCTGATGCAGCTGGCGATGACACGGCAGGGCGACCAGGCGCATGTCGAGCTTGGCGAGTTGAACGACCTGCTCGGCTTCCTTGTCCGCATGGCCCAGATCCAGACATTCGACCAGTTCTTCGAAGCGTTCGACATGCAGGATCTGCGCCCCGGCGAAGTTTCCAGCCTGCTTGTGATTGGCCATAACCCCTGCATCCGGCAGGGCCTTCTGGCGCAGACGCTGCGCATCAAGCCGGCGCAGATGAGCAAGCTCATTCGAAGCCTCGACAAGCGCGGCCTTGTCGAAAGGATCATACCGGAAGACGACCGCCGGTCGGTTGAATTGCGCCTGACCCGGGAGGGGGAAAACGTACTCGACCATTACAGGCCGATGCTCACCGCACTGGATCCGGTACAGCGCGGAAATTTGTCGGAGGATGAAAATCGACAGCTGAAAAGCCTGC
Organism: Hoeflea sp. CAU 1731; assembly: GCF_039888615.1. Lineage (NCBI taxonomy): Bacteria > Pseudomonadati > Pseudomonadota > Alphaproteobacteria > Hyphomicrobiales > Rhizobiaceae > Hoeflea > Hoeflea sp. CAU 1731. Next base: position 168,909 of record NZ_JBDQQS010000006.1, on the reverse strand, counting down.
TGCGCAAGCTAGTCGGCCTCGAACCCGGTCGGGAGGAGCGCAAGCAGGACTGATTTCTGGTCCGGGCGAACGGAGCCACAGAGAATTCGGCACGGGGCTACGGCGCGTATCCCGTATCCGGAGGAGGAATGGCATTGGGCCACACTCCACATTTCAACGCGCCAGGGAGGAATTTATGAATAGACTGCTCACAGCATTCATCGCGGCTACAGCCGTCCTTGCAAGCGGCATGAGCCTGGCGGAGGCAAGAGAAATGCGGGTTGGTCCCGCGGCGCCGCCGGCGCATCCAGCCAACAGCCATCTTTATCAGAAACTCGTCGAATACCTGCCGGAAGAATCCGGCGGCGCGTTGACCGCCAGGATATTCGGACCGGAGGTTGTCCGCCTGCCGCAGATCAAGGACGCGCTTCAGTCGCAGGTCATCGAAATCGGCAATCTTCTGCCGCTCTATTTTCCTGCCGAACTGCCCAACATGGCAATGGCCGGCGAGTTGGCGCTCAGCGGCCGCGAGCCCCATGTCATGGGCGCCGCAGTGACGGAATTCATCGTCACCTGCCCCGCCTGCATTGAAGAGATGAAGGGCCTTGGCGTCGTCTATCTCGGCTCCGGATCTTCCGGCACGTACCATGTCCTGTCCACCAAACCGATCAACACGGCCGAAGATCTGAAAGGCCTGCGCCTGCGCTCGGGCGGCGCGCCCTTCTCGCGTTGGGCTGAACATTTCGGGGCCGTGCCGGTCTCGCTGCCGGTGGGCGACACCTTCGAATCGATCAGTCAGGGCACGATCGACGGATCGATCGCGTCTCTGGGCGACCTGCTGTCCTATCGCCTGGTCGAATTGGTGAAATCGATCAACATGGTCGTGGTCGGAACCTACCACGCCACGTCGAACTTCACCGTAGCGGAACAGACCTGGGGAAGCCTCAGCGTAGACGAGCGGAAAGCTCTTGCTCGGGCGGCGAACCGCGCCAATGCCGACTTTACGCAACGCTGGGGTTACGAAATCGGTAAGGAAGCGGAAGCCGCGGCGAACGAAGCGGGCATTGAATTCGTCGCTCCGGACGCCGGCCTGACAGAGGCCGCGGAAGCCTACGCACAGGAAGACCAGACCGTAGCCGCGGAACTGTCCAAGGACCGCTTCAACATGGATGACGCGGACCAGCGGGTCGCCCGCTTCCTCGAACTGGTCGAAAAATGGACGGCGATCGTCGAAGAGACCGGCCCGGACGCGAACGCCATTGCCGCCAAGGTTCAGGAAGAAGTCTGGGACAAGGTGGATTTTTCGACCTACGGCCTGTGATTTCCAATACCGGCGCGCGAACTGCGCGCCGGTCGTCACTCCTTACTGTAGGACGCCCATGCAAAGACTATCCGAAATCATGGAACGCATTGTCCGGCTTCTGGCGCTGTTGGGCGCCGTCGGCGTTATCGCCATGATGCTGCATGTCGCGCTTGACGTGACGATGCGCGGCCTGTTCGGCGCGCCGATCCCGGCGACCGTCGAAATCGTTTCGCACTATTACATGGTCTTTATTGCCTTTCTGCCGCTTGCCTGGGTCGAGCGCAGAAACGGCATGGTGTCGGTGGAAGTTCTCGAAGGGTTTCTTCCCAAGCCGCTGCTGCGTGTCTCCGACCTGTTGGTCGCCGTCCTGGTGACGGCCATCTACGCCACCATCGCCATCATCACCTGGAAGACGGCGATGACGAATTTCAATTCAGGCTCTTTCGTCATTGTTCTGAATTATCGGATTCCGACCTGGCCGACCTATTTCCTGCCGCCGGCGGGGTTTGGCCTTGCCGCCTTCGTGACGGCGTGGCGCGCATTCGAAACCCTGATAGGCGCAGTGCGGCCGGAGCAAGTTCATGAGTCTTGAGGTCGGTTTCTATGGCGTCGCAGCACTGCTGTTGCTGTTGCTCTTGCGGGTGCCGGTCGCCATCGCGCTGATGACCGTCTCCTTCGGCGGCATCGCGATGCTGCTGGGCGTGACGCCGGCGCTCGGAATTCTGCAGAACACGCCCTACAGTTTCGTTTCGAGCTGGACGCTCAGCGCTGTTCCGATGTTCCTCCTCATGGGTTTCGTCGCTTTTCATGCGGGATTGACCGGCGGACTTTTCGAGGCGGCGAAGGTGCTGCTGAAACGCATTCCAGGCGGCCTCGCCATTTCCTCGATCTTCGCCTGTTCCGGCTTTGCGGCCGTCAGCGGGTCAAGCCTGGCCTGCGCCGCCGCCATGGGCCGGATCGCTATACCCGAAATGGTGAAAGCCGGTTACCGGCCAAGCTTTGCTTGCGGTTCAATAGCCGCCGGCGGCACAATCGGCGCGCTTATCCCGCCTTCCATCCTGATGATCGTCTATGGCGTTTTCGCCGAAACCTCCATCACCCAGGTTTTCATGGGCGGTATCGCCATCGGCGTCCTGACGGCGATCGGCTATTCCATAGTGGTTCTTCTGACCTGCTGGCTGCGTCCGGACATTGCCCCACGGGCAACCATCGGTTCGGAGGAAACCAGCCTTCGCGAGGCGATCGTCGGCGTATGGCCGGCGCTTGTGCTGATCCTGCTTGTTTTCGGCGGATTGTTTTCCGGTGTATTCACGGCGACCGAAGGCGGCGCCGTTGGGGCGCTCGGCGCCATCGTCATCTCCGCCGTCACCGGAAGGCTGACGCGCAAGGTCGCCTACGATTCCCTGCTTGAAACACTGATTACAGCGGCTTCGCTGTTCATCATCGGCATCGGCGCCGCCATGTTCACCCGGTTCCTCGGCATCACAGGCCTTTCCAACTTCATCGCCTCCACCGTCAGCGGGTCGGAGATCGGCTATTTCCAGCTGATGCTGATCATCGTCGTGATCTATTTCATCCTTGGCATGTTCATGGAGCCGTTCGGCGCGCTGCTCATCACCCTGCCGGTCTTCCTTCCCCTGCTCGAAGCCGCCGATGTCAGCCTGATCTGGTTCGGCGTGCTGGTGGTGAAGCTGCTGGAGATCGGCATGATCACGCCGCCCGTTGGCCTGAACGTATTCGTTATCCGAAACGTGGCCAGCGACCATGCGTCGGTGACGCAGATTTTCCGGGGCGTCACGACGTTCCTGCTCGCTGATTTCGTGGTCGTTGCGATTGTGATTATCTTTCCGCAAATCGTCATGCTGCTCCCGAACGCCCTGAAATAGGGAGTAGCTGCATGCGGCCGCCTATTGTTTATCCAGCTGCAGAACCCAGACATTGACCGGATCGGCATGAACCGGGGCTTTTTGGGCTTATCGATGTTCACCGGACCGGGGCTTTCGCGCTGGAGTTGTCTTCTCCAATGCACTTAGCCGGTTAAGTATCCTTTAACCATGTATTTGGAGAGGGTTATTCCGGAACAGGCGACATTGTTTGATTTATCGTGAAAATCGGTCACCACAAATAGTCAGAATCCGCCGCCGGTGCGGAAACCGCCCGATGATTTGCGCGATCTTCCGCCGCCGATCGATCCGCCGCCGGTCCACGGTCCCCGGGAGGAGCCCTTCGGCATCCTGATGCCGCCGCCGATACTGCCGCCGCGCGACCGCGGCCTGCGCTTGAAACCTTTGTCGAACAATTCGTCCAGCACGCCGCCCTGCACTGCGCCCGTAAGTATTCCGCCGATCACCTCGCCGATCAGATCGCCGTTGTCGAAACCGCCAGTCGGGTCATCATAGCCGGATCGATAAAAACGGTCGCGCGAACGCTCGAGTTCGGCGCGTCGCGCAGCAAGCTTCGATGCATTCTCACGCATTTCCGCGATCTGGGATTCAAGCACTGAAAGCTTGTCCTGGAGCGACTCGATCTGCCTGACGATCGCGTCATCCTCCAAGGTCGATGTGGCGCTGGCCTCGCGCCACAACGTTCTGAGATCTTCCCGACCGAGCATATCCGTCAGAGCGTCCATCGCCTGTCCGTATTCCGCGTCGTTTCTCGCATCCAGCGTGGCTTCCTGTTCCGTGCTGAGCCGTTCCAGTTCCGCCCTGAATTCCGCAAGTTCCTTTTCCGCCTCGGAAAGCAGGCCGTGCTCGCGGGCAAGCGTCTTCTCAAGATCGACGACGCCGTTTTTCTCAAGTTCGCGACGCTCGATCGCTTCCAGCGCCTCCAGTTCATTCTGGGCCGCCTGCTCCACGCCTTCAGCGTGTTCACGCAGACGGTTCGGGATCTCGTTTAGCATATGAAAATCGCGTCTTGCTGCTTCAAAGCCGATAAGATGCGCGATCTTGCCGTCGAGGTATTTGGTCAAGCCGCCTGAGGTATAGCGCGATGTCCCGTATCCGCGTTTCCAGAGATACATGAAGAGCGCGTCGTCGCGGTACGGCTCGCCTTTCTTTTCCAGGTCGCTTTCCGCAAACTTCGCCTTCTCGTCAGCTGCTTGTGCGATTTCCGCCGCGCGGTCCGCCTTTTGCTTCTGTGCAAGCCATTCCGCATCGTCCACCAGCGCCGCTTCAATCCGCTGATCCAGCTTGTCGATCGCCCTGACCGCCTTCTCCACGGCTTCGACCTTGTTCAAGCGCCCGGTCTCGATCGCCTCGATCTTCCGCGCCAGTTCGTCGTAACGCAGAGAAAGGGTTCCCAGCTTCTTCTTTTGCCTGTCCAGGATGTCCAGGATCGATCGCTCCGTCCGGTCGATCCGGCCGATGACTTCTCCCTGCCGCAGGCTGTCGATCCGGCTGCGCGCAAGGGCCTTTAAAGCTTCCGCCTGCTCGGCGCGAAGGCGCGCCGCGTCTTCGGTCGCCGCCCGCACCTGCGCCACGACGCCGTTTTCGTCATGCCTGATACGGCCGATTGCGTTTTCGACGGAGGACAGAGCATTGCGCGCCGGTATCATATCGCTCCCCCTACCAACTCGTGATGGCGCCGTCAGAGACTGGCATGGCGTATTCAGGTTCAAGCGTTCCGCGCGCCTTCGTTCCCAACCGCCGGTCCTGAACAATGCCGTCATTCTGCTTGTCGTCGCGCACCGCGTTGAACGTCCTCTCGGGCACCCGGACGCCCCACGTCGCGACAGTCTGCGTCACACCCGTTTCCTCGTTGCGGATTGGCAGAGAAAGGGCTTTGCCGTCGGGACCGATCGCCTCGACGATCAGGTAGTAGTTGCGGGCGCCCGTATTGACGTCGGGAATGCGGAATACGCCTGACTGGCCGTTCTGCACGATCACGAGGTCGTAGGTCTGCGCCAGCCGCTCCCGCAACGCGTTCAGATCGGCGATGGCCTTGCGCGCGCCGTCGGCGTCGGCGTTGTGAAGCGCTGACTGGCCGTTCGCAGTCAGACGCTCAACTGCACCGCGGGCCGCATCGACCTTCGATTCGGCCAGCGCAGCGGCGGCCGTCGCCTGCAATTGCTCCGGCAGGGTTTCGGTGAGTTCGATGCGTTGCGCTTCCGCCGCCTGACGGGCCGACGAGGCCTGCCACCACAAGCTTCCCACCGCGAAGACGCACACGAGCAGAATGGCCGCGACGGCGCCGAACGTCAGACCGCGCCGCACCCACAGCATGGCGAGAAAACGTTTTCCCGCCGATCCTTTCCTCTCATAGCTGAAACGGCTTTCCTTCAGGGCCCGAATGCCTTCGTCGAGGATCCGGTCGGTGACTTCGAGCCCCTGTGATTCGTAGATTTTTCGCAGCCGGGCCTTGAGAGCTTCGTCCCGCTCGCCCTGTCCGAGTTCGCGGGCGACAAGCTGTTCTTGATGCCGCAACGTGTCCACCACGTCCATCGCCATCATCAGGTCGTCGAGCTTCGCGGCCGGTTTCCCGGCCGCCACCGTTTGAGAACCGGCGTCGCCCATTGTGCTCTATCCTATGATCAAGCCGCGGGTTCCTCGAGAAGCAGCGCGTTGCCTTCCTCGGCGAGCCGCGCGATCCGCCGCTTGCCGTCTTCCACCGCGTCACGGATCTCTTCGGAATTCTGGGTGGCGAGCTTGCGCATTTCGGCAATGATCTCGGTCGATTTTTCCTGGTAGTTGACGACCGAGTCGACCAGCTTCTTGACGGCGTCGGCGCGGATCGTCGGTCCGTAGCCGGCCTTCAGCGCCTCTTCCTGCACCTTTCCGCCGATCTCGGCCAGAACCTCGATAGACTGTGAAACGCCTTCCTTCATCGCGTTCAGCGTCTGTGTCGCTTCATGCAGGCCGAACATGCCGGTAAACGACGCCTTGAGCGCAGTCAGCACGGAATCGTTTGTCGAGAAGAACGAGACCGACTGCTGGTAGACGCGCTCCTTGGCGGACGTCGTCTGCATCAGGCGCGCCATGATCACTTCGGATGTGTTGTAGCCGATGGTCAGATTGTCGGCGAGGTCCTTGGCGATCTGGTAGCGGCCTTCCTCGTTCTGCATCCGGCGCAGAAATTCGTCGCGCGCGAGTTCGAGCTTCGCCCGTTCGGCCGCGTCCTCGCCCGCGTAGGCTGCAACAGAGTCGGACGCTGTCATAAGATCCGTTTTGGCCTCTTCCAGCTTCTGCTCCGCCTTTTTCAGCACTTCCAGCGCGGAAACCTCCGCCTGTTTCAAGGCGCCGCGGAAATCGCGATAGGCTTCGAGGATGATGTGCTCGCGCTCGATGTTCTCCTTGTTGTCGCGGGAGACTTCGAGATAGGTTTCCTTGATGGCGTCGAAGCGCTCGGCGACGTCGCCGCGCGACACTTTCATCCACACATTGGTCGCTCTCTCGAAAATGTCCACCTTGCTGTCGGCGAGTTGGTCGACCATGCGCTTGGCGTCGTCGCGGATGGAGTTGAAGCCGTCGGTGATTTCCTTGTAACGCTCGCCGATATCCATCTGGCTGATCTGCTCGCGCACCACCTCGTTGAACACGCCCATCTGGCCAAGCGTGCGGGTGATGACGGCGATGCGTTCCGGATCGAGATCCGTGATCTTTTCCAGAAGTCCGACAATCGGCGCGTCTTCCGTGCCGCCTTCTGGCATCAGGCCGAGATCACGCAACGCATTCGTCGCCTTCTCCAGATACTGCATCGGTGTCTTTACCGCGATTTCAGCCATTTTCCTCTCCTTGCGACGATGTCGCTGACAATTGATCGTCAGGAATACTAGTCTAATGACCGGGAGCGGTCTATCCGACATGTATTCTTTAAACGCAGGTCTTTATCGTCCGCAGAACGACTTGCTCATTTCTTTATGACGACAGTACGACTGTTTCAAACCGCGGTTGCGTTGACGTCACAGATTTCTGACAAGACGCAAGGCGTCGTAGATCGCTGCATGGGTGTTGCGGGCGGCGACCGCATCGCCGATGCGAAACAGGCGATAGCGGCCTTCCGGGTTGCGCATGACCGCCTGCGGGCGGCCTGAAACGAAGGCCTCGTAATCCATCTCGCCGAAGTTTGACGCGCCAGGTTTCAGTTCGAAATAGATGTCGTCGAGCGGCCGCGTTCCGTGATTGACGACGACCTGATCGACCCTGCGCACCCGCGTCGCGTCGCCATAGTCGCTGCCCACTGTCGCGATGAGCCCGTTGCCGTCGCGACGAACGCTTTTGAGACGCCACGTCACCGTAAAGTCGACGTCAAGCTTCTGCATGCTGCGCATATAGGGGACGAGGTTCATCCCCATCACTTCCGGAGCGAAGGTTCGGTCCGGCGTCATGATTTCCACCTTCGCGCCGGTCGCCGCAATGATCTCGGCCGCCTGCAGGCCGGCGTGATCGCCCGCATCGTCATAGACCAGAACGTCGCTGCCGGGTTTTGCGTCCCCGGCCAGGATATCCCAGGCGGAGACGACGAGATCGTCGCCCTCATCGAGAACCGCCGTGTAGGGAAGGCCACCGGCGGCTATGATCACGATGTCAGGATCCTCGGCCAAGACCGCATCGGCGTCGACGAAGCTGTTGAAATGGAATGTCACGCCCAGACGCGTGCATTCGGCAAGCCTCCAGTCGATGATGGAGATCATCTCGCTGCGCCGTTTCGACAACGCCGTCAGCCGTATCTGGCCTCCGGCGCCGTTGGCCGCCTCATGCACCAAGACCTCGTGACCACGTTCGGCTGCGACGCGCGCGGCTTCCATGCCCGCCGGACCGGCGCCGACAATGACGATACGCTTTCGTTCACCCGCCTTCTCGACGAGATGCGGCATGGTCAATTCCCGGCCGGTCGACGGATTGTGGATGCACAGGGCTTCCCCGCCCTGATAGATCCGGTCGAGACAGTAATTCGCCCCGACGCAGGGCCGGATGGTTTCCTCCCTGCCCTCCATGATCTTCCGGACGATATGAGGCTCCGTCATGTGGGCGCGGGTCATGCCCACCATGTCCAACTTGCCGCTGGCGATGGCGTGCCGCGCCGTCGCGACATCCGGAATGCGCGCGGCGTGAAAGGTCGGCAACTCCGTTTCAGACCTGATTTCGCCGGCGAAATCGAGATGCGGCGCGCTCGGCATTCCCTGGATCGGTATGACGTCGGTCAGGCCCGGATCCGTGTCGATGTGCCCGCGTATGACATTGAGGAAATCGACGAATCCGCTGCGCTTCAGACGTCGCGATATTTCCAACCCCTCCTCGCGGCCGACGCCGCCCTGCAGCGTCTCGTCGGCCGAATAGCGAATTCCGACGATGAATTCCGGTCCAACGCGCGCGCGAATCGCCTCCAGCGTCTCGAAGGCGAAGCGCAAACGGTTGTCGAGATCGCCGCCATAGGGCGCGTCAAGCGTATTGGTCAGCGGCGACCAGAACTGGTCCATAAAATGGCCGTAGGATTCCAGCTCGATACCGTCGAGGCCAGCCGCCTTCATCCGCTCTGCCGCGTCTGCGTAGTCCTCGATGATGCGTGCGATGTCCCAGTCTTCCACCTGTTTCGGGAATGCGCGGTGGGCCGCTTCCCGCTCGTGGCTGGAGGAGACAATCGGCAGCCAGTCGCCCTTGTCCCACCGGGTGCGCCGCCCGAGATGCGTTAGCTGGATCATCACCGCGGCGCCATGACCATGGCATTCGTCGACCAGTTGCTTCATCCAGCCGACCACTTCGTCCTTCCAGGCGAGAATATTGTTGAAGGCCGGCGGGCTGTCGCGCGAGACCGAAGCCGATCCCGCCGTCATCGTCAGCGCGACGCCGCCCTTCGCCCGCTCGACGTGATAGGCGCGGTAACGCTCTTTCGGCATACCGTCTTCCGGGTAGGCCGGTTCATGCGCACTGATCATGATCCGATTGCGCAAGGTGAGATGCTTGAGCTGATAGGGCTGGAGAAGCGGATCGTTCGACATTTTTACCTCTTGGCTGCGCAAGGCATTCTGCATCCATCATTGCGGCGACACCAGACGCATACGCGACAGGATCTGCTCATTTTTGTATCTGAACGAGATGGAATCGCGCCTGTTTTTTCACCTCGCTGCCCAAAGAATCGCCATCAAGCACGTTAGTCCTATATAGGACTTGACGCAGTTTTTCAGCGCTCCTAGTCTCTATGCCATAGAGTTCTCAAAAGGACTGCAACTGGCATGCCAGCCACCACACTTCGTCCTATAGAGGGCGGTCAGAGCGGATCGCCGAAGGCGAAACACCGACAAATCTCCGAAAGGATCCTGTCGGCGATCGAAGCCGGCCGCTGGCTGCCGGGCGACCAGTTGCCCGCCGAAGATCAGCTCGCCGCTGAAACCGGCTCAAGCCTCGGCACGGTTCAGCGCGCCCTGCGCAGCCTTGTCGCCATGGGCGTGGTCGAGCGTCATCACGGCAAGGGCACCTTCGTTTCCGGCGCCCGCGCACAGGAGCAGCAATTGCTGCATTTCCGTTTCATGGCGGAAGGCGGCACGCAGTTGTTGCCGGTCTATTTCCGCATCACCGGGGTGGAAACGACACGGGAGAGCGGGCCCTGGAGCCAGTTTCTCGACAGCCCCGATGGTGAATACATCCACATTCACCGGATTGTTTCGGTGAATGACGAATTCGAGGTTTTCAGCGAAATCTACCTGCCGGCGGATCGCTTTTCAGAGCTCTCCCGCATGAGTGAATCGACTCTCAACGGCGTCTCCTTCCGCGACATGCTGGCCGAGCGCTTCAACGCGCCGACCCTGAATACGCGCCAGACCATGGCCTGTCAGCCCCTGCCTCCGCGCGTATCAAGGCTCTTGAACGTAACGCCCAGTCAATACGGGATCGTTTGGGTGATCGGCGGCATGAGCTACCGCGATTCTCCGATTACCTGGCAGCGCATCTTCGTGCCGCCAAGCGACCGCGTCATCGAGATCGTGCAGGCGCCGCAGCACGGACAACCCAAAACGGTTGGTCCCTGAAATGACTCATTTGATCCCAGCAACAACGAGAATGGGCGACCAAGTCCATCGGTCATCGCCTTCGGGAAGCGAAAACGATCATCCATACAGGAGAACAACACTATGGAAATGACCATGCCAACCCTTTCCGTCCTTGCGCGGAAAACCCTGACCTCAATGCGCGGCGTCGCCGCTGCCGCCCTCGTTGGCGGTCTGACTCTTGGCTCGGCATCCGCCGAGGATTACCCGGAGATGACGCTGAAATTCGGCCATCCCTATGCCGAGACCCATCCGCTCGCCAAGGGCGCGCAGATGTTCGCCGACACGATCTCCGAAAAATCCGACGGCGCTATCACGGTCGAGGTCTTCCCGAACAGCACGATCGGTTCGTCGCGCGATCTGGTCGAAAGCATCCAGATCGGCGTCGTCGATTTCGCCCTGGTCCCGACCACCAACGTTGCGAGCTTTTATCCGCCGCTCGACATCTTCTACCTGCCGTTCCTGTTCCGTGACAGCGAACACGCCTATGCGGTCTCCGACGGCCCTGTCGGAGAAGCGCTCTACGCCGATATGCTCGACAAGACCGGCATCCGTACGCTCGGCATGTATGAAAGCGGTTTCCGCACTATAACCACCCGCGACAAGAAGATCGAGAAGCCCGAGGACATGGAAGGCGTGAAGTTCCGCGTGGTCAACAACCCACTCAACGTGGCGACCTTCAAGGCGCTCGGCGCCAATCCGACGCCGATGGCGCTTTCGGAAGTCTTCACCGGCTTGCAGCAGGGCACCGTCGACGGCCAGGATAATCCGGTCGGCAACGTCAAGGCCTTCGGCTTCGACAAGGTGCAGGGCAACATCACGCTCTCCAACCACCAGTGGGCCGGCATCATGTTCCTCGCCGACGACAAGATGTGGGCTGACCTTCCGGACAGTGTGAAGGACCTCTTCGCCACGACCGCGAAGGAAACGCAGGACTGGGAGCGCAAGGAACTGAACGCCGTCGAATCCCAGTACCTCGAGGAGATGGAAGCAGACGGCATGGTCGTGACCCGCCTCACGCCGGAACAGGCCGCCGCTTTCCAGAAGGCGATGGAACCGGTCTGGGCAGAGTATCGCGAAAAGATCGGCTCTGAACTCATTCAATCCGCCGTCGAAGCGAATTAATCAAGCACCGCCGCCGGGGTCCTCGTCATGCAGGCAATACGTAAACTGCTCGATATATCTGAACAAACCCTGGCGGTGGTCTGCATATTGTCGTTCGTCGCGATGTTCATTCTTGGCATCGCGACGGTCGTCTTCCGCTTTATCATCCAGAGTTCGCTCGCCTTTCCGGACGAGCTTATCCGTTACCTGTTTGTGTGGTTGATCTTTCTCGGATCGGCGATCGCTTTCCGACGCAACATGCACGCAGCCATCGGCGTGCTGGTCAGCTACCTGCCGGCCACGTTCAAACGCGCATCACTCATCTTCGCAACGCTGATCAGCGCGTTCTTCTTCCTCGTCATCATGATCTACGGGATCGATCTGACGCTCAGGGTCCGACCGCAGATTTCGCCGGCGCTCGAAGTTTCCATGGCCTGGGTCTATGGCGCGGTGCCTGTTGGCATGGCCTTTCTGCTTGTCTACGCAATCGAGCTTCTGGTCATCCAGAGCCGCGCGCCCGCCGATGAACTGCTGACCGAAGGGCACTGAAAACAATGATTACCGCCGCAATCTTCGGTTCCTTCATCATCCTGCTCATCCTGCGTGTGCCGATCGCCGTCGCGCTTGGCTTTTCGAGCGTGATCGGCCTGTGGCTTAGCGACATCAGCCTGGAAATCGTCGCCCAGCGCATGTTCTCGACGAACAATTCCTTTCCGCTGCTTGCGATTCCCTTCTTCATTCTGGCCGGCGAAATCATGTCGACTGGCGGCATGTCGCGGCGTCTCGTCGGCTTCGCCGCCTCGCTGGTCGGCCACCTCACCGGCGGCCTCGGCGCCGTCGCCATCCTAGGCTCCAGCTTCTTTGCGGCGCTCTCCGGCTCCAACGCCGCGACCGTCGCCGCCATCGGCGGAGTGATGAACCAGCCGATGGAGGAAAAGGGCTATCGCCCTCAATATACGGCGGCGACCATCGCCGCCGCCGGCGTCACCGGCATGATCATCCCACCCAGCATTCTGTTGATCCTCTTTGGCGTCGTCACCGGCATTTCCATCGCCGACCTGTTCCTCGCCGGCCTCGTGCCTGGTGTCCTGATCTGCGTCAGCATGCTGATCCTCAACCGATTTCTGGCTGTCCGCGAGGGCGTCGAGAAGACTGAATTCCAGGGATCGGCGGAAATCTGGCGCAGCTTCAAGGCCGCTTTCTGGCCGCTGTTGATGCCGGTGATCATCCTGTCCGGCATCTATGGCGGCGTGTTTACGCCAACCGAAGCGGCGATCGTGGCGGTGCTTTACGGGCTCGTCGTCGGATTGTTCTACCGGGAACTCACATTCGCCGCCCTCTACCGCGCTTTCTTCCGCGCGGTGCTGTCCTCTGCCGTCGTCATGTTCATTATGAACGCCGCCGGCGTGTTCGCCTGGCTGATCACCATCAACCAGATCCCCCAGGGCATATCGAGCTACCTCGCTGAAATCGCCGGCGGCCCGATCGTCTACCTTCTGCTCGTCAACGTGTTCCTGCTGATTGTCGGATGCATGATGAATGCAGCGGCGGCCATCGTCATCTTCACCTCGATCCTCTATCCGGCGGCCATGAGCTTCGGCATCGATCCGGTTCTGTTCGGCATCATCGTCGCGGTCAATCTCAGCATCGGTACGGTAACGCCCCCGCTCGGCGTCGACCTGTTCATCGCGTCCGCCATCACCAAGGTCTCGATCGAGAGCATCGTCACCGTCATCTGGCCCTACGTCCTCGTGCTGATATTCGACCTGCTCCTGATCACCTATTTCCCTTCCATATCGCTGTCGCTCGTAAGAATCTTCGGATAGGGATCCGAAATCACGCCGGAAAGCCTGAAATGACCAAAAACGCCATCGAAAACCACGAGGACGCACGTCCCTGGGCAACCGTTAACAGCGGTGTCATTCGCTCACCCATTGAGCCTTCGGTGCTCGGCCATGCTGAGATATCGCCCTCGGGCGAATTCGAGGCGGGCTGCCACGCCTCCTTCACCCTGATCTACACGGCCGGCGTCTATGGCGTCGACGATTCCGGCAGCCTGCGCGTCTGTTTCCGTTTTGCTTCCGATCAGGGCAATCCGCAGTTCGACGATCCATCGGGCGCAAATTACTGCACGGTGGAGGCCTCCAACGGAGCGGTACTGCAGGTGCGCTGGGACCCCAAAGGCAATGTGCGCCCCTGGGACCGCACGCTCTGGATCAAGGTGGTCAAGGGTTTCCTTGAGGAAGGCGAGACCATCACGATCCGCTTCGGCGTGACGGACCATGGCGGTCCGGGCATGCGCCTGCAGACCTTCTGCGAGGACACGTTCGAGTTCCGCGTGCTGGTCGATCCAATAGCCACCTTCAATTTTCAGACCCTGCCGGTCCAGCCAGCGATCGCTATCGTCCCAGGCGCCCCTGAACGCTATGTCGCCGTGTTGCCGACGCTCCGGCGGCCGGGCGAGCCGTTTACGCTGAAGGTCAAGGGAGAAGACAAGTGGGGCAACCCCTCTAACCGATGCAACACGCGACTGTGGCTCGAAGCGGACGGCGCCGTCGATGGTCTGCCCGACACGCTGGACCTCGCCGAAGGCGACTTCGCATTCACGGTTTCCGGCCTCTCGACAACCGAACCCGGCAAGGTGTCCATCATCCTCAAGGACGAGGCCGGCTCGGTCGTGGCGCGAACGAACCCGCTGCTGATCGAAGACCGACCGCTCGTCCACTATTGGGGCGATCTCCACGGCCAGACTGAAGAGACGATCGGCACCGGCAGCGCCCATGCCTATTTCGCCTTTGCGCGCGACCGCGCCTTTGTTGACGCCTGCGGCCATCAGGGCAATGATTTCCAGATCAGCGACGCCTTCTGGGACGAACTCAACCGCCTGACAGCGGCGTTCGACGCGCCCGAAGAGTTCGTGGCGCTTCCAGGTTACGAATGGTCCGGCAATACGGCGCTGGGCGGAGACAGGAACGTCTTTTTTCCCGATGAAGGCCGCACCATCCGCCGATCCTCCCACGCGCTGATCGAGGATAGCGATACCGCCGACACTGACTGCACGACCGCCCGTGAGCTTTTCAAGGCCTTCGCCGACAACAACGAATCCGACGTCGTCTGCTACGCCCATTGCGGAGGGCGCTATGCGGATATCGGATTCGCCCATGACGGCAGGTTCGAAAAATCCGTTGAAGTGCACTCGTCCTGGGGTACTTTCGAGTGGCTTCTGCACGACGCCCTGAAGCTCGGATACCGCGTCGGCGTGGTCGCCAATTCGGATGGCCACAAGGGACGGCCGGGCGCCAGCTATCCAGGTGCCGGCAAGTTCGGCGCGATCGGCGGTCTCACCTGCTTCAACATGCCGGAACTGACGCGTTCCGCCCTGCTCGACTGCATGCGCAAACGCCGCCATTACGGCACCACCGGCGGCGACGCCGGCCGCATGGCGATCGGCCTGACCGCCGCATTCAATACGCCCGGCAATCTCTACCATGACGATCCGGCCCTGGGGCCGGCCGAGTTCTGTTCCGCCACTGAAGCGATGATGGGAGACATCGTCCATCTGCCGAAAGGGCAAATGCAGATTTCGGTCTCTGTCGACACAAGTTCGCCCATCATCCGGGTCGACATCTTCAACGGCCTTGATCTCGTCGAGACGGTGCGTCCCTATTCGGCTGTGGATCTCGGAAAGCGCATTCGCCTGCATTGGGAAGGCGCAGAGTATCGCGGCCGGTTCCGGGAAGTCATCTGGGACGGTTCCGCCGGCGTCGAAGGCAACAGCATCGTTCAGGCTAAACCGGTCAACTTCCTCAACCGCGACAAGACGCTAAGCCTTGTCAGCGAATCCGAAATCGCCTGGAAGGCCCTGACGACCGGCAATTTCGGCGGGGTCGACCTGCTTCTTTCCAACAGCAAAGCCGGCGCTCTGAGTGTGGAAACTCCGCTCAGTTCATTTGAAATTCCGATCGCGGAGATAGGTCTTGAAGATACGCTGTTCGACGTCTCCGCCGATCTGCCGCGATTCATCAAGCTTTACCGGCTGCCGGATATCAATCCGCATTGCTCGCTATCCTTCACCCGGACGATCGATCTCAAGCCGGAAGGCGACAATCCGGTCTATATCCGTGTGGAGCAGGAAGACGGGACCCGCGCCTGGACCAGTCCGATCTACGTATTCCGCAAGAATTGAGGAATAGCTTCGGGCAGGACCTGCGACTAAACTCTTTCCGTCTTTGACACGGCTCAATGCGTTCTGCGCGATAAGAGCCGATGATCGAAAGATGTCACGGTGGGAGAAACGCATGCGCCGGTCCGTCGAAACCCGCTTCGCCAACGTTGGTGATATTCTTCGGTGACCGCCAGTATCCTGCATACGCTCGGCGGCGTCGGCCTCTTTCTGCTAGGAATGATCTGGCTGACCGAGGGCTTGCGGGGTCTGAGCGGCGACGCCTTGCGCAATGCGCTCGCCCGCTTCACCCGAACGCCGTTTAGCGGCGCGGTGACAGGGGCGATCGCAACCGCCGCCATCCAGTCCTCCAGTGCGACAACCGTGACGGCCGTAGGCTTCGTCAGCGCGGGACTGTTGACCTTTCCACAGGCGCTGGGCGTAATTTTCGGGGCCAATATCGGCACCACCATAACGGGATGGCTGGTGGCGGTTCTTGGCTTCAAGCTGCATCTCGGCGAGATCGTCCTGCCATTCGTTTTTCTCGGCGCTCTTTTGCGGTTGTTCGGCGGGACACGGGCCAGTCTCGTCGGAACGGCGCTCGCCGGTTTCAGCCTCCTGTTTATGGGCATCGACGCGATGCAGTCCGGCATGGCCGGTTTCGAGGGCATCGTCACGCCGACGAGCTTTCCCGACGACAGCCTGTTCGGCCGGCTGCAGCTTGTCCTCATCGGCGTCGCCATCACGCTCGTCACCCAATCATCGAGCGCCGGCGTCGCCACGGCTCTGGCTGCTCTTGGCGCCGGCGCAATCAACTTTCCGCAAGCCGCAGCCATGGTGATCGGCATGGATGTCGGCACGACGTTCACGGCGGCGCTCGCCACGCTCGGCGGCGCAACGGCGGCGCGCCGCACCGGGCTTTCCCACGTCATCTACAATGTGCTGACGGGGATCATGGCCTTTTTCCTGCTCGGCCCGTTTTCGATCCTGGTCGCATCGATGGTGGAGCAAGGCGACGGTCAGATTGCTCTGGTCGCCTTCCATACCTCCTTCAACCTCCTCGGCGTCTTGATCGTGCTGCCCTTCGCAAGACCGTTCGCTCGACTGGTCACCGTTCTGGTGCCGGAGCGGGGTCCGCATCTGACGAACAGACTGGGACAGCAGATGCTCAGCGACCCGGATGCGGCGACGGACGCCGTAACGGCGACTGTAGACGAGATCGTGCGGGAGCATTTCAGCTTTCTTGCCGGGCGTCTCGAGCGCCCGGAAACAAGTCGCTTGGATCAAGCCGTGTTGCGCACGATCTCCGATGCGCTCGACGAAACCCGGCGCTTCGTCGACACGCTCCCGCCAGGCGCGCCGAATTCGCCGCGGGCGCAGCGTGTCGTTGCGACCCTCCATAGTCTGGATCACCTTCAGAGGCTCTATTATCGTTGCACCCAGACAAAGCGTCTGGAAACGCTTAAGACAGACCACCGTCTCCGCCGTCTGGCCGGCATCCTGCAGAGCCTGACCGCGGAAGCGGCAACCGGCGTGGATGCGGAAGGGGCCGAGCAGCGCCTCAACCGCCTCCGCCGGATCCTGCGCGCACAGCGCGACACCTATCGCGAACACCTGCTCTTGCAGGCGTCGGATGGCAGGCTCGACAAGGACGAGGCGATCCTTCGGCTGGACGCACTGCGCTGGCTGCACCGGGTTGTCTATCATCTGTGGCGGATCCAGCACCATCTGGCGCGGATGCACGCAGCCAGCGTCACGGCGTCGCCCCGGCGCGAAGCAGCATTAGAAATTCTGGACGATCGCTAAATGCTCCGGCGGCTTTTTGATTCACATAGTAAATATCTGTTTCAAATTACAAATATAGATAGTTGTTGCCTTGGGCGCATAACCAAAAGTTGTGTTTAAAACCACTGCAGAACGCCATATGGGAAGCGGATGAATGGCCCGTCGATCATTGCTGGATCGACCCATCGAAGAACAGACTTCTGCCCGAGGCGCCGAAGGATCTCCGATGCATCCGTCCTATGGCGCGGGTCATGCGACCGTCGCCGGGGCATGCGTCACCATCCTCAAGGCGTTCTACGAGATGTACGGTTTTCCGGAAGGCGGCAAACGCAGACAAGCGCCGCTTGACGACCTGATGGAAAACGCGCCGGCTTCCTTCTTCGGCGTGGAACTGACCATCACCGGAAAACCTGACGACAACGGAGTTCAGGCCGGGATAGGCATCCCTGACATCTATGTCGCCAACGCCGCCGATCCGACGAAACTCTCCAGTTACGGCGGGAGCGACAAACATGCCATCACGGTCCAGGGCGAACTGAACAAGCTCGCCGCCAATATCTCGATCGGTCGGGATTTCGCCGGCGTCCACTACTACACACGCTGACCAGAAACGAACAAAAAGTGTACAAACCTGCTGCGTTTGAGCGGATTTTGTGCTACAAAACCTCGGCTTGAGGCAGAGCGGCAACTGGACGCATGAAGACCGTAAACGCAGATTCCCGAAACAAAGCCAGATTGTGAGCAGAACCGGATCAACATCAAAACCTCAGGAATCGCAAATTCCCGAAACAAAGCCAGAATCTTAATTTTCTTAATAATTACATATATTTACAAGTTTAATTCCGTGTTTTTTGATAATCGGATGTAGAATCTGCACTCGAAGAACGGCTCAGCAGACTTTCAGACCCTTATACTCTAAACTCCAGCTGCTAAATCCAGTAAGGTCTGCAAACTTAGGCCATCAACTTTTCAGGGCGCCAACAAAAATGCTCCGATTCATCAAGACAACCATCCTCGGCGGCGTTCTGTTTCTCATTCCCGGCGTGTTGCTTATCGTCATCTTCCAGCATGCCCATCGCATCATTACCAAAGTGGCCGGCCCCATCATCGCGAGCCTGCCCTTCGAACGTGTCTTCGGCATCGCCGTCAACGACCTATTGTCGATCATCGTACTGCTCTTGATTTGCTTTCTTGCTGGATTGATCGCCATGACCCCGGTCGCCTCTCGGACAGCTTCCCTGGTCGAGAGAATGTTTCTGTCCAAAGTCCCGGTCTACGACGTCGCAAAAATCAAGCTGACCACGCCGCTGCGCTTCGAAGGCGAAGGCAGCCTTCCCACGCTGCTCGTCCGTTTCGACGACCAATGGCAGATCGGCCTCGAGATCGAACGCAAGGACGACAAGGTCGTCGTCTATATTCCCGGCGCGCCCGATCCCTGGGCCGGAGCCGTTTCCATCGTGACGGAAGACCGTGTTACACTATTGCCGGCTGGGACAAAGGACACGATGATCGCATTCAAACAACTCGGCAAAGGGACAGGCAAGTTGTTGTCCACCTGATGCGCGGATACTCAAATTCGGATATCCTGCGCAGGGCCAGAGCAATTGAAGACAGACAGGCAAGGAGCAAGCGATGACAGATCCGGTTTCCGGCGGCGGCAGACGAGGCGAGTTCGTCGACAACAGCCGCGAGGTCATCGGCAATACCATGGGCGAACTGTGGTGGACCTTCCTGATGCGTGGGGTGCTCGCCGCAGTCCTCGGCGTCATCGCCCTGTTCTGGCCAACCGAAAGCATCTCGATCCTCCTGCGTATCGCTGGCATTTTCCTGATCATCGACGGCGCCGTCGCTCTGTTCGGATTTCGCAAGAAAGTCGGAAGCCAGGCCGAAACCGTATCCGGAGTGGTGTCCGCGCTTCTGGGTGTGCTGCTGCTGATCCTGCCAACCACGTCCGCGCGCTTCGTCTTCATCGTCATAGGCTTATGGGCCCTGGTTCGCGGACTGGTCTATCTCGTCGCCTGGTGGCAGAGCCCGCAAACCGATCCGTCGCGCGACGGCGCCCGTAACGCTGGCATTGTCGCCGTCCTTGCCGGTCTCGTGCTGATTTTCTGGCCCGGGACGGGGCTGGTTGCCATCGGGTGGGTGATTGCGATCGCCGCCTTCGTCATTGCCGCGGTGATGTTCTTCCTCGCTTCCCGTTTCAAGCGCGTACGCGACCGGGTGGGCATGAAGACGGTCAACTGACGGGTCCGGCCCTCAGGCTGGCAAGGGCATGATGTCGCAAGCATATTTCGCACCGATCCCCTATAATAAGGGTAATCGAAGCTTACGCGAGTATTGACATGACCGACGCCCTGCTGACGAACGAGGCCGCCATCCGCGCGGCGTTCTTTGTGGGTGTCCTGATCGTCATGGCCCTGTGGGAAGCCGCCGCCCCGCGTCGAAGGCGCGAGATCCCGAGACTTCTGCGCTGGAGCAACAATCTCGGAGTGGTCGTCATCGACACCTTGCTTGTTCGGGTGACCTTTCCGATCATCTCTGTTGGTCTGGCGCTGGTTGCTCAGGACAAAGGCTGGGGCCTCTTCAACATCATGGACATTCCGGGATGGGCGGCGTTTGTCCTTTCAGTGCTCGCTCTCGACCTCGCAATCTATCTCCAGCATGTCATGTTTCACGCCGTGCCGACGCTTTGGCGCCTACATCGCATGCATCACGCCGATCTAGAAATCGACGTGACCACGGGCCTGCGATTTCACCCGGTCGAAATCCTGCTGTCCATGGGCGTCAAGCTGATGGTCGTCGCAGCTCTGGGACCGCCGGCGGTCGCCGTGCTCGTTTTCGAGGTGCTGCTGAACGCCACAGCGATGTTCAACCATTCAAATATTCGCATCCCGAAAGGGATTGATCGCGTCCTGCGGCTCTTCGTCGTCACGCCGGACATGCACCGCGTGCATCATTCGATCCATCCGAGCGAGACCAATTCGAATTTCGGCTTCAATCTTCCCTGGTGGGATCGGCTCCTTGGCACCTACAAGGCGCAGCCGCGCGACGGCCATCGGGGCATGACCATCGGCATCGAACAGTTTCGCACGCGACGGGATCTCTGGCTCGACCGCATGCTGATCCAGCCGCTGCGCGGCCCGGCAAGCGGCTATGCGATCAATCGCAAAAGGAAAGGGCGCGAATAGGTCCGCTACTTCTGCCGTCCGGTGAGCGGGATCGCCAGCGGCGCGCCGTCGACAGGACAAGTGACGATCGCCACGCGCACTCCGAACACCGCCTCGATCGTTTCCTTGTTGATCACCTCTTCCGGCGATCCCTGCACGGCGATCCGGCCGTCCTTCATCGCGACGATGTGGTCGGCGTAGCGCGCAGCCTGGTTGATGTCGTGAAGCACCGCGACAACGGTCGTCTGCTGTTCGCGCACCAGACGCTGGACCAGATCCAGCACTTCGATCTGGTGAGCGAGATCGAGATAGGTGGTTGGCTCGTCGAGCAGAAGAATGCCTGTCTGCTGGGCAAGCGTCATGGCGATCCATGCGCGCTGCCGCTGGCCTCCCGACAGATTGTCGATGGCGCGATCCTTCAGGTCGGTGAGCGCAGTGAGTTCGAGCGCTGTCCTGCAGGCTATTTCATCTTCGTCCGACCATTGGCCGAAAAGCGAACGATGCGGATAGCGGCCCTGACGCGCCAGGTCCTGGACTGTCAGTCCTTCCGGCGCGACAGGCCCCTGGGCGAGCACGCCGACGCGACGGGCGATTTCCTTGGTCGAGAATTCCGAAATCTGGCATCCGTCAAGCAGCACGCTGCCATCGCGAACCGGCATCAGATTGCACAGGGCGCGTAGAAGGGTGGATTTTCCGCAGCCATTCGGCCCGATCAGCACCGTGAAGCGACCATGCAGTATCTCGAAATCGAGATGCTCCAGAATATTCTTGCGTGCGTAGCCTGCGGACAGATTCCGGGCCGTGAGCGGAACCGCATTTTCGGAATCACGAACGGACATAGCGTCTCTCCCAGAGAAGAAAAGCGAAAAACGGCGCGCCGAGTATCGCTGTAACGATGCCGGCCGGAAGCTGCGCCGGCGCCATGACAGTGCGTCCGATCAAATCCGCCGTCAGAACCAGAAATCCTCCGACCAGCGCGGCGACGGGAACCATTCTGTGGTGGCTGTGTCCGACGAAGCGCCGCGCCACATGGGGCGATATCAGTCCAATGAACCCGATAAGCCCCGCCGCCGCAACGGCGGCTCCCGAGATCATTGTGCAGAGGAGAATCAATACCGCCCGGGCAATCTCGACGCGCTGGCCGAGGGAGCGCGCCGACATCTCGCTGAAGCTCAACAGGTCGAGCTCCCGCGAAGCCGCCATCGTGAGCACGAATGGCAGGACAAGCCAGATCGCCAGCACCTGCACCTTGTCCCACCCCGCATTGTAGACGCTGCCGGCCAGCCAGACCTGGGCTTGCTGGACGACCGCGATTTCGCCGAATGCGGATATGAAGCTGGCGCCGGCGCCAGCCATCGAACCAAGACCTATGCCAATGAGGATTATGCGCACCGGAGAAGCGCCTGACCGCCAGGAAAATCCGTAGATCGCCGCCGCCATCACGAAGGCGCCGGCAAAGGCCGCCCATGGAACCAGGTGCGCGGATTCATTTCTGAAATAGACGATCAGGATGAGCGCGGCGAGAGCGCCGCCGCTGTTGATGCCAAGAAGGCCCGGTTCGGCGAGCGGATTGCGCATGACGGTCTGGATAATGGCGCCGGCGACAGCCAGCGCCATTCCAACCAGCAGCGCCAGAATTGCCCGCGGAAGGCGCACCTCAAGTACGATAAGTTGGGCGGCCACGGCGGCGTCCGGATCGCCAGTAAGCACTCCAATGATCTGCGAGTACGGGATGGGTTGATCTCCAAGGCGCAGCGACAGGACGAAAACTGCGAAGATGCCGATATTCAGCAGCAGCACCGTTTTTCTCATCGGGCGTTTCCAATCCGGTAGCGCGCAAGAAAGACAAACAGCGGCGCGCCGATGATCGCCATCGTAACGCCGACAGGGATGTCGCGCGCCGGCAGCGCATAGCGCAGCAGATTGTCCGCCAGAATCACCAGCAGGGCTCCCGCCACGGCGCAAAACGGAAGAATCCAGCGATAGTCCGTTCCGATCGCAAGGCGAACCATGTGCGGCACGACCAGACCGACGAAGCCGATCGGCCCCGCCATGGCGACCGCGCTGCCGGCCAGCATCACGACGACCACTCCGCACGTCAGGCGCCATTGGGTGATGTTCTGCCCGATGGAGCGGGCGACTTCCGCGCCGAGGCTGAGTGTCGCCACCTGTCTGCTGAACGCCAGCGCCGCGACAATGCCAAGCCCGATATAAGGCGACACAGCAACAACGCTTGACATCGGGCGGCCCGACAGCGATCCGACCGACCAGAGTCTGACATTGTCGAGGGTGGTCTTGTCGAAAATCAGAATGCTGGACGTCACAGACCCGAGGAACACCGACAGGATTACACCGGAAAGCGCCAGTTTCAGCGGCGTCGCTCCGCCAACCCCTGAAGAGGCCAGCATATAGACGATGAAGGCGGCGGACGCGGCGCCGACGAATGCATACCAGACATAGACGGCCGTCGGAGCCGGATCGAAAAGGATCAGCGACGCAACGACGGCGAAAGCGGCGCCTGCGTTGATGCCGAGAAGACCGGGAGAGGCAAGAGGATTGGCGGTTACGGCCTGCATGATAGCGCCGGCCACGGCCAGTGAAGCGCCGGCCAGCAGCGCCGCAAGTATCCGCGGCAATCGGACGGTTGTGACGACAAGAAACTGCCGTTCGTCACCAGCGCCGGAAAGCGCCTCGACGACGCCTCCTATGCCGATGTCGGAAGAACCGATCGTAAGCGCCCAAACCGATATGACGATGACCATAAGGGTCAACGTCAAAAGGCCGACAAGGCGCAGGGCGAACGCGGCCATCCACGGATTCCATTGATGTTGTTGAAAACTCGGGGCGATCAAGGCCGGGATATTATATACCGCTCGACGTCGTCAAGCACGGCGTTCGCCGAGCCAACGCCGCTGAACTCCATCCAGATCGCCGGATCTACGCGATAGACACGACCTGCCTCGACGGCCGGCAGCATTTTCCAAAGAGGATTCTCGATCACCTCCTCATGTCTGCCGTTGGTCGCGGAGGCGTTCGTTCCGCCAACGATATACAGCAGTATGTCGCCGTTCAGTTGGGCGAGATCTTCCCAGTCGGGCCGTTTCAGCGTAGAGCCGTCGACGGACGTTTCATAGTCGCTGCGCTTTATTCCAGCCTCGCTCAAGACCGCAAACGGCGCATAGGCGTCCGGGGCGTCGAGATAGACCTGGAAGTCCCATGATGTGATGCGAACCATCGAGACGGTGACGTCCGGCGCCTTGTCGCGAATGGCTGCAATCCGCGTGTCCAACGCATCGAACATCTCGGTAACTTCAGCGCTCTTGCCGAATACGTCGCCGATTATCCTGTAATAGTCGCGCCACTTTGCCGATATCAGCACCGTAGGCGCAATGCGCGAGGCCATGTCGTAGACCGGATCGAGCATGCCACTACCGATGATAAGATCGGGTTGAAGGGCAATGATTCTTTCGATGTTGGGCTGTGTAACAGCACCCAGATCCTC
The DNA here is from genome assembly GCF_039888615.1 of Hoeflea sp. CAU 1731. Classification (NCBI taxonomy): domain Bacteria; kingdom Pseudomonadati; phylum Pseudomonadota; class Alphaproteobacteria; order Hyphomicrobiales; family Rhizobiaceae; genus Hoeflea; species Hoeflea sp. CAU 1731. The sequence goes on along the minus strand of NZ_JBDQQS010000006.1, from coordinate 144,930 downwards.
CACGCCCTGTTCGACCGCCTTGTCACGCAGGTTTTCATCGCTCATGCCGAACAATGGCGCGCCGATCACCGGCAGACCGAGTTCGATCGTCATCCCCAACGTGAAAGTGGGATCGAGCACGACGATTCGATGCGGGTTATCCGGAACACAGACCGGAGCATGGAGAACGCCTTCGCCGCTTATCACTTTTCCTTCGCAGGTTTCATCAGCAAGCGACGGCAAAGCGGCGAGACACATAACCGCAGCGGCAACACAACGAGTCAGGTGCCTGCCGAGAAACGACATCACGGCCGGACAGAAAGATTTCTGTCCGGCCGCATCGATTTTTATACCCGTTCGCCTAGAAGCGTACATTCGCCTTCAGCCCGATTGTCCTTCCCTCGCCGATCGACGCCGAGCTCCCGGTATCGTTAATGCTGGTCAGATACTGCTCGTCGAAAAGATTGCGGGCAAAGAGCGAGAAACTCGCATATTCCGCTTCATAACCAATGGAGGCGTCGACAAGGGTGAAAGCGTCCATATATCGGCTACGCGTATTCGCCAGATCGCCAGAGCTGTAATAACCATCGGTATAGGAGACGGAGGCCGATGCATAAAATCCGGACTGGTGCCGGTAGACGCCGCCAATCGTCGCTGTGAACGCAGGGGCTTCCGGGAATTCGTTGCCGGCGAAATCGCCGTCCGAAGTCTCTGCTTCATCGAATTCCGTCTTCAGCAGGCCGAGAGTCGTAAAAAGCTCGAGGCCGGTGGTCGGCATATAACGAACTTCGAACTCGGCGCCGTATGCATGCGACTTGCCGACGTTTTCGGTGATCGTCTGACCGGGGAAATCCGGATTGAAAATCAGAAGTTGCTGGTTCGTGTAATCGTAATAAAAGGCGTTGGCGTTGAACTGGAGCGTATCGTTGAGCCACAGAGACCGATAACCGACTTCGTAGTCCCAAAGGTATTCCGGTTCGACTTCATTGACCTCCGTCGAACCGGCGGGCACTTCGGTAAAGCCTGCCCTGTATCCTTTGGCCGCAAACAGACTGATCGTCTGGTTGTCGGCAATATCGAATGCAAGGCCGATCTTCGGCAGGAATTCCGTGTTGGTCGTGGATCCGTTTTCATCCAGCGATCCATAGACGGGATAGCCGTTGATCAGGGTTTGCTCGAAATCGAGCGCGGTGCCGACGATGTCAACCGATATCTTGTCCTGGAGCAACCGTCCGCCCGCCATCAGCGTCCATCGGTCCGTGAACTCGTATCGCAAATCGGCATAGGCGGCGATGGATTCCGTGCGATTTTCGGAAACCAGTTGCTGCACGTCGACAACCGGGATGTAAGGAGCGAAATAGGACGTTGTGAAATCGGAGTCGATGTCGGTTCTGAAATCACCGTAGAACAGGCCGAACACGCCAGAGAACGGAGAATCCGGCGACTCGAATGTCAGCGTGATGTCCTGAGAGAAATCGCCAATGTCGCGCGTGTCGTAGCGGTCGAAAATCGAGCCTTCCGGAGACTCGATAATGACATCGGTATTCGAATAGGCGGAAATCGACTGAATAGTCCAGTTCGGCGTAATCTCGTAGCTCAGATCCGCGATGTAATTGGTTACCGTCGTGTCGCGAAACTCGGCGCCTGAGCCGGAGGCGTCGTCATAAATGCGGGCGAAGTAGTCAGGACCGCTCACCGCGTTCCAGGCTGGCTTGTCGTGCGTGTGGCTGATGGTGAACAGCGCGCTGAACCCTGGCAAGTCTTCAGGCGTGAAGAGAATCTTGCCTCGAATTTGCTCGAACTCGTCTTTCCCGAGCTCCGAGATCGCTGGATCCACATAGCGGATATCGGCCGTTTCGCGCCAGGCTTGTCCGGCGATGCGAATAGCGAGATTATCGGGAATAATCGGACCGGACACCACGAAGGCGCCGTTGTAGTAGTCGTTTGTGCCGACTTCCCCGTCAAAGATGAATTCTTCCTCGAAGGTCGGGTCCTTGGTCTCGACGACGACCGCGCCGGCAAGAGCGTTCCTGCCTTGCAAGGTTGACTGCGGACCGCGCAGCACCTCGATCTGATCGACATCCCAGACGCCGCGGCTTCCGCGACGCAGAGCTTCAACGCCCAATGATGCGCCGTCGACGATCATCGAGATAACCGGAGCCGTGCGGGCGCTGGGCTGCGTCACGCCTTCGGCGTTGAGACCGCGAATGGAGATGCTGTTGTTGCCGGTGCTGGTAGGCAGAGCCAGAACGTTGGCGGTCCGGTTGAGAGCCTGGTCGATCGTAACGATATCGTAGTCCTCGATTTCCGTCCCGGTGACGACGCCGACGCTCGTATAGGTGTTGAACAGATCGCGCGGCAGCTTTTCGCCCACCACAGTGATTGTATCGAGAACGGTGGCGCCTTCGGCCGAAATCACCAACCCGTCTGTCGACAACGGCGGAAGTTCGGTAAGGGTAACGGTGCTGGCGTCGCTGTAACTGGCCTCGATGTTGGATCCCGACAACAGCAGATCGAGCGCTTCCCCGGCGGTGTAGCTGCCATTCAGTCCCGTCGTGGTCAGACCGCTGACGACCGCGCTGTCATAACCGATCTGCAAACCCGTCTGGTCAGCCAGCCGGTTCAACGCCGCGGAAAGCGGACCTTCCGGGATATTCACCGTATAGACCTGTTCCTGCGCCATCGCGGTCGGCACGGCCATTGTGCTGGTCAGCGCAGTTGCCGCTCCCGCCGCCGCAAGCGACAACGCCAAGGCCCTGGCGACCGATTCGCCTCGTCCCGGAAATACTCTTTTTTCTAAACTCATACCCGTTCATGTCCCCAAAAGTTTGCCGGCGGATCCTGAGGAAGGACTGGATCCCTCTATGGTTAAACGAACGGAAACGAATGTTGAGGCTGTGCATCAAGTAAAAAAGTTTAATAAATTATCGTGAGCACTCCGCCGGCGCGGACGACTTCAAGGTCGAACACCTTTGCAAAGCTGTCGAGCGCCTTTTCAGGGTCCGTCAGGTCAAATGAACCGGATATACGCCGGGTGCGCCTGCTGCCTGCAAATAGGTAGGCGTCGCCGGGAATGTGGCGGAATATTTCTTCGATCACGCGGAACAGGGGTTGTCCATCAAAAACGAGGCGGCCAGTGCGCCATGGCGCAGCAAGTTCCGGCGATACTGTTTTGATCGGGCTAAAGGTTCTTCCGCCGCCGCAGACAACGCGCATGCCCGGATCAAGAACAAACTCTTCGTCCATATCGGGACAGAGAACGCGAACCGTGCTCTCCGTTACCGTTACCTCGGTCAGATCGCCGATGAGGTTGACGTTGAATGCGGTCCCCAAAACTTCAATTCTTGTGTCTCCGGCCTCGACAACGAAGGGTCTTCCCGGGTCACGCGCCACCTCGAAATAGGCTTCTCCCTTGAGAAGCGACACTTCACGCGATGAATCTTCCTGGTTCTCCGCAAGCGCGCTTTCCGAGTTCAGCTGTACTGTGGAGCCGTCGGCGAGTTCGAGGACCGGCATCTCGCGACTGTCCGAAATGTAATCCGCCCGAAGCCATAGTGGACCGTCAGCGAGATAGAATCCGCCGATAACCAGTATAATCGGCAGGAGCATGCGCGATGTTCGTCCGGTCCCCTTTCCTGCGATTATCCGCTTGGCTTGATCGGGATCGCTCGCCAGCGCGTGGCCGGATTCGCTAAACAACCTTTGTGCTTTGTTGAAAGCCTTGATATGGGCTGCATTTGTCTGCAGCCAGACGTCCAGTTCGCGTCGTTCCGACGCCGTCAGCGGTCCGCCCTCCATGCGCAGGACCCAGTCAACGGCATTCTCGTTTATTTGACGATCCTGACGTGCTTTTTCGCTCAAAGGCATAGCTCAACCGTTTCCATTCGCTCTACAGTAGACGAATGAATACGGCAAATAAGGCTTACTCGCCGTCGAATTCTTCCATTTTTTCCAAACAGTGCAACATGGCCTTGCGAAGGTGGCGGTCCACCATACGCCGCTTGATGCCAAGCGCATCCGCAATCTCGTCCTTCGACATATCGGCGATCCGATACGCAATGAACACGTTGCGACACTGGGTCGGCAACGAGAAGATCGCCTGCCGGAGAGCAGTGACGCGTCTGGGCATGTCGAGCCTGTTTTCCTCGGAGCGCGCCGGACCCGGAATCGCATGAGCGCGTTCGTCAAGCGCCGCAAACAGTCTCGACTCGAAGGCGCTGCGGCGAAGCCGGTCGATCCTGAGATTGACTGCGGCCCGAATGAGAAAGGAGCGAAGGAACGTCTTGCCTTGCAGCCGTTCCGGCTTGCCGGACAATTGGACATAGAGATCATGGACGATTTCGGTTGCCTGTGATTGTTCGGCGCCCCGTCTGCGCAGGGCATTGCGGATGTCCTCGTAATGCGCCTCGATCGCACGGTCCAAAAGGTCGCGTCCACCCGTATCAATCAATACGACGCCATCATTCATTCGGCAATCGTCGGCTCTCAAGGTCACACCAGGTCCGAAGGTAAATCATTCAACCTGCGAGCAGGACTAGCAGACCCTTGGTCCGCTTGGCAAATATAAGTTGATAAAAAATATCATATTTGTGGTGAAGCCGGCTTTTCAACGTCAGAACAGCGTCTCGGAATTCCTTCCGGACCCGTTATTGCGAGAGCGCCGCAACCGGAACGAGATAGCGGCGTCGATCAATTCGCCCGCCGAATTGCTACAAATTCATCAGCCCGGCCGGCGAAGGCGACATTCCGGAGGCGGCGCCGTCAGGTCCGCGGGTTCGACGGCCGGAAAGCCACAGGGCGGCATCGGCGGCCCGAACGCCAGAGCGTCCGCCTTCCTCCGCAGCATCATAGTCATCGCTCACGTGGTCTCCTGACAGTTCCGTAATGAGGGCTTCGACGAATTCAGGCGGGGCGTCCGAAAGCCGACCACCTGCACCGAGATCAATCGCGTGCAGCCAGATGGCCCTTGCGCGAAGCCAGGGCGTATCGCGGACGACAATCGCATCATCCGGATCATTTCCGACAACAGCCCGCCACTGGGCGTCGTCCAGATCGCGCCACTCGACATTGAGATGGACATTCGAATGGGCGAACAGGTTGCGCAGCGCGCGGGCCGGCTGCGTCGCGCGACGCGCGACCTCCACAATATCGACGCGCATCGGAACGGGCATGGCGTTCGACTGCGCCTCGCGCGCACGGGAAACGATCTCGCTCAGCGCGCGCGCGTGATAGCCGACATGCGCGACGATTTCCCGCCGCAACCTGCCTTCCAGGTTGGACGGTTCGTCCAGTTCAGCGTCACTCAAACCATTCAGCAGTCTCGCGAAATAGGCCGTACCTCGCCGCGCCCAGTCGAGGTCCCGCGCCGGGGCGGAGGCCGCGTCATAGCGCGCGCCGCCGCCCTGGCGGCGTCGAAGATCTTCCCGCGCCTCGTCGAGCGACACGTTCACCGGTCCGGGGCCTCGACATGGGTGCGCGCGAAATTGAGTCGCTCCATGATCGGGGCGTCCGAGAAGCGAAACAGGTCGAACTGCGTTTCCGCCTGAAGGGACCAGCTTATCCATGACGGGATGACGAACATGTCGCCAATGTCGAGCGTATACTCGACGCCGTCCATCACCACCACGCCGCCGCCCTCGAATACCTGGAAGACTGTCGAGCCCACCTCGCGACGGGTTGGCGTTGCGCAGCCGGCGCGCAAGCGATGGAACTCACAACGGATCGTCGGCATGACGTCGCCGCCCGTCGTCGGATTAACATAGCGAATGGCCGCATGACCCTGCTCGACGGTGGCCGGCTGGCCTTCCTCTTCGAGAAGCAGTTGTTCGGTCAGCGCTCGGTCGGTGTATTCCCACCGATAGGCGCCGATCGGCGAACTCACCGTATCCTGCAGTCCTGACAGCGGCCGTAACCCCGGATGGCACCACAGACGTTCGCCCTGCGAGAAGCGCGGCGTGGCGTAATCCGTCACCCGGTCGGATCCGAACTCGAAGAACCCGACGTCGTTTTGCTGCGAAAACGGAATATCGAGTCCGTCGATCCACGCCATCGGCTGGTCGGTGTCGTTGTGGTGGCCATGGAAATACCATCCGGGCGTCAACAGCAGATCGCCGCGGCTCATGCGCACCGGATCGCCATTGACCACAGTCCAGACACCCTCGCCCTCGACCACGAAACGAAACGCGTTCTGGGAATGGCGATGCTCCGGCGCCGTCTCGCGCGGCCCGAGATACTGGATCGCCGCCCACAATGTCGGGCTGACATAGGCGTGACCGCCAAGTCCGGGATTGGCCAAACCGATCGCCCGGCGCTCACCGCCTCTGCCGACCGGAACCAGTTCGCCGGATTTTTCGGCGAGCGGCAGAAGATCCGACCATTTCCAGAGATGCGGCACGGCGCGCGGTTTCGGGTGGATCGGCATCAGGTCGCTGAGCTGGGTCCACAGTGGTATCAGATGATGTTTCTCGAACCCCTTGTAGAGTTCACGCAAGGCAGGGGTGTCTTCCGGCTGCATGGCGTGTTCGACGGTGTCATGCGTTACGGATTCATTCATAGTATTCCTCCTTGTCGTTTCGTCTGACAGTCTCGCTTTACGCAGCGTCGGGCTGGTTAGGCGGCGCGGCGTCGCGAAAGGCCGCGATTGCGTCCAACCGTTCGAAAATGCCGGCGATTGTCGGCCATCGGCCAGTATCGATTGCAAAGCGCCGGTTGTTCCACACCTGCGCGTAAAGGCAGATATCCGCTAGGCCTGCTTCGTCGCCATGACAGAAGTTGCCCGTCTCGCCGTCGCGATCCAGCATGGTCTCCAGCGCATCGAAAGTCGTCGTGACCCAATGCGTGAACCATTCCTTCTGCGCCGTCTCGTCCGCGCCGAACTTGCCTGCAATATAGCCGAGAACCCGCAAATTGTTCAGCGGATGCACCTCGCAGGCAATCATGTAGGCGATGGCGCGCACCCGCGCGCGCCCGTCCGCCTCCTTCGGCAACAAAGGCGGATTCGGATGAACCTCCTCCAGCCATTCCATAATGGCCAGCGACTGTGTGAGCACCCTGCCGTCTTCGCGCTCCAGCGTCGGAACCAGACCCTGCGGATTGATCGCGAGGTATTTTTCCGTGCGGGTTTCGCCATTGCGCAGGACATAGGCTGCGTAATCGTAGTCAAGCCCCTTGAGATTGAGCGCAACGCGCAACCGCGTGGAGGTGGAGGAACGAAAAAAATTGTGCAGCGTCAGGGACATGATCTCACCGGATTGCTATTCGAACGGGCCGATCGTCGTCGAAATCTCGCCCAGTCCGGCGATCGAAACCGTGCAGCGGTCACCGACCTGAAGCGGTCCAACGCCGGCCGGAGTGCCCGTCATGATGAGATCGCCGGGCTGCAGGCCGATCGAGTGCGACAGAATGGAGATGATTTCCGGGACCGACCAGATCAGTTCGTTCAGATCGGCGTCCTGTTTGACCTCGCCGTTTACGCTCAAACCAATCGCGCCGCTGTCGGGATGCCCGACCTTGGAGACGGAATGAACCGGACCGATGACCGCCGACCGGTCGAAGGCCTTGCCGAAGTCCCAGGGACGTCCCTTGTCGCGCGCCGCCAGTTGCAGGTCGCGGCGCGTCAGATCGTTTCCAATGGCGTATCCCCAGACATGGGACAGCGCGTCATCCTCGGAGATCTTGCTGCCAGCCTTGCCGATCGCCACCACAAGCTCGGCCTCGTAATGGAAGTTCTGCGTCTCAGGGGGATAGGCGACAGTCTCACCATCGAGCACCACGGCATCGGCCGGCTTGGTGAAGAAGAACGGCGGTTCGCGGTCCGGATCCTTGCCCATTTCGCGCGCATGGGCCGCGTAGTTTCGGCCGACACAGAAGATGCGGCGCACTGGCATCAGGTCATCGCTGTCGGCGATGGCGACAGTTGGGGCCGGTAGCGGTTGAAACACATAAGACATCGTTGTTACCTTCTTTTTGTCTGTTACGCGCCGGTGCGCAGCGCCAGCCGGTCGATCTTTCCGGTGCCGGTCTTCGGTAATTCGTCGATATATTCAAAGATCCTTGGCGACTTGAACGGCGTCAGTTGCTGCTTGACATATTGGCGCAAGCGCTCGGTCTGCTCATCGCATTCCCCGCCGGGATTATTCAGGCGCACCACGGCGCGCAAGGCCATGCGGCGATCCGGGAGTTCGTGAGCCAGAACGGCGCATTCGTGCACATCCCGATGTTCGTTCAGGCAGCGTTCCACCTCGAGCGGCCAGACCCACTGGCCTGAAACCTTGATCAGTTCGTCGGCGCGTCCCTGGAAATAGTAATAGCCGTTCCTTTCGACGAAGCGGTCGCCGGTGTAGATCCAGTCGCCGCGCATCGTGTCGCGCGTCTTGTCGGGACGGTTCCAGTAGCAAGGCGCGGAGGAATGTCCGCGGACAAACATCACGCCCTCTTCCCCGCTTGCCGCCGCATGTCCATCCGGCGTTTCGAGACGAACCTCATACCCCGGCACACGCTTTCCAGCGGCGCCGATACGATGGTCCTCGAGCGTGTTCGAGAGATAAATATGCAGCAGTTCGGTCGAGCCTAGGCCTTCGGTCGGACCGTGGCCGGTTTGAGCCTTCCAGGCGTTATAGACGTCCTCGGACAAAATCTCGGCCGCCGACATAGACTGGCGAAGCGACGACAGATCGCGTTTTTCAAGCGTTTCGGCCCGGGCCAGCGCCGTATAGAGCGTCGGCAGGCCGAAAAGTACGGTCGGACGCCATGTCTCTATCATTTCGAGCACGTAATCGGGACGTGGCTGCCCCGACATCAAAAGCGTTGTCCCACCCATGGAAAACGGGAAGGTGATCGAGTTTCCGAAACCATAGGCAAAATATATCTTCGGCACGGAAAAGCAGATGTCGTCCGGCCCGATCTGCAGCACGCGCCGGCCATAGGAGGCTTGCGTATAGGCCATGTCGTGATGCAAATGGACGACGCCTTTCGGCCGGTCGGTCGAGCCCGAGGAATACATCCAGAAGGCCATGTCGTCGGGAGCGGTTTCAGCGCAGGCAAGCGTGTCGGCGCTGTCGCCGAGGAACGCCTGCGCCGTGATCTGCTTCTCACCCGCCGCTTCGCCATTGGCGACGATGACCGTTTCCAGCGTCGTGCCTTCCAGGACTGCTCCGGCGAGCTGGTCCGCCAGTTCCGCCTCGCAGAGCGCGAAATGCGCTTCCGTGTCCTTGAGGAAGTAGTTCAACGTGTCCGGCGTCGTCTGGATGTTGAGCAGCACCGGCACGAAGCCGGCGCGCACCGCGCCGAAAAAGGCAGCCGGATAGACCGGCGTGTCGTCGAGAAAGAACGGAATTCTCTCGCCGGGTTTCAGACCGGCTGCAATGAATGCGTTGCCCCATTTCGACGCCTGCGCGACGAGTTCCCGGTAGGTGAGATTTCCACCCGGCCCGATCACCGCGAGCTTGTCGGGATTGCGCGCCAGATTGTCCCACAGGATGGACGAACAGTTCGGATGGGCGTTTTTGTCGAAGCCGATTTCAGCAGCGCCCGGCGTGTCGTCGCCAACGGGATCGGCGACATTCGTAGAAGTTTCCGCCATTGCGGCGTCGTAGCGCGCCATAAATTGCGGCGCGATCGCCCGAAGCCTTTCCATGTTTACCCTGCCCGATCGCGTCATGTAGTCGAACGCGAAATCGAGCGGCTTCATGTCGATCCTGTCCGAGAAATCGTCATACCATCTGGCGGATGTGTTCGCGGCGTCGACGATCTTGCGGGCGACCGGAAGGCGGGTTTCCTGATAGGCGGCGAGCGCCTGGTCAACATCCCCGTGCGACGCCAGTGACCGGACAAGCGCGATCGCGTCTTCCATGGCGAGACGCGTGCCGGAGCCGATCGAGAAATGCGCCGTATGCGCGGCGTCGCCAAGCAGCACGCGCCGGCCAGCCACCCAGTTTCTGCACCAGAGCCGCGGAAAACGACGCCAGGACGATTTGTTGGTGATCAGCGGCGCGCCTTCGAGCACGTCGGAAAATACCTCGCCGCAGATCCTGGCGCTTTGCTCTTCATCCATCGCGCCGAACCCGTAGGCGTTGAACGTCGCGTCGTCGCATTCGACGATGAATGTGCTGAGGTCCGGCGTGTAGCGATAGTGATGCGCGTTGAACGCGCCCTTGTCCGTCTTCAGGAAGCTCTGCGTCAGCGTATCGAAGGGTCGCGGCGCGCCGAACCAGGCGAAATGATTGTCGAAGTATCCGAGTTCCGGCTGGAACTCCGCCTCATGCGAGGTCCTCACAAGCGAATTCAGTCCGTCGGCGCCGACGATCAGATCGGCGTCGAGTTCGTCAAGAGACGCTACCTGGTGGGAAAATCGCATCGGAATACCCAGGGACGACGCATGCTTGCGCAGGATTTCAATCAGCTCAAGACGGCCGATTGCGGAAAAGCCGACGCCGTCCAGGACCACTCTGTCGCCCGGCAGGTTCAAGGTCATGTTCCGCCAACGCTCCATGTGGGGCGTCACCAGATCATGGATGTCGGCGTCGTCCGCCTTCAGGAAGTCGAGCGCCTGATCGGAGAACACCACGCCAAATCCGAACGTTGCGCCTTCAGGGTTCTGTTCGGTCACGCGCACGTTGACGTCCGGCATGAGGCGGCGAAGCAATATCGCCGTGTACAGCCCCGCCGGACCTCCACCCAGCACCTCAACGGTGGAAAGCCTGCCCATACTCCTCCCCTTCCCTGTGATAGAGTGTGGAGCGGAAGATACAAATTATTTCACATTATGCAACTACTTCTATATGGTAAAAGAATGACGAAGAGACTTCACCACATCGAACTGCGGGTCAGCTTCGGCGACTGCGACCCGGCCGGCATCGCCTTCTACCCCAATTTCTACAGCTGGTTTGATCGCACTTTTCACGACTGGCTTTGGACATTCGGGGGGCACGACGCCCTGTGCCGTCGTTTCGGCGCGATTGGCATGGGCTTGATGGACGCCTCCGCGCGGTTCTTCAGACCGGTGCAGAATGGCGACCGGCTGACGATCAACCTCGCCGTCGAGGAGTGGCAGAGCCGAGCTCTCAAGCTGTCTTACGAGGTTCGCGTCGGAGAGGCGCTCATGGCGACCGGCCGCGAAACGAGAGGCCTTTTTGTGCAGACTGAAAACGGTATGATCGCAGGAACGCTTGACCAGATTCGCGAACTGACCGACAGCAATGACGCATGACCGACCTGATCTGAAAGAACCCGAATCATCGGGCGGAATTCAATCGCTCGACGCCGCCCTGAGACTTCTCCAGACCATGTCCGGCTACGGCCGCGCTGTATCGCTGTCGCAGATCGCGCGCGACTGCGGAATGCCGCTCAGCAAGGCGCACCGCTACCTGGCGTCCTTTATCCATGCAGGCATTGTCGAGCAGGCCGGCAGGTCGGGCAAATACGACCTCGGCCGGGGCGCGATACAACTTGGTCTTTCAGCGCTCGCCAGACATGACTTCGTAAACCGGACTGCTGAAACGCTGCCCGATCTGTGCGAGGAAACCGGCCTGACAGGGCTGCTTTCGGTATGGGGCGATCAGGGAGCCACAGTCGTTCGCTGGGAAAGAACCGCTTCCCCGACCATTACGTCGATGGGGCTCGGCACGACGTTGCCGTTGCTGAACTCGGCGACGGGACGCACATTTCTCGCATGGGCGCCTGCCGCGCAGATCCATTCCATGCTCGATTTCGAACTCCGCCAGGCTCGCCGCAATCCGGATATCATCCCGGACCTGACCATAAGCGCGACTGGCGTCGCGCAGTTACAGAGCAAGATCAGAAAAGCGGGATACGCCAGCGTCGACGGACGGTTCATTCCCGGTCTGGTGGCGATAGCCGCCCCAATTCTCGACTGGCAGAACCAAGCCCAGGCTGCGGTCACCCTGATCAGCACGGATGCCACGGTGATCCAGCAAGGATCGGAAACAATCGCCCGACTGTTATCCTTCACAGCTGAACTTTCCCTTTTTGACGCGTCCGCCGAAGCGGCTTCAGATCACGGCGACACAGCCGGATGAACGCCGAGAACAAGAGCGCAGCGTCAATTTTGCTCGGCGACCCGGATTTCCACGGTGTCCACAAGGAAGAAATCGAGGTCATCGAGACACATATCTCCCGCATATTTTTGGCGGGCGACCGGGCCTGGAAGGTAAAGCGGGAAGTCGATTTGCCCTATGTCGATTTCTCCACGCCGGAGCTTCGGTTCGACGCCTGCAAAAAGGAAATCGAACTCAACTCCAGAACCGCGCCCGAGCTTTATATTGCTGCGCACCGGATTACCGCGAATGAGGACGGCAGGCCGACGCTGGACGGCACAGGCAAACTCGTGGACGGAGTCGTCGAGATGAAGCGGTTCGACCAGGACCTGCTCCTCGACCGAATGGCGTTGCGCGGCGAACTCACCCCGGAACTGATCAGCAAGACGGCGCACATGATCGCCGCCTTCCACGGGGAGGCTGCTATCGACGCCAAGCGCACGGGAAGCGCGATGATGGCGGGCGTTCTCGACATCAACGAGGCGGGTTTTGGGAGGGGACAGCTTTTTGACCCGTCCGATGTCGCTACCCTGAACCGGAAATTCCGCGCTGCGCTGGAAAAGCACGCCGCTCTGCTCGACAGTCGGGGAGAGGCCGGAATGGTCCGCCACTGCCATGGCGATCTTCACTTGAGAAACATCTGCCTGCTCGACGGCGAGCCACGGCTTTTCGACTGCATCGAATTCAATGAAGACATCGCGACGGTCGATGTGATCTATGATCTTGCCTTCCTGCTGATGGATCTCTGGCATCGCGGCTTCGGCGAACTGGCCAACCTTGCGGCCAATCGATATGTCGACGAGGCGGAAGACGAGACAGGATTTACTCCGCTGCCCTTCTTCATGGCCGTTCGCGCGGCGGTTCGCGCTCATGTCACCGCGACGGCCATCGCGGACAAGGGCGCAGACGACCCGCGCGCCGATGAGGCGAAGTCCTATTTCGAACTGGCGGAGCAACTGCTTGAAGATCACCCGCCTCGGCTCGTCACCATTGCCGGCCTGAGCGGTTCTGGAAAGACGACCGTTGCGGAGAAGCTCGCCTCCCGGGTAGGCGCGCCGCCAGGCGCCCGCATCATCGAAAGCGACCGTATCCGAAAGGCGCTGCACGGCGTATCAGCGGAAACACGCCTTCCGGGTGAGGCCTATTGCAGAGAAATTTCCGAGGCGGTTTACCAGGAGATGGCCAGGCGCGCCGGCGTTGTCCTCGGCAAGGGCGGCGCCGTTGTGAGCGACGGCGTTTTCGAACGGCCTGCGGATCGCGCGCGCATGGAGGCAGCGGCCAGCGATTGCGGCGAATCATTCGCGGGGTTCTGGCTGGACGCGGATGCGGCGATCCTGCGCCGCCGCGTCGAGGCGCGCCTCGGCGGCCCTTCCGACGCATCGCCCGAGGTTCTGGCGCATCAGCTTGAACGCGACGTCGATTATTCCGACTGGATCAGGATCGATGCGGCCGGCGATCTGGATGCAATAGTCGCAGACATTCTCGAGCGTCTGACGAGCACCCAAAAAGGCGAACGCCGATAGTCGGATTTCCCCGGTTATGCCGCTGAGACGTCAACTCTTTCCGGCAAGCGCCAGTCGGATTGCGGCCAGTCGCTCCGCGCGCTCACTGGAAAGTTGCTCAATATCAGCATTGCCGCTCGTCTCGTTCATTCTGCTAACGAGCAACTTCTTCGTTTCCTCGTCAAGCTTCGGATCGCCCAGGTCTGCCCATCGCGCCTCCTGAGCCGGTCCGAGATGGTCGAGATAGGCTGCGAGCCCGCCACGGCCGGCGCCGAGATGGTAGTTCAGAAACGGCCCGGCCGTCGCCCATCGCAAGCCCGGTCCATGAACAATGGCGCGGTCGACATCCTCGACGCTGGCGACACCCTCGCTGACGATATGAACCGCTTCCCTGAAAAGCGCCGCGGATAGCCGGTTTGCGATGTGACCCCGCACGGGAAGGCGGATATGCACGGGTTCCTTGCCAAGCGACCGGAAAAACCGCCAGGCGAAGTCGATCGCAGGTTTATAGTCTTCACCGGCCCCGCCGATCTCGATCAGCGGAATGAGATGCGGCGGATTGTAGGGATGGGCGACAATGATTTTTTCTGGCCTCGCCTGTCCCTCGCCAAGTTCCCGGGCGGTAAAGGACGTGGTGCTCGAGCCTATGACTGCGTCCGGTGTCGCGGATTCGGCGATTTCAGCCAGCACGCGTGATTTGAGCGGTACCCTCTCCGGCGCATTCTCCTGAACATAGGCGCATCCGTTCACCGCTTCGCAAAGGTCCGTAAAACACTGCAGCCGGCCGCCGGCGCGACGGGGACCATCCACCGCTTCGATTTCGGCGATCGCCGTCTCCATTGCCTGAGGCAGTCCGGCGAGCACATCCGGATCGGGATCATGGGCATGCACAAGGTGCCCGCGGTGGACAAACAACGCGGTCCATCCAAGTCCGATAGCCCCGCGCCGACAATGCCGACCGGATGCGCGCCTGGCGTTTCAATGAGTTGATGGTCGGTCATTTTTTACTTCCTTACGTCAAATCGGAATCGATAGAACGAGTTCGGCATCCTTCGCATCCCGGTCTCTTGCGAACTGCGATCGCAGTTCAACATGTTTCTACAACAACGCCGACCTATGTCCCCTGCCCGGCATGCGAACTTGACGCCTGCCCCGGAACACTGCTTCAAGAATCATGCGCCTGATGACCGTCGCAGAGACGGCCAATCATCGCCATACCGAATTTGTCCCCGCTGCCCGAACGACAGGGCGGCGCAGGGATCAGCAAGAGGACCCGATTGATGGATCGCACGAATACCGGTCAAAGCGCCACCCGCACCGGCGGCGAAATACTGGTCGACGGATTGCTGGCCCAGAACGCCACGACAATTTTCGGCGTTCCCGGCGAGAGCTTCCTTGCCGTCCTCGACGCCATTCACGATCGCTCCGACCGGATCCGCTTCATCAACTGCCGGCAGGAAGGCGGCGCCGCTTTCATGGCCGACGCCTACGCGAAGATGACGGGCAAGCCCGGCCTGTGTCTCGTCACACGAGGACCGGGCGCCTGCAACGCCAGCATCGGCGTTCACACCGCCTGGCAGGATTCCACGCCGATGGTGGTGATAATCGGGCAGATCCCGCGCGACCACAAGGAGCGCGAGGCCTTTCAGGAGGTCGAATACAAATACATGTTCGAGCCCTTCGCAAAGTGGATCTGCGAGGTCGACAGCCCGGAGCGGCTGCCGGAGCATCTGAGCCACGCCTTCCATGTGGCGCAGGCCGGGCGTCCCGGCCCGGTCGTACTGGTTCTGCCGGAAGATGTTTTGTCAGGGCATGCGGTTACCGAAGATCTGCCGGCGGCGATTGTCGCAAAGCCCGCGCCGCGCGAAGAGGAACTCGATCGGATTTGCGCCGCGCTGGAAAAAGCAAAGCGCCCGCTTTGCATCCTGGGCGGACCCGGCTGGACGAGGGAAGCCAAGCAGTCTTTCGAGAATTTCGCCGAAGACCAAGGCTTGCCCGTCGTGACCTCGCTGCGTTGTCAGGACTATTTCGACAACGCCCATCCCTGCTATATCGGCGACTTCGGCATCTCCGCCAACGCGGATGTGGCAGCGCGGGTGCGCGAGGCCGATCTGTTGCTGGTGATCGGCGCCCGGCTCGGCGATATGACCACGCAGGGCTACACCACGCCGGAACCGCCGCGCGCGAAACAGTTTCTAATTCATGTTCATCCTGACGCAAATGAACTCGGTCGGGTCTACTACGCGGATATTCCCGTGGTGGCGAACACGTCGGCATTCGTGCAATGCCTTTCAGGTCGCAAAGCTACGCCGCCACAAGACCGTCTCGACTGGATCCGCAGCGCGCGGGAGCGCTATGAAACGCTTCTCACGCCACCGAAACAGCCCGGTCCGCTGGACATGGGGCTGGTCGTGGACGCACTGCGAAAACGCCTTCCGGACGATGCGATCATCACCAACGGCGCCGGCAACTACGCCACGTGGATTCACAAATTCATGCAGTTCCGGCGTTATCGCTCGCAGCTTGCGCCCACAAGCGGCGCGATGGGATACGGAATTCCGGCGGCCGCCGCCGCCAAAATTGCAGAGCCGGAGCGCAAGGTCGTGAGCTTCGCTGGAGACGGATGTTTCCAGATGAACGGCCAGGAACTCGGCGTCATGATGCAGTATGGTCTCGATCCCCTCATCATTGTGGTCAACAATTCAATTTACGGGACGATCCGGATGCATCAGGAGCGGGAATATCCCGGTCATGTCTATGGCACCGACCTGGTCAATCCGGACTTCACCGCTCTCGCGGCGGCCTATGGATTTCATTCCGAGGTTCTGTCGCGCAGCGAAGATATCGACGCCGTTCTCGATCGCGCCATGGCCGCCGATGGCGCAGCCCTTGTCGAATGCCGCATCGATCCCGAGGGAATTTCACCGCGCATGACCATCAGTTCCCTGCGAAAGATGGCGTTGGAACGCCAGGGTCGGTAAAGCAAGAAGACGCTTCAGGGCGGGACAGGCGGAGAATGAGACATTGAGCATAGCAGCAATCGACCGGTGCCTCACGATCCTCGAGGCGCTTGCCGGCCAAAGGGAACCCGTGGAACTGACCGATCTGGCGGCGCGGCTCGACATGCCGGCGAGCACTGTTCACCGGACGCTGACGACGCTGGCGGACCGGGGATGGGTTACGCAGCCCTCGGATACGCAGCGCTATTCGCTGTCGCTGCGAATGAGCACACTGGCTTTCCGCAACCTCGACGCCCGCGCCGTGCCGGATGTCGTGCAGACCCTGCTCGACAAACTCGCCCACGAAACGCGCGAATATTTCCGCGTTGCGATTGTCGAAGGCGAGGACCTGGTCTGGGTGGCGCGCGCGCAAGGCGCCGTATCAGGCCTTCGCTACGATCCCGATATGGGTCAGGAAATCGTCCTGCACGCCACGGCCAACGGCAAGGCATGGCTCGCCACGCTGTCGGACGAGGACGCCGTGCGGATTGTGTCGGCGCGCGGTTTCGAGACGCATCGCCCCCTCGGACCGAACAGCGCAACCAGCACAGAAGAACTGCTCGAACGCCTGTCGGAAACACGCGCGCGCGGCTTCGCCATCTCGAATGAAGAGGCGGAGGCCGGCGCGTCGGCCGTAGCGGTTCCCTTCTATCGCAGCCCGCAGGAAGGAGCTCCGATAGCCGGCACCTTGAGCGTCGCCGGACCGTCCATGCGGATCACGCCGGATCGGTACGAGGAACTTGCAGACACCCTGCGCCGCGCGGCGATCGAAATATCGGAGATCTGGTCGATCCGCAGCCGGCAGAAAGACTATCAGTGGATCGGCGCCTCCGTGGCGCGATAATTCTGGACCGGATCACCCTGTCGTTTCTCGCTGACAAGCCTGTCACGCGGCTGCGCCTGCAATGGCCGACCGTCGCTGCATGCTCTAATTGACAACAACACATTCAAAAGTTAGAACGTGTGTTCCATTTGAAATAACTGTTCGGGAGGAACCGTTGCTAAAACTGTCTCACATGATTGGCGTTACACTGGCCGTTTCGATGGCTGTCGGCGCAGCTGCGGCGGAGCCCGTCGTTCTCAAATGGGCGGGTCCGGCGCCGGCCGACGATTCTCAAGTCCTGGCGATCGAGCTGATGGGCGAGTATCTCGAGCGCACGGCGCCCGGCGAATTCGAAATCGAAGTCTATCCCGCCGGCACGCTGGTCAAGCAGTCCGGCGTTTTGCCGTCCCTGCAGACGGGCGCTATTCAGCTTGCCTATGTCAATGCCTTCGACGTCGGATCGCAGCTTCCCGAATACGGCCCGCTTACCGCGGCCTATTCCGTCCGCGACCCGCTGCAGATGTGCTCAGTGCTGAACGGAGAGATCGGGGCTGAATTCGGTCAGGCGCTGGAAGAGAAAGTAGGCCTGGTTCCGCTCGGGGCTACGCTTTTCGGTATGCGCCATGTCGGCCTGCGCGAGGCGGCGGACGTCAACACGCCGGAAGACCTTTCCGGCGTCAAGCAGAGGGAGCCGGCTTCTGAAGCCTGGCAGATGCAGGGCCGGTCGCTCGGCGCCAATCCGACGCCGATGGCGCTCGGCGAGCTCTTCCTCGGACTGCAGACCGGCGCCGTCGATGCGCACAGCCTGCCGATACCCTCAAGCTACCGCCTCAAGCTGCACGAGGTTATGGATCAGATCGTGCTGACCAACCACTACGTCAACCACCTTATCCTGGTCGTCGGAAAGCCGGCGTGGGACCAGCTCGACGATCGTCAGAAAGCGCTGCTGCGCGAAGCAGCCGACGTTGCGCGAATCTACAATGATCGCAAGAAGGTGCGCGACGAAACCGAACTCCGCGCAGTCTTCGAGGAAGCCGGCGTCACTTTCACGGAACCGGACATCGAAGCATTTCGCGCATACGCGGCGAAAGTCTACGCGGAGTCCGATTTTGCAAAGAACTGGCAGGAAGGCCTTGCGGAACGCATCGCCGCCGCGCCGTCGGACAACCCCGCCTGTTTCCATCTGATGCCCTGATCGCTATTTGGGAGGCCCCGGCCGCCGGGGCTTCCGTCCAGTTTAGATATCCCGGTAATGACAGTTCTTCGACGTTTTGCTCAGGCAATATCGATAATCTTCTTCCTGACCACGTTCCTGGCCGTTCTGGGGCAGGCTTCCTTTCGCTATCTTTTCAACATGCCGGTCGGCTGGGCCGTTGAAGTTGCAATCAATTCGTTTCTCGTCGGCTCGTGGTGGACAATCTGCTGGCAGGTGGCGCTGCGGGAGCACGTGACCTTCGACGTCGTCTACGAAATCTTGCCCGAACGCGGTCGCGCGCTGTGCCGCTGCGTCGGCGGCTTGGTCACCGGCGCGTTACTGCTGGCCGCCGTGCCGGGTTCGCTGAAATATGTCGAAGTCATGAACCGCATCACGACCGGCGTCCTCAAACTTCCCCTGTCATGGGTCTATTGGATCTTCACGCTGTTTCTCATCGTCCTGGCGCTGCGCTTCATCCTTGATGCGGTTCGCGCGATCGCGTCGCTGACCATTGCGGAGCGAAGCGCATGAGCAGCGAGTTCTTGATCATGGCCGCGCTGCTGATCGGTTCGGCGATAATTGGCGTTCCCATAGGCATAGCGTTGATCTCAAGCTCGATTGCCTATCTGTGGATGCGCGGACTGCCGTTGACGATGGCGACGGACGCCGTCATGCAGGGTTTCTCGTCAAACTACATTTTCCTGGCGATTCCGCTTTTCATCTTCGCCGCCCGGGTGATGAACGCCGGGACCATTACCGACCGCATGCTCGCCTTCGCCATGGGCGCGATTGGCCACGCGCGCGGCGGGCTGGCGCAAGTCAATGTCCTCACCAGCCTGATATTCTCCGGCATGAGCGGCAGCGCGTCCGCCGACGCCGCCGGCATCGGCAGCGTTCTCGTAAGGATGATGCGCGAGAAAAACCGTTACCCCGATGGCTTCGCCGGGGCGATCACGGCCGCCTCTTCCGTCATCGGTCCAATCTTCCCGCCGTCGATTCCGATGATTTTCTACGCGATTTCGGCAAACGCCTCGGTGGGCGGTCTTTTTCTCGGCGGCGTCCTACCGGCCATTCTCATTGCGCTGGCGCTAATGGCGGCCAGCTACTGGATTTCGGCTCGACGCGGCTTTCCTACGGAAGAACGCATTCCCCCGCGCAAGGTCTTGTCCCTGTTCCGCTCGGCTGCGCTGCCCTTGCTGACGCCGGTGATTCTCCTCGCCGGCATTTACTCCGGCGCGATGACGCCCACGGAAGCCGCCGCCGTGGCGGCCTTCTACGCCATGTGCATTTCAGTCTTCGTCTACCGGACCGTCGGTTTTCGCGGCTTCATCGACATTCTCATCGAGAGCGCCGAAAAATCCGCCGTGGTCGTCATGATCATCGCCGGCGCGTTTCTGTTCAGCAGCGTCATCGCGATCGAGCGGCTTCCCAACGCCCTTGCCCAGTGGGTCGATTCCTGGGACATGGCGCCGACCGCCTTCTTCCTGCTGGTCAACGCCGTGTTTCTCGTGCTCGGCATGCTGCTTCCCGCCGCCACCATTCTGCTGGTCATCGTCCCGGTCATCGTTCCGGCCGCACTCGGCCTCGGAATAGATCCGATTCATTTCGGGGTGGTGATCGTCATTAATACGATGATCGGCCTGGTAACGCCGCCCTATGGCGTCCTTATCTTTGTGGTGTCGGCCGTCAACAGGATCAACGCCTGGTCAATCATCAGGGAAATCGTACCCTTTATTCTTGTGCTCGTCGCAAGCCTCCTTCTTCTTGTGCTTGTGCCGGATTTCGTGATGTTATTGCCGCGTCAGTTCGGATATTAACCCCGTTTCTGGACGCACCTGCAAAGGACGGAGACAGATCGTTTGTCACAGATAGAACGTTGCCTGGAAATTCTGGAATCTCTGCACGGCCAACCCGCCGGCATTCCGCTCAGCCATCTGAGCGAACAGCTTGGCATGCCGAAAAGCGCTGTTCACCGGCTGTTGGCGACATTGAAGGACAATGGTTACGTGGAGCAGATCGAGGAAAGCGGCATCTACCGGGCGACCCTCAAACTCTCTCTGATCGGCGCCAAGTATTTCTCGACAACGGATCTGCGCGGCTTCCTTGAGCCGGTCATCGGCGCGCTCAGTCACAAGACCCGGGAACTCAGCCGCATGTCGATGCTTGTCGGCAATGAACTGCTCTGGGTTCTGTCAAGCCAGGGAGGCGACCATATTCTGCGCTACGACGGGCATTCCGGTCGCAAGGTCGTGCCGCATATCACGGCGACCGGCCGCGTGTGGCTCGCCTCGATGAGCGACGAGGACGCCCTCGCTACGGCGATTGGCGCCGGGCTCGGCAAACCGGAATTGAAGCGGCCCGGAACCAGGGGCGTGGACACGGTGCAGGCGCTGCTGAAGGAACTCGAGCGCACGCGCAAACAGGGCTACGGGCTGGTGGAGCAGGAAGCGGAAGCCGGCGTATCCTCGATAGCCTGTCCGATCTATGACCAGGAAGATGCGACCCGGTTCCTGGGCACGATTTCCGTGGCGGGTCCAAGTGTGCGGATGACACGCAAGGCGATGGAAGCCATGTTGCCTGACGTGCGGGAAACCGCACAACAATTGTGCACGGTTCTTTTCCGCTATCGAGTGTTTTGCGGAAGCCTGTCCGATCCGTCCATCGGCGTGCTCGCGGTCAATGGCGGCGAGCCAGACAACGCCCAGCGCGCCGGGTTGCGCGTCTGACACTCACCGCCACTCTTCTGACCATTCGCGGGTTTCATAACCGCTGCGCAGGCGCCACTCGGCAAGGCGGTCGTGCATGGCGCGCCGTTCCGCCACGTGATCGGGGCTGTCCCACAGGTTGGTTTCCTCGTGCGGATCGCTTTCCAGATCAAACAACTGCCCGTCATGGCCGTCGAGGAAATGAACATATTTCCATCGCCGCGTCCGAACCATGGAAACAAAATCGGAAAAGCGGAACACCACGTCGCGCCCCTGTTCGCAGTAGACCGCGTCGCGCTCCTCGAAGTCATCTCCACGAAGCGCCGGCGCGAAGGATCGCGCCTCCCATGACGACGGCGCCTCGACGCCAGCCAGATCGAACAGCGTCGCGGCGATGTCCATGTGCTGGATCATCGCGTCGACCGGTCCGGTTTTCCCGAAACCGGATTTCGACCACATGATGAGAGGCAGGCGGATAACCTGTTCGTACATGGTCCATTTCTGACTGTGTCCGTGATCGCCCAGCATGTCGCCATGATCCGATGTAAAGACGACAATCGTGTCTTCCAGCGCGCCCCTGGCGTCGAGGGCGTCGAGAATGCGCCCCACCTCCCGATCGATCATCGTGACATTGGCGAGATAGTAGGCCCGCTGGCGATGGCGTTCCTCCGCCGTCGCCTCGACCTTGTGACGAACCGCATCGTGATCACCCTCGACATGCTTGCGCACCAGCTGCTGGAAAGGCTCCGGCTGGCTTTCGACATCGCCGGCGCGGACCGGCCTGATCTTGAGGTCGCGCTCAAGATAGGGTTTCGCCTCCTCGACCGGCGGATCGTACGGTGGGTGCGGTCCGGGAAAGCCGATCTGCAGGAAAAACGGCTTATCGGAGGATTTGCGCTCGATCCAGTCGATCGCCAGTCCTCCGACAAATGTATCTGAGTGGAGTTCCTTCGGTAACGGCCATTCAAACGCTCCCAAGCGATCGGCGTAATCGTTGAGCAGGCTGTAGCTCGGCAGTCCCGGCTTTTCGAAACTGGCCCTGGCGATCGCCTTGTCCCATTCGTCGACGAATTCACGTCCCCGCTTGGCCATGGACCTGTCCTTGTTCTCGACGATCATGCGCGTATGGAAGCCCGCCGGCGCGTCCATCGGCTGGGTATGCATCTTGCCGATATTGACGCAGTCGTAGCCGTTGTCCGCAAGTGTCTCGACCCAACTGTGCCGCCACGTAGCGGCGTTGTCGACGACGCCCGTTGTATGGGGGTAATAGCCGGTAAAAAGACTGGCGCGCGCAGGCACGCAAGACGCAGCGGCGGCGTAGCACGACGTCAGGTAGACCCCATTTTGCGCCAGACGGTCGAGATTTGGCGTGTCCACGTGCGGAAAGCCAAGCGCATTGATCGTGTCGTAGCGCTGCTGATCAGTGATGATGAAGACGATGTTCACTCTTGATGCCATGCAAGTTGTCACTTCTTATTGGGAACTTTGTTCGAGATAGAACACGTGTTCCAAAAAATTGCAAGTGACGCGCAAGACCGACCTGGCGAGGTCGGCGCCTGTGTCGAAAATCTCGATAGCAGGCGGATGCTGACGCTTATCAAAATCAAGCATGATCCATGATGCATCATACTTGATCTGATTCTGAAAGACCGCTAAGAAAGGCCCCACGGATGAGGAGGAAGTCATGTCTCAGGAGCGAGCAGCATTGGTCGTCGGTTCAAGCGGGATCGTCGGAGGAAACATCGCAGAGCATCTGCTCGGCAAAGGCTGGAGCGTTCATGGCATGGCGCGGCGACCCGAAAGATCGCCGCAAGGCGTGCTTCCCATCGCAGCCGACCTCAATGACGCGCAAGCCGTCGAAGCCGGCATGCGCCCGGGATTCAGCCACATATTCTATGCGAGCTGGACGCCGGCGGACACGGAAGAGGAAGCCGGACGGATCAACGCCGCCCAACTGTCGAACGTTCTCAACGGCGCTTCGAACTCAAAACGTAAACCCGAGCACGTTGTCCTGATTACCGGCGTCAAGCACTATCTGGGCCCGTTCAAGGACTTCGGCCGCTATCTTCCGGACACGCCGTTTCTTGAAGACACGCCCCGCCTTCCGATCCCGAATTTCTACTACGATCAGGAAGACACGCTCTTCGAGGCTGCGGAGCGCGACAGCTTTACCTGGAGCGTGCATCGCCCGAATACGGTGGTCGGTTACGCAGTCGGCGCGCTCATGAATCAGGGCGTGACGCTGGCCTGCTATGCCTCGCTGTGCAGGGAAACCGGGCGTCCCTTCATATTCACCGGCGTGCCGGAGCAATGGGAGATGTTGACGGAAGTCAGCGACGCCCGTCTCGTCGCAAGGCAGGCGGCCTGGGCCGCGACGGCGCCCTCGGCGCGCAACCGAGCCTATAACACCGGCAATGGCGACGTGTTTCGCTGGAAACGAATGTGGCCGGCGATCGCCGAATTCTTCGGCGTCGAACCTGCGCCCTATGAAGGCCAACAGCAGAATCTTGAGGCGATGATGGCCGACTGCGGCGCAATCTGGCGCGACATGGCCGCGAAATACGAACTGCTGGAACCCGACCTCGCGCGGCTTGCAACCTGGTGGCACGCGGACGCCGATTTCGGACGAAAAGTCGAGTGCATCTCCGACATGAACCACAGCCGCAAGGACGGTTTCCTCGACTACCAGTGCTCAACCGACACCTATCTCGAACTTTTTCGCCGATTGCAGGCGGAAAAGATCATTCCGCAATTCGCCGCCTGACGGCGGTCAACAGTCCCTGCAACGACCGAAAAAGCCTCAAGGAAGGAAAGCCATATGCCATCTAGCTCGCCCGCGCCGGGCAACAGCTATCAACCGGACGCCGAAACCATCGCAAAGTTGCGGGATCGCGCGGAATTCATCCGGCTGGAAACCATTCGTCTTATCGAGATCGCCAAGGTCGGGCATTACAGTTCCGTATTCTCGGCGGCAGAAGTTTTTTCCGCGCTCTACTACGATGTCATGAAGCTGCGCAAAGGCGAGCCGGATTGGGACGAGCGGGACCGCTTCACCATCGGCAAAGGCCACGCGGCCGTCGGCCTCTTTCCGATCTATGCCGATCTCGACTTTTTCCCAAAGGCCTGGCTCGACGACTACACGCGCCTCGGCAGTCCGCTCGGCGACCATCCGGACATGACGAAGGTGCCCGGCGTCGATTTCTCTTCCGGATCGATCGGCCACGCCCTGTCAAACGCAATCGGCATCAGCCTGGCGCAGCGCTGGACCGGCAAGTCCTATTCCGTGTTTTGCATGATGGGCGACGGCGAGATGCAGGAAGGCCAGGTGTGGGAAGCCGCCCTGTTCGCCGCGCAGAACAAGCTTGGCTCGCTAATCGGCATCGTCGATCGCAACGGCTTCCAGCTTGACGGAAAGGTCGACGACATCATGGGCATTGAGCCGCTCGACGAGAAATGGCGCTCCTTCGGATGGGAGGTTCATACCGTCGACGGGCACGATATCGCTTCCGTAACCGAGTTGCTGCGGCGCTTGCGCGCCGACGACACCCGCACAAAGCCCGCCATGGTCATCTCGAAGACCAGGAAAGGCAAGGGCGTGTCCTACATGGAGACCGAACCGGGTTGGCATCTCGGATACCTGGACCCCGCCGACGGGGAACTGGCAGTGGCAGAAATCAAGGCGCAGGGAAACTGAGATGAACGCACCGAAATCCTCCAATTCCTGGCAGTATCGCGAGTTGAACAGCAAGAACCCGGGTCTCGACCATCTGTCGAACGGATTGCTCGACCTCGTCGAAGCCGGCCACAATGTCGTCGCCGGCTCTGCGGACCTTCAATATTCCAACGGCCTCAATCGCTTTGCCTCCGTCCATCCGGATCGTTACATCTCTTTCGGCATCTCCGAACAGAACATGGTTTCGGTCGCCGCCGGCATCGCCACAACCGGCGTCACCCCGTTCGTAGCAACCTTCGCGTCCTTCATGGGTCTGCTGACCTGCGAACAGATCCGCATGGATATCGCATACTCCAAGCAGCCCGTGCGATTGGTCGGCCACCACACCGGCATTTCGATGGGATTCTACGGCTCGTCACACCACGCCACCGAGGATATCGGCACGATGCGCTCGATCGCCGGTCTCACGATCGTCTCTCCCTCTGACGGCCACCAACTCGAGGCGGCCATAAAGGCGTCCGCCGACTGGGAACAGCCAATCTATTTCCGCATCGGACGCGGACGTGACGAGGAGGTTTACGCCAAGGGGACAAAATTTTCCTTCGGCAAAGCGCATGTTCACGGAATTGGCGAAGAGCTGACGATCATCGCCTGCGGCATCGCGGTGCATGGCGCGCTGGAAGCCGCCACGGCGCTGACAAAGGCCGGCCATTCGGTCGGCGTCATCGACATGGCGTCCATCAAGCCAATAGACCGGGATGCAATCCTGCAAGCGGCCTCCCGCTCTGCAAAACTCATGACTGTCGAGGAGCACAATGTGCTCGGCGGTCTTGGCGCAGCCGTTTCGGAGGTGCTGACCGACGAGGGAATCGGCGTCAAATTGAAGCGGCATGGCATTTACGACGAATACAGCCTGATCGCGCCTCCGGCTCATCTCTACGCCCATTACAAACTCGATGGCGCAGGCATTCGCGAGGTCGCGGAAGCCTTCTTGCACGGTTGAGCCGCCGGGAATTAGCAGAAAGGGATCACGCGTGAAAACGGCAATCGTAACAGGAGGCGGCACGGGCATCGGTCTGGCCGTTTCCGCAGAACTCGCGAACAACGGCTATCGTGTGCTGGCTGCAGGACTCGATCGTGAAGGCGATCTGCCGAAAGGGGTCGAGTTCGTTGAGACCAATGTAACCGACCAGAAGGATCTGGACGCGCTGGTTGCAAAGGCCAATCGCATTGACGCGCTGGTCAATTGCGCCGGCATTTTGCGTCAGGAACGCGAATGGGGCGTGGATGATTTCAAGCTCGTGCTGGATGTGAACCTGACAGCCGGTCTGGCCGCCGCCACAACGGCCAGGGAAAAGCTGCGCGCCAGCGGCGGATCCATCGTTAATATCGCGTCGATGTGGAGTTTCTTCGGTTCACCGAAGTCGCCCGCCTATGCGGCGTCCAAGAGCGGCGTCGTCGCCCTGACGCGGTCTATGGCGGTCGCCTGGGGGCCAGAGGGCATTCGCGTCAACGCGGTAGCGCCCGGCTGGGTGATGACCCGTATGGCGGTCGGCGCGAAAAACGACCCGACGCGCGGACCGAAAATCACCGAACGTATTCCGCTCGGGCGTTGGGCCGAGCCTTCCGACGTTGCGAACGTGATCGCGTTTCTGGTGTCGGAAAAGGCCGCCTACGTACACGGGGTAGTGTTGCCGGTCGATGGCGGCTACTCGGTCGCCTGAATCGCCCCACCGCCAAAGCGGGCGGGCAATTTTTCCTGCATCCGATCAGGCGGTCTCGCGACCGCCTTTTTCGTGTTGTTCATGCTTCGTGATGAGCTCGTAGCTCCAGGCGATATCCTGCTGCATGGCGTCCCGCGCCGCCTCCGGATCGCTGGCTTTGAGGGCAGCGATATACTTGAAGTGGAGATGGTCGTCGGCGCCCAGACGTTTGAGAGGAACCTCTTCGTGGAAGGTGCGCAAGAAAGGGCCCATCAAAGTCCACATATTCTCGCATATCGTTTCCACGTAAGGCATTTGCGCAAATTGCAGATTCAGAAAGTGAAAATCCCGGTTTGCGCGCGCCGCGTCGCGCGCGTTGGAAACGACCTTTATGAAGGTCGCGTTCTGCGCTTCGAATTCGGCGATTATCTCGGGCGTGACCAACTCGCACACACGGTAGGCGGCCATCCCCTCAAGTTCTCTTCGAATGGCGACGATCTCGCGCAGATCACGCGGCGTGAGTTGAGGCACGACGATCGACGTCGCTGCCTTGACCTGCAGAGCACGCTCGCTGGCCAGGCGAAAAAGCGCCTCTCGAACCGGCGTGATCGAGGTTCCGTACTGCGTCGCGACCGAACTGATGGTAAGCCTCTCTCCCGGCCGGAATTCGCCGTCCATCAATGACAGGCGAATATCCCGATAGATCTGCTCGGAAAGATTTTCCTTCACTACGGTCTTGTGTCGCATTTCTTGTCCCAGAGCTTTTTCTTTGTCAGAATCAGACTGACATTCTTTGGGCTCCCCAAAGCCGGATGAATTACAGGTACTTGCAATTCATCGCAAAAACAATCAGCCCGCGTATCGATATTCAGGCAAGCCCCGCACGTCCAGACCGTCGATTACGAACAGCGATCCGGCTTCCACGCCTGTTTCCGTGATGCCCGGAACTGGCGCGCGCAGCATCGATGTCGCGTAAAGTCGGTCGAGGTTGGGTCCGCCGAACATCACCGACGTCACGCAGACGACGGGCATGTCGATGGAGAGTATTTTCTTGCCTGCCGGATCGAAACGGTGGATCTTGCTCTTGTACACGCCGGCGCTCCACACGCAGCCTTCCGCGTCCACGGTCGCGCCGTCTGGCAGGCCGTCTTCCTCTGCGAAATCGCAGAATTTCTGCTTGTTCGCCACCAGACCGGTTTCCAGATCATAGTCGTAAGCCCAGATCGCGCGGGAGCGACTGTCAGCAAAGTAGAAAATGCTGTGGTCGGGGTTCCAGCAGGGTCCGTTGGAAACGGTGATGTTGTCGTCGAGTTGCGTGACCTGCCGGTCGGCGCCCAGGCTATAGAGCACGCCGAGCGCCTGCGTCTCCGTGGTTTCCAGGCTGCCTGAAAGGAAGCGGCCGCGCTTGTCGACCTTTCCGTCATTCATGCGGACGTTTTCGCCCTTGTGTTCAATCGCCTGAATGAGCTCCGACTGACCGGTTTCGAAATCGAAAAGATAGAATCCATTCGCCAGCGAAAGCACCGCGCCGCCGCTTTCACGTAATGCAAGCGAGCCGATCTTTTCCGGCACATCCCAGCTTTCAACGCCGTCGCCGTTTTCATCTGCACGGAAGATCTTGCTGCCATAGCTGTCGATCCAGTAGAGCTTCTGTTCCTTGACGTCCCAGAGCGGTCCCTCGCCCAATATGGTCTGGCAGTCGACGATCGCCTTGATTTCCATGAAGCGTTTCTCCTCTTGTAGCCGGGATCTATAGCCCCGGCTGTTTGCGCCTGTGCGTGCTGACGGCAAGCACCAGCAAGCCGCCCGTTATAAGCATCTGATAGTAGGTCGATATGTTCAGCAGATTGAGCCCGTTGCCGAGAAGCGCCAGGAACAGTACGCCGGTCACAGGGCCGGTCAGACCGCCGAGACCGCCCGAAAGCTGGGTTCCGCCAAGCGCGGTCGCCGCAATCGAATCGATCGCGAAAGCGTTGCCGACCAGCGGATCGCCGCTCGCAAGACGCGCAGCGAGATTCAAACCGGCCAGACAGGCGAAAAAGGAAGAAAACAGGTAGGCCGAGGCGATGACGCGTCTCGTATTGACGCCCCCGAGCAACGCGCTCTCTTCCGACGCTCCGGTCGCCATCAAATGAAGTCCAAAGCGGCTGCGGGCGACAATCAGGGTGCCGACGATCACGGCAAACGCGGCGAACATGACCGGCAGAGGCAAACCGAAATACTCCGCCGACGCATACCACGACATCCAGTCGGCGACCTCGCCGCCCGGGATCGGCCGGATATAGAGCGCAATGCCCTGAACGGCGGTCATCGTTGAAAGGGTCATGAGAATGGGATGGACGCCGAGATAAAGGATGCCCATGGCGTTGACCAGTCCGACAGAAAGCGCGGCAGCCATGGCAAGTGGAATAGAATAGGGCGTATTGTGGCTGACGATCGCTGTCGTCATGGATACGACCGACCCGACGGACAGATCCAGACCGGATGTCAGAATGACCATGACCTGCCCGATCGTCACCAGGATCAGGCTGACCTGCTGGTTGAGAATATTGATCAGGTTCTGGGTGGCCAGCGCATGCGGGCTGAAGTAGCCCAGAATACAGGCGAGGACTATGATCAGCAGGATGACCGGCAACGCCGTCATGCGGCGCATCCGTGCTGCAGTGGTTGCTCTCATCAGCTTCATGCCGACTCCCCTTCGACGGCGGCTGCCATTATCATTTCCTCGGTCGCTCCTTCTCCGCGGAACTCCGCGACGGTGGCGCCATTGCGAACAACGATGATGCGGTCGCAAAGACCGATGAGTTCCGGCAGTTCGCGCGACGTCACCAGCACCGGCACGCCGCTGTCTGCAAGTTCGCGCAACAATGCATAGATTTCGGATTTGGCGCCGATGTCGACGCCTCGGGTCGGTTCCTCGCAGATCAGGTGCTTCACGCCTCGAACCAGCCAGCGCGCCAGCAGCGCCTTCTGCTGATTGCCGCCCGACAGCTCGCCGATGGACTGATTGACATTGCGCAAACGAACCCGAAGGCGCTCAACCTGGTTGGCGATTTGGCTTTTTAATGTCGGAGCCAGACGCGCCAGCCCAAGTCCGGGCAAGAGCCCGACGGATATATTGCGCGCAACGCTCAGGCTGAGAAACAGACCCTCTGCCTTTCGATCTTCAGGGATAAGTCCAATGCCGGCCCTGATTCCGCCGGACGGCCCCGTGTGACTGAAATCCTTGCCGTTGAACTTTATTTCGCCGGACACCAGCGTATGTCCCTCGAATATTGCGCGGGTAATCTCGATTTGCCCCTGGCCTTCCAGGCCAGCCAGACCAACTATCTCGTTGCGTCCGATTGAAAAATTCACCGGACCTTTCAGCCCTTCCACCACAACGTCGCGCAGCTCGACCAGAGGCGGTCCGGCCTCCTCGGGTCCCTTGCGGTGAGGATAGAGTTGATCAAGCGAGCGGCCGACCATCGTCGTCACCAGTTCCTCGGAATTGGTTTCGCTCATCTTGAAATGTCCTGCGTACTGGCCGTCTTTCAGGACGGTCACCTCGTCGCAGAGATCGAACAGTTCCGGCAGCCTGTGGGAGATGTAGAGGATACCCTTCCCCTCACCCTGCAGCCGTCGGATCAGATCAAAAAGTTTGCCGGCTTCCCGGTCGCCAAGCGCAGCGGTCGGTTCGTCGAAGACGAAGATCTTCGCATCGCGCATCACGCCTTTCGCGATCTCGACCATTTGCTGTTCGGCCACGCGAAGACTGCCGGTCAACACATTCGGATCCAGGTCCAGACCTACATCCTCAAGGATGCCGCGGCTTTCTTTCGCCATCTCCTGCCGGTCGATCATGCCGAGGGCGTTGCGTGGTTCGCGGCCGAGAAACAGGTTCTCGGCCACGGACAGATTCGGAAGCAGGATGAACTCCTGGAAGATCGTGGAGACACCGGCGGCGCGCGCCTGTTCGGCGGCGCTCCAGTTCACCTCTTTACCACCGATGATGAGCGTTCCGGAGCTGGGCGGATACACACCTGAAATGATTTTCATCAGGGTGGATTTGCCAGCGCCGTTTTCTCCAAGCACCGCGTGGATGCTGCCCGGCTTCAGCTTGAGCGAGACCCCGCGCAGGGCCTGAACAGGGCCGAAAGCCTTGGTGATGTCCTGAACTTCCAGAAGCATTGCAGGCTTACTTGCCGTAGATTTCCTGGAGCTTTTCATCCGGGAGCGTAGAGCCGACCCAGTAGGAGTCGTTCAGCTCCGGACGATAGAACTCGTCGATCTGCTCCTTGGTGATCGGCTTCGGATCAACGAGGTTGTCCTGGGCGATCGGCTCTCCCTTGAGAACACGCAGCGCGGCGACAACACCCTGCTGGCCGAACCAGGTCGGGCTGATCGGAGCGACGCTCTGGAGATCCTTTTCCTTCCAGATGCGCAGAAAGCCATTGTTGGCTTCACCGGTCATCGGGATAAGCGGAAGACCGTTCTCTTCAGCGACTTCGGCGCATGCCTGGGTCATAGCGCCGCCTGAAGACCAGATCCCCTGGACATTCGGATGCGCGATCAGCAGCGACTCACAAACCTGCTTGCCCTTGTCGTAAGCCCAGTCGGCAAAACCCTGGTCGATGACCTTGATGTCCGGATAGTCGGCGAACACTTCCTCGACGCCGCGCCAACGATCATTGTCAATCGAGTTTCCGGAAATACCGCGAATTGCGATGACGTTGCCTTTGCCGCCGAGAGCTTCGGCAAGATACTTGGCGCCGTCGCGACCGAACTGCGCATCGTCCGCAAGCAGCTTCACCGTGTAGTTTTCAGGCGTCGCGTTTGACGAGAAGATGATGACCGGAATACCCGCTTCGTGCGCCTTTTCAAGCGCATTGTTCAGGGCGACTTCGGAACCGGGCGCCACGAGCAAGGCGTCTACGCCGCGGGTAATCAGGCTTTCAATATCGGCCACCTGACGATTTACGTCGCCGCCGGCGTCGGCGACGATGACTTCGGTAATTTCAGGATGCAGCGACGCTTCGTGCTTGAGTTCTTCCACCATCTGCACACGCCAGGTGTTGACGACAGAGATGTTCGAGAAACCAAGGACGAACTCGTCCTTCTCCGAAGCGGCGGCCTTGTCGACCATCGGAGATCCTTCAACCGGCGAGAGCGCCGGGTTGAGTTCCGGAACCTGCGCATAAGCCGGCGCCGTAGCAACGGCCAAGAGCAAAGAGCCGGCCAGGAACAAGTTTTTCATATGCATTATACTCCTCCAAAATGGCGCGCCGCTCGGCGCGCATTTGTTCCCCGGCCCATCCGAGGAATTCTATTGTCGGCGCAATCGCGCAAGAGCTGCCGCTCCGGCGATGATTGCGCCTTGAACGATAAGCTGGGCAGGTTTGCCCAGGCCCATACCAGTCATAAGATTTGCGAGAAACGTCAGCGCATAGGCGCCGGCGAGAACGCCAGCCACACCGCCTGCGCCGCCGCCGAAAGTCGTCCCGCCGAGGACAACGGCCGCCACGGATGCGAGAACCAGGTCTGCGCCGAGATTCAGCGTGCCAGTGCCGATGTAACCCGTCAAAATGATACCGGCGACGCCGGCGAAAACGCCACAGAGCACATGCGCGACCAGCAATTCCTTGCGCACGGACACGCCGCCCAGCCAGGCTGCGCCGTATGATGACCCCGTCGCGTAAAGCGCATGTCCGAACACGCTGCGACGCAATACGAAAGCCGAAATCAGCGCAAGCGTCAGGAGCAGCGCTCCGGCGACCGGGAACAGGCCCCAGCGCCCGGTGGCGATTTCACGCACGAACGGATGAACCGAGCCGCCCGGCGCGCCGCCGCTGACCAGATAGCTGACCCCGATCAGCATCACGGATACGCCCAGCGTAACAACCACGGCCGAAGCGCGAACGAACACGATGAGGATGGCGTTGAAAGCGCCAACGAGCGCGCCGAAGAGCAGCGGAAATCCAATCGAAAGAACAACCGGGCCTCCTGAGAACATAGGCAGCGCAAGGGTTACATTGACCACCGCAATCACTCCGCCGATCGAGAGATCGATGGAGCGCCCGATCATCGGAAGGCACTGTCCGATCGCCGTCAGCGCCAGCGGCACGGTCTGCCTGAGAACGATCAAAAGGAACGGCACGCTGAGAAGGCGCGGCTGGACGATCGCGGCGATCGTGAACAACAGCAACAGCGCGGGCCAGGCGGGGATGGCCAGAAAACTGCGCAGGAGGGCAAGCGGCAGATCAAACGCCTTGCGCCCTTCGACTACTCCGTTTTGAACCATTTCCTCCCCTTGTTGCCGTGGTCGAGAACGTATTTTCAGTCACCCGCCGAATAATGAATGTCTCCGCATCGGCGTCGCTGGCGCGCAAACTGCAACAATTCGATATTGACGTCAAGCATGATACATGATGCATCTTGCATCTAATATCATTTTCTGTAGTTTCGGGTCGACTCACCGTCGCAGCGAACAGGAGGATCGGGTTGCAGGTGGAGACAGCCATCCATGCCGCCATCCAGATCGCGCGCGCTCCGATTCAGTCGGTGCGTAAGGTCATTATGCATTCCAATGACATTCCGGGCGCCTCTCACGATCGCTGGCCATCAGCAAACATTCGCGGAGTAAAAGCATGAGTAAAACGTCAGATTGTCTCGCCATCGTAACAGGCGCCGCCGGCACCATGGGAGTGGCCATCACAAGGCAACTGGTCGCGGACGGCCATCGCGTCGTCGCGCTGGACCTGGCCATGGATCCGCTTCAGGCGCTTGCCGACGAGATGCCGGGACGCGCCATTCCGCTCGTGCTCGACATATCCGATCCCGCCGCAATCGAAAGCGAATGGGAAAAACTCAAAGAAGCACACGGACCGGTGCAGATCCTGATCAACAACGCCGGCATTCTTTCCAACAACAAGGCGGAACAAACGTCTGCCGACGAATGGCGCAAGATCATCGAGGTCAATCTCGGCGGTCCTTTCTATCTCGCCCGGCTCGCTTTGCGCGATATGCGCGAAGCTGGATGGGGGCGCATCGTCAATATCTGTTCGCTGTCCATGAAGACCGGCGGCCTGACGGCCGGAACCGCCTATGCGGCCTCCAAGGGCGGGCTTGGCGCGCTGACCTTCTCGCTGGCTCGGGAATCGGCGGCGCAGGGAATTACCGTCAATGGCATTGCGCCCGGCTACGTCATGACGCCGATGGTCACCAAACAACTGAGCGACCAACAGAGGGCGGCGCAGCTGAGCGGCATTCCCATCGGTCGCTTCACCGACGCCGACGAAATCGCCCATTGCGTCTCCTATCTGGCCAGTGTGAACGCCGGTTCGATCACCGGTGAAATCCTCGACATCAATGGCGGAATACTGATGGACTAGGCGGGATTGGCATGTCTTACCTGACAAAGTCCGCCCGCCATGGAATGGTCACAACAATGACAATCGCTACAGGAAGAACGCCGTGAGTCTGCAGTTGGGCGTCATCGCCGATGATCTGACCGGCGGAATGGAAACCGCCGCCATGCTGGTGGCCGAAGGCGTGGATTGCGCATTCGTCACGAAACCGGAAGGGGTTGCGAGCGTTGGCGACGCCCAGGCGGTGGTGGTGGCGCAGAAGACGCGGGTCATCGATCCCGCAGAGGCCGTCCGCCTCTCGGAGGAGGCTGCGAAAAACCTCCAGACCGCCGGCGCCCGGCAACTGTTCTTCAAATATTGTGGAACATTCGATTCGACCGACGACGGAAACATCGGACCTGTCGCCGACCGGCTTCTCGAAATGACGGGCGCCGATCAAACCGCATTCTGTCCAACCTCGGTCGAAATGGAACGCAGCGTTTTCAACGGACATCTGTTCGTGGGGCGGCAGCTCGTATCGGAGTCCCCGAAACGCCATGATCCATTGACGCCAATGCACGATCCCAATCTGGTCGCCGTCCTCGGCAGACAGTCGGCATATCCGGTGGGTCTGGTCTGGCATTCCGCGATACACAGCGGAAGCTCACGATTGCAGAAGGCCGTCGATGATCTGGTCGGCTCCGGGATACGTCATATCGTCGTCGACGCGATCCATGAGGAAGATCTGGCCGCCATCGCCGAACTCACCGAAAGCTGGAAGCTGATGACCGGAAACGCCGCCATTGTACGCCACTATCCGGCGGTCTGGCGCGCCAGAAACAGAATTGGCGGCAGGGCAGAAGCGAAGGTTGTTCCGGCCGCCTCCGGGGCCGGCGTGGTCCTCGCCGGCAGCTGCGCCGAACGCACGCTCGCACAGCTCGACGCTTTCGAGACGCACAGGCCGGTCAACCGAATCAGATTGTCCGACGTTGAGAACCCGGAGCAGGCCATCGCCGACGCGCTTGCGTGGGCCGAGCGGCGTCTGGTCGACGGTCCCGTCGCGATATCCACGTCCGCCTCGCCGGATGCAGTCGTCGCAGCTCAACAAAGGTTTGGCAAGGATGGCGCCGCCGCGCTTGCAGAACGGATTCTCGGGGAAATATCGGTCGGTCTGCACCGCATCGGCGTCAGGCGATTCGTCGTCGCAGGCGGCGAGACGTCAGGCGCAGTCGTTGAAAGCCTCGGCGTCAAGAGCCTGCACATCGGCCCCTATCGGGAGGCGGGCATCGCGAGGGCGGCGACGACCTCAGACGACGTAACCGCATTGAGCCTCAAATCCGGCAAGCTCGGCCCGGTCGACATGTTTCTCCCGATGCTCGACTCCATGCTGCGCCCGGAACACACGGAAGATCGCCCATGACCGAAACATTGCAACGCAGAGAAATCGTTCAAACCGTACGCGAATTGCAAAACCATGGACTTAATCACGGCAACAGCGGCAATGTCAGCGTCAGGTCGCAATACGGCCTTTTCATCACGCCCACCGGCTGTAACGCCGTAAACGCGACAGAGGAAGGCATTGTTCAGATCGACATGGACGGCAAAGTCGTCGGCGACGGCATTCCATCCAGCGAATGGCACATGCATCTGGCGATCATGCGCGCTTTCCCGGCCGCGAAGGCGGTGATCCATACCCATGCAGACGCCTGCGTGGCCCTGTCCTGCCTGCGAGAACCTCTGCCCGCCTTTCACTATATGGTCGCGGCCTTTGGCGGCAATAATGTGCGGTGCGCGCGCTATGCGACCTTCGGCACGTCCGATCTGGCGGATTCGGCCGTTGAGGCGTTGCAAGACAGAACGGCCTGCCTGCTGGCGAATCACGGGATGATCGCCATGGGCGTTTCTCTCGAACAGACACTCGGCACAACGGTCAAGCTGGAAACGCTGGCACGCCAATATCTCATGGCGCTCCAGGGCGGCGCGCCGAAGATGCTCTCCGACGAAGAAATGACGAAAGTCGGCAACCGATACAAAAACTACGGCGTCGGCACTTTGGAAGGCTGAACCGACTCCTGCCTGCGAGTCTCACGCGCATCAGAAATCCGGCGACGCGCACCCGTTGCACACAGCTTTGGCCTGTTGTTCGCGCAGGCCCACTGTGACCAAAAAACAGTTCTGGCGGTTGAACTTACTTCTATCTCACCGTTATGCATTGCCGCCGACACAAATGTCTTTTCGTGATATAGAAATGAGCAGCATGCAATTAAGAACGCAACAGACACCAATTGACGAAGGCGGAGGCTCGGAAAAGACCGGCGCTACGTCGAGGTCCGGCCTCAACACCGGTCTGGACGTGCTGCAATTGCTCAGTTCTGCGCATCAGTTGAATCTGACCGAAATCGCCAATGGCTTGGGAAAATCGAAATCCGGGATTCACACCGTGCTCAATACGCTCCGCACGCGCGGTTTCGTTGAACGGATGCCCCAGGGGGATTATCGGCTGGGAGCCCGAGCCTGGGAACTCGGACGCGCAAGCTTCTCAAGCGAGATCGAAAGTTTGGCGAATCCGTATCTGAAACGTCTTGAAGAACAAACCAATGAAGCGGTTATTCTGGGCGTTCTCGACGGGTTCGACGTCCTCTATCTGACAGTCTTTCCGGGCAATCACGCTGTCCGATTGAATGTCAAGGTTGGAGAGAGGATACCTGCGCATCTGACGTCGACGGGCATCTCTCTGCTTGCCGCGCTTGACAACAACCAGGTTAAGGCGATCATGCCGCAATCCTTTCAGACGAGCACAGCGTTGAGCATTGCGTCGGAAGAGGCCTTGTGGCTGGAAATCGAGAAAGCTCGGCGCAACGGATATACGCATATGAAAGGCGGCTGGCACAACGATGTCGGAGGAATTGCCAAGAGCGCGTGCGACGCGTCAGGTCGTCCGATCGCAGGTATTTGCGTCTCTGCGCCGCTCTACCGTGTGGACGATGACTGGTACAAACGCATGAAATCGGAAATCGACTTCACCGTGTGCAGCATCGAGGTTCAGTTGAGGCAGGCCTAGCGTAGTTGCCGCCCGGTCTATTTGTAGAACAAGTCGATCAGGCCAGTGCTCAATGACGGCGCCATGATCAAAATCAGGACGATCAGGCAGAGCAATGCGATGTAAGGCAGGACCGCCTTTGATATTTGCTCAAGCGACACATTGGCGATTGGCATCGCAATGAACAGATTGGCGCCCAGCGGCGGCGTAAGAAAACCGATCTCAGACGTGACTACCAGCAATATACCAAAGTGAATCGGATCGATCCCGACAGACATGCAAACCGGAAGCAGGATCGGCGTGAGCAATACAATCGTCGCCAGGGTCTCCATGAACGTGCCGATGATGATCAGCCCGATCGCAATGATGATCAGGATCAGGTAGGGATTGTCGGTCTGATCCAGAACGGCCTGACTGACCATCTGAGGCACTTGATACTGGGTTAGCAGGCGCCCGAATACGCCGGCCAATCCAACAATGATTGTCACCGTTCCTCCTACCATAACGGCCTTGAAGAACGCATCAACGCAGCTTCGAAGCGTCAGTTTTCGATATACGAAGAAGCCGACGATCAGCGCGTAGTTCACGGCGACGATCGAGGCCTCGGTCGGTGTAAATACACCGCCATAAATACCTCCGAGAACGATGACAGGCGCCAGCAGCGCCCATCGCGCAGCCCACATTGCCTCTGCGATTTTTTTCAGAGACGCTCTTTCGTTGCGCGTGGTGTAACCCCTGGATCGGCAGAACCACCAGCTTGCGACGATAAGCACAAGCCCCGTGAGGATGCCGGGAACGATGCCGGCGATGAACATTTGCGTGACGGAGACATTGCCCACAACAGCGTAGATGATCATCGGCGTGCTGGGCGGTATCATGATGCCCAGCGTCCCTCCTGTCGAAGCGACTGCGCCGGCGAAGGGCGCCGGGTAACCGTTGCGTATCATTGCCGGAATCATGATGGTGCCGATGGCAGCCACTGTCGCCGGACCGGAACCGGACATGGCCGCGAAGAACA
The DNA here is from genome assembly GCF_039888615.1 of Hoeflea sp. CAU 1731. Taxonomy (NCBI): domain Bacteria; kingdom Pseudomonadati; phylum Pseudomonadota; class Alphaproteobacteria; order Hyphomicrobiales; family Rhizobiaceae; genus Hoeflea; species Hoeflea sp. CAU 1731. The sequence continues at coordinate 106,915 of NZ_JBDQQS010000006.1, read as the reverse complement.
TGCAGGCCAGGATGGTGACGCTGGCGAAGCCGCCAGTGATATGGCCGACAAGCGAGGAGGCGAAATCGATCAGTCGCTGCGAAACGCCTCCATATTCCATCAGATAGCCGGCGAGAACAAAGAACGGCACCGCAATTAAAGGGAACTGGTCCGTCGCGTGATAGATCGTCTGAGGCACGGAAAGCGCCGGGATGCCCTCGACCAGCAAGAGCAAGAGGGATATCGCGCCCAGCGCATGCGCGATCGGCAAGCCGAGCAGAATCAGGATCGTGAAACCACCGAAGAGAAAGACTGCAACTTCAACAGGACCCATGGTGGCTGTTCCTTCAGCTCGCTTTGTACCCGAGTTCACGCATGACAATTCGCAAGCCCTGCAAACCGAAACTGACCGGTACGCTCAGATAGGCCCAGAACATCGACATTCCGCTGGACGGCAACGTGTAGCTGACCCGCAGTGTGGAAAGGATCAATTGAAGTCCGTACCAGGCGGTCGCAAGACAAAACGCCAGCAGCAAAACTTCTCCGGTCAGACGCGCGACGGTTCTCGCGCGACCCTTGAACATTTCAATTCCGAATGTGAGACGAATATGGGTTCCCCGCCGCATGGCGGCCGCGGCGCCCAGCATGACGACCCATACGAAAACGACGCGGGAGAGTTCTTCGATCCAGCTATAGCCGATGCTGAAGCCAAAGCGCATGACGATTGTGAACGTCAGCATCAAGTACAGAATAAACAGCATCGCGCACGCAAGATACTCTTCAGACCTGTCCAGATGCTGCAATAGGCTCTTCAATCCCACCCTGCCGGCGCTTTCTGTTTCTGCCATCGCGGTTCCCCGTTGCCCCTAGCTACTGCCCGCATTGTTGCGCAGAGACCGGGTCGACGACCAGTCTATTTGTTTGGAGGCGCTGTTGACCACCACGCGATAGTCTTCCCTGGCCGCCTCGATGGAAACAAGCCCGTCCCGTACGTCACGCAGAACGAGTTCCGCGTCCCGCATTGCAGGATTTCCAACCCCGCCGCCGCCGGGAGAAGATATCCGCATCCGGTTGGGCCCAAGCGACACATTGCCGTAATCCGGAACGGCCATCGCCTCGCCTTTCGCATTTCGCAAATCCATCGTCGCCATCTTGCCATCGCCGCCGCCGCAAACACCAACGCCGGTGGGCCGATTGGCGCCTTCCGAACGAAATGACATTTCCACGTCAGTCAGAAACTCCACGTCGTAATCGACACCCGAGCCGCCCCGGTGTTCGCCCGAGCCGCCGCCGTCACATCGCAATTCCTGCTTGTTTATGCGCACCGGATAAATTTGCTCAAAGGTTTCCGCATTGGGAATCGTGAGCCCGCCAAGCGTTACGATCGGACCGATTTGTTCAAAACCGTCTCGCGTCCGCGTCGCGCCTGCGCCGGAACAGGCCGACCAGTTATACATCACCCAGGTGCGGTTTTCCCGGTCGCGACCAGAAGTCACCGGGAAGGAGTTCTTCCCCCATCCGGCAAGCGCTCTTTCGGGCGAAGCCTCCGTCAGGGCGAACCAGATACAGTGCATGATCTCGTGCGCCGGGAACACGGTGCACATGGTCACCGGCGCTGGCGGATTGGGATTGACCAGGCTGCCTTTTGGCGCGGAAATCTCGATCGCGCGGAACGTTCCGGAGTTTCGAGGCAGTTCCTTTCCGAAGAACGATACAATTCCGGCATAAACGGCGGAGTAGGTATTGGCCAAAGAGGAATTCTTGAAGCCTCGGATCTGCGGATCTGTTCCGGCGAAATCTACGGTCAGCCTGTCCTTGCTCTTTATCAGCGTGACGCGAATACGAATTTTCCGCGTTTCGAAACAGTCATTGTCAAAACTTTCCTCATAGGAATACTCGCCGTCCTCGAGGTTCTGCAGCAGGTGCTTCATCTTCCGCTCGGCGTGATCCATCACGCCTTCAAACGCGCCGCGCAATCCTCCTTCCTGGGAGGCAGACAGTTTGAGCAGTTCCTCGGCGCCGATACGGGCGGAGCCGATCATCGCCAGCAGGTCCCCTTCAAGCAGATGCGGCGTGCGGGTGTTGAGCATCAGCAACCGGAACAGGTCGTCATCCATCTCGCCGTCACGCACAAGCTTGACCGGCGGAATCCGGATGCCCTCATGGAAAATTTCAGTCGCTTCGGGATTGTATGTTCCGGCCGCCCCGCCGCCAATGTCGGATTGGTGCGCGCGGTTGCAGGTAAAGGCGATCAGCGTATCGCCCTCGAAGACAGGCCACGCGACGACCCAGTCGGGAAGATGATTTCCTCCGGCCACATATGGATCGTTGAGGAGAAACACGTCGCCCTTGTAAATATCGTCGCCAAAATAGTCGAGGATCGCCTCGACGGCGAAGCCCCCGCCACCGGTGTGGATCGGGATACCGTCGGCCTGGGAGATCAGATGCCCTTCCGCATCCGCTATAAAACAGGAAAAATCGTGCGACTGGTTGAAGATCGGACTGCGTGACGTCCGGATCATCACCCATCCCATTTGCCTGGCGATGAAATCGAGCCGGTTCTGGATGATCGCAAGCGATATGGGATCGATTTGGCTACGCATGGTCATTGTCCGCCATCATGATCAGGTAATTTCCCGCATTGTCGACGGTGACATTATCGCCGTCGCCGACCAGCAGCGTCGTGGTTTTTTCTTCGATAAGCGCGGGGCCTTCAAAAGCATGGCCTGAGACCAGCGTTGCGCCCGAGTAGCAGGCGACGTCCATCCAACCGGATTTCTGAGCGACCCAGATGCGTCGGGTCTCTCCCGGAACGGGAGGCGCCGCTGTCTGCGCGCCCTGGGGCTGCACAAGTTTTTCCATCAGGCCGGTGGCGGAGGATCTCAAGGCTCTGACTTCTATCGCTCCTTTTGACTGAACATGGCCGAACAGCTTCTCATGCATCGTTTCGAACGTAGAACGGACGCGGTCGTATTCGATCGGCAGGTCGACCGGGACAGGAATGTCCCATTGCTGGCCGACATAGCGAAGATCCATGGTGAACTGGACAATCGCGTCGTCCTCCTTGAACCCCTCGCGCAGGAGTTTGTCGATCACCTCCATTCTAAGATCCAGAAGGCCGTCAACCAGGTCGTCGGGCGAAATCTCTCCCAATATGCCGCGGAAGAACCTCATATTATCGTGTCGGCAATTGGACCCCAGCATGCCGAGCGCACAGAAGGCGCCGGATATCCGCGGCACATACACTCTCTGGCATCCGAGATTGCGCGCAACGTTCACGACATGGAGGGGGCCGGCGCCGCCGCCTGCCACCAGGTCGAACAATTTCGGATCATTGCCGCGTTCGGTGCTGAGCTTCTGAACCGCGAGCACCAGTTGCTGGTCCATCAGTCGCAAAATGCCGATCGCCGCATCTTCAACCGACACGCCGAGCCGTCTGGCGACATGCTTGTCAATTGCATCATGGGCCCGCGACGCATCAATGGTGATCGCTCCATCCGCATAGGGACCGGATACAAAACGTCCCAGCGCCACGTGTGCGTCGGTAACTGTCGGTTGTTCGCCGCCAAATCCGTAGCAGGCAGGTCCGGGCCTGGCACCGGCGCCCTCGGGACCCAGCAGCAGCAATCCGGCTTCATCGACGCGCGCAATCGTTCCACCACCCGCTCCGATGGTATGGACTTCGACTGAAGGAGAGACGATATCGTAGCCGGCGATTTGCAGTCTGTCGGTATAATTGACATGCCCCTCGTTCATGAGCATGACGTCGCAACTCGTTCCACCGATTTCCATCGATATAAGACTATTCTTGCCGATGGATTCCGCAAAGTGGTTCAGGGACCCGATTGCGGCGGCGGGTCCGGAAAGCATGAGATTGACGGCCCTGTCCGCGACCTCTTCGACAGACGTGATGCCGCCGTTGTTCTGTACGAGAAGAAGGGGGGAAGTCAGCCCCGCCTCAGCCAGCCTTTTTTCGAGCGCGCGCAAGTAGTTGATTGTGCGCGGGCCGACGTAGCTGTTCATGACTGCGGTCGAGCCGCGTTCATATTCGCCAAGAATTGGCGCCGCTTCGCTGGATAAAGTGACGTAGTTTTCGGGAAATTTGCTTTCAAGTTCCGCGGCGACTTCGCGTTCGTGCTTTCCGTCGAGGAATGCGTTCATCAGGCAGATCGCGAAGGATTCCACGTCCTCTTCCCGAAAGGTCCGCAGAGCTTCAGCGATGTCGTCCACTGAAAGAGGCTGCAATTCCTTCCCCTCCGCATCAAGACGACCCTTGACGGGCCGTCGGAGATATCGGGGAACAAGAACCGGCGCGAACGGAGCATGGTGGTCCCACGGGTTATCCCGTATGCCGCGTCTGATTTCGAGAAAGTCGCGAAACCCGTCCGTCACGATCAGACCGACACGGGCGCCCTTTCCTTCCAGCGCCGTGTTGGTGGCGATCGTCGTGCCATGGATGAAGTGCGAGACAGACCGGAGAAAGTCGTCTTGGCGCATTCCGAACTCGTTCGCCGCCTTTTCCACCGCGGCCAGCACCGCGTCATCCGGTTTGGAAGGCGTGCTTGGAACCTTGAAAACGTGTATCGAGCCGTTTGGGCTGGCTACGACCATGTCGGTAAAAGTACCGCCGACATCGACGCCAATTCTCAGACCATCTGCCGAGTCGCCGACTTCGCGCCTGTTTGCCATAAAAGTCTCCACCGGCCCGTTGACGTAAAAAGGGCGTCCTGCCGGGCGGCGCAACGCCGCCCGAGTTTCAGTTTTTTATTATGTTGTTTCAGGTCTGCCAGGTCGTTCCGGTCAGCAACCATCCTGTGCGGCGACAATCCGGTCGATCAGTTCTTTACCGAACTCTTCCGACGCTGAATCCAGAACCGGTTGCGCAGCCTCGCGGAATCCGGCGAGATCAGGTTCGGTAAATTCGACGCCCTGTTCCTTCAGAAACACGACGGCTTCTTCCGTATTGGCGGCGTCCGCAGAAATGTTGACGCCTACGGAATTCGTCGCTGCGTCCGTGACGAGCTTCTGGTACTCCTCCGGCAAGCTGTTGAAAAAGCGTCCGTTCATCGCAAAGGTCGCCATACCGACTGCGACATTCGTCACGGCGACATTGTCCACGACTTCGTACCATTTGAACTGCTTGATGCTGGAAATCGGGTTGGCGTCACCGTCAACTACTCCCTGCTGGAGCGCCGGAAACAGTTCAGAGAAGGGCAAGGGAATCGGCGACGCGCCCATTGCCGACCATGTCTGTTCCAGGTACTTGTCCGGGGGAATGCGGATTTTCAGTCCTGCCACGTCGCTGACGCTGTTGACCGGACGTTTTGTGTTGAAGAGCTGCCGGTATCCGAAGGTGTAGTATCCAAGCACATGGATATCCGCCTTTTCCTGGAGTTCCTTGGCCATTTCCTGCCCGACGTTGCCGCTCGTCACCGCCATCGCGCATTCGATGGATTTCAGCAGATACGGCACGGACAGAACCTGGAGCGAAGGCAGGAACGGGCTGATGTTGCTTGTTGAAACAACAGTCGCCTCAAGCGTTCCGATCTGAACGTTGCGCGCCATCTCGGCTTCGCCGCCCATCTGGGAGGATGGAAACACCGTTACCTCGATGTCGCCGTTCGACCCTTCCTCGACCTGCTTTTTGAATTCGGCCAGCGCGACATTGTAAGAATAGCCTTCGGGCGTACTCACCCCGACCTTCAATTTATACTCCTGAGCAAAGACTGCCGATGTCGAAAGGGCCACAAGGGCCGTTGCGACCGGGAGGAGCTTCGTGAAATGCTTCATGGGTCTCTCCTAAGTTGATCGTTGTACGCGCTACACATCTCTCGTTTTCGCGACTCGCGAATCTTCTAGTAGGTCGCCTTTAGTTCGGATTGCATGCCCGGATCGGACCGGACGCTTGTCACGGCGTCTTCGACATCCGCGATATATTCATCGAACACCTTCGCATGGACCAGCGACATCATCTGGTGGATCGCCTTGGGATCGCGCACCAGGCCAGGGAGCCATCCCTTGTTCTTCAGCTTTTCGGCGACGGCATAGATGTCGAAATCGTCCGACTTGTAGGCCACGATCGAAAGATGCGGCTTGCCGAGGATTTCCAGTCCGTCGACTTCGCAAATCCGCTTCTTGTAGAGGTCGATGAAATCCATCAACTCGGTGGCGATGAGCTTGTAGCCATCAAGCCCGAGATGGTTGAACACAGCCCAGGCCGCGGCGACGCCGCCGGCCGGCCGGGTGCCGCAAATCGTGTTCGTATAGAACCTGCCATTCGGCCAGTCGTCGAAGTCGAACGCATGGTGTCGCGCGCGCACTTCGTCCCTGTAAAACACGGTCGAAGCCGGTTTGGGGCAGAATCCGAACTTGTGGAGATCGGCGGAGATCGAACAGACGCCGGGAACCGCAAAATCGAAGGCGGGAATATCCCGGCCGATCATGGCCGCAAAGGGCGCGACATAACCGCCGACGCAGGCGTCCACGTGCATCCATACGCCGGTGTCCAGCGCGATCTGCCCGATCTCCTTGATCGGATCGATGACGCCATAGGGAAAACAGGGGGCAGAACCGACGAGCATGATGGTATCGTCGTCGATCGCCTTGGCGATCGCGTCCGGATCCGCCCTCAGATTCGCGTCAACGGGCGTTCGAACCACGTCCAGATCCATCAGCCGCGCCGCCTTGTTGAAGGCGGGATGAACGGTCGCCGCAGCCACGATATTGAAGCGTGTCTTAGGCGTCCTGCCCTTGCTCCTTTCGTAGTCCCGAGCGGACTGAACGGCCTGGATGATGCTTTCAGTGCCGCCGGTTGTCATGAAACCGCGCACATCGTCGTCGCCATGCAACAGGTCAATGGCCATGCCAACGACCTGCTCTTCCATCTGCAGGACGCTCGGAAAGGCGCGACGACCGCCCAGGGCGTTTTCCTTGAAGAACTCGAAAAAAGCGGCTCTGCCCATTTCGTAAACGTCTTCCCCGCCGTCGAAGACGTAGAGCGGCGCGCGACCGCGCTTCCAGTCGATGTCGCCGGACTTCAGCGCCTGCATCGAGGCCAGCACGTCGCTCTTCGAAAGTCCGTGTTCGGGGAAAGAAATGCGCATGGATATTGACCTCGAATAGCTGCTTGAAAAAAATAGTGCATAAACACATACTGTTCGTCAATAAAGAAATTTCGTTCGCTTTAAGCGAATTTTATTAAAGGAGCTGCAGCATGAAGGAAGATGCGTCGGGGCTGGACGTCACCTGGTCTACCGAAGAGATCATCGATAAACGCAACCGTTTCTTCGCGGCGACGCAAAGAGCTTTCGTGCCTTACGAAAAACCGCTGATCATCAAGCGCGGCCAAGGCCAATACGTCTGGGATGAACAGGACAACCGGCTCATCGATTTGCTGGGTATGAATCTGTGCATCAGTGTCGGCCATGCCCATCCGAGGGTGGTCGCAGCCATGACGTCACAGGTCCAACAGCTGACGCACTGCACCACCATGTTCTACCATCCGGTGCCGGCGCACTTCGCAGAGGAACTGGCCGCAACGATGCCGGCGAGCCACGATTGGGTCGTGCATTTCACGAATTCCGGCGCGGAGGCGATCGACCTCGCACTGATGATGACCCGCACGGCGACCGGCAACCACGACATTATTGCCCTCCGCAATTCCTATCATGGCGCGACTTACGGCGCGCAATCGGTCACTGGCGTCGGCAATTTCAGACACAATATCGGCCAGGTTCCCAATGTGTCCTTCGCCGCCGAACCCGATCAATACCGGGGCATTTTTGGCGAGGGCGTCCAGCCCTATCTCGATGATCTCGACAGAACGATCAACTACACGACCAGCGGCCAGCTGGCGGGCATGATCATCGAGCCCGTCCAGGGATATGGCGGGATTATTCCGATGCCGGAGGGTTATCTGAAAGGCGCGTTCGAAAGAACGAGGGCGCGCGGCGGCCTGTGTATTCTCGACGAGGTCCAGTCCGGCTTCGGCAAGACCGGTGAATCGCTGTGGTGTTTTGAATCCCAGGGCGTTGTTCCGGACATCATGGTCCTTGCCAAGGGCATCGGCAACGGCATCCCGCTCGGCGCAGTGGTCGCCAAACGCGAGGTGGCGGAAACCATGGCCGACAAGTTCCTGTTCCACACCTACGGGGCAAATCCGGTGGCCTGCGCTGTCGGCCGCGAGGTGCTGAAAATCATCGAGGACGAAGATCTGGTCGCAAACGCCAAAAAGGTCGGCGCCATACTTGGCGAAGGGCTGAAAGCGCTTCAGCAGCGTCATGACGTTATCGGCGACGTGCGCGGTCGCGGCTTCATGCAGGCGATCGAACTTGTCAGCGATAGGGAAACCAAGGCTCCGGCCAGCGCCGAAACCGCATTCGTGTTCGAGCGCTCCCGCGCCCATGGTCTGGTCCTGTCGAAGTCAGGCAACTTCAAGAACGTCCTGAGAATGGTCCCTCCGCTTTGCCTGTCGATGGACGACGTCGAGCCTGTGCTCGATGCGCTTGAGCGCAGCTTCACGGATCTGGAGAAGTCCAACAGTATTGGCAGATCATAGGCGTCTTCAACGCTGTCTTTACAGCGGCTTCGCCCTTCCACGGCTCCAGGACGAATGGAGCGGGGCTGAGTGTCGTGCTCCCTTTAGGGCAATGAGCTTCGCTTGCGCTCGCATGTATCGCGCAAGCGCCGAACCATGGTTCGGCTTAGCTGTCTGTCGCGGATATGTGACCGAAGACAGCGGCTAACAAAGGCCGTTGACAATGATTTTATAAAATATAACTTATAACAATCGAAAGCTCAGGGAGGATGACATGAAGCAGTTTTCGCTCTTGGTCGCAGCATGCGCGGCCACACTTTCATTTTCAGCAGCGGCGAACGCACAGGACGTGACGCTCAAGATGGGTCATGTGCTGGCCCCGACGCATCAGTTTCACAAGGGAATGGAGCTTGCGTCCGAGAAACTGGCCGAATCCACAGACGGCAGGATCAAGCTGGAGGTCTTTCCGTCGTCTCAGCTGGGTACGGAGCGCGACATGCATGTGTCCGTTCGCACCGGCGGCGTTGATATGCTGCTCGCCTCCCCCGGCGGCGCCAGCGTACACCTTCCGGAACTTGCTGTTCTCGATGCGCCTTATCTGTTCGAGAATGACGATCACTGGCAGGCTGTCGTCTACGGCGATGTCGGCAAGGAATGGGAAGAAGGCGTCGCGGACGCCAGCGGCGTTCATATCATGGGATGGTTTCCCCGCGGCACGCGCCACGTGATTACCAAAGGCATCCCCCTCAATTCGATCGGGGATATCGAAAACGTAAAGATTCGGGTCGCCGACATTCCGCCCTATCCGCAGGTGTTCCAGGCTTTTGGCGCCACTCCAACGCCTGTCGCCTTCTCGGAAATGTATTCGGCGCTTCAGGCTGGCGTCGTCGACGGCGCCGACGTGCCGCTCGACACGATCCTTGCGCAGAAACTGTTCGAGGTGTCCGACCACGTCAATCTCATTGCCTGGTCGTTCGCCGCGCCCGGTCCGATTCTCATGAGCGACAGCGCCTACAACAAGCTGAGCGAGGAAGACCAGCAGAAATTGCGTGAGGCGTTGCGTGCGGGGACTCAGTATATCGCAAAAGCCTTCACGGAGAACGAAGCCTCCGTCCAGGACGAACTGGAAGCAAAGGGCATGACCTTCGTCACGCCTGGCGATATCGATGCATGGAGAGCGGCTGCGGCGGAAGGCATTCCGGATCTCGCCGAACTCTGGGGCGGAGACGCGGACCTCTACACGCGCATCCGTGACACCGAACACTGACATGCAGACGCCAACGCCTGTGTTTTCCGCGCTTGGCCGCGAACAGGCGTTGGCCTAATGAAAACCGGTTAAGACCATGCGGCAATTCACGCGTCTGATTGGCATGCTGGAAGAAACGGTCGCCGTCATCCTTCTCATCGCGATGTCGGCCATCGCTCTTCTCCAGGTCGTGGGCCGATACATTCTGACCAACCCCTTCATCTGGACCGAGGAACTGACCCGGCTGATGCTGATATGGCTTACTTTCATCGCCGCCGCAGCCGTCACACGACGCGGAATGCACATTGCGGTCGACACGGTGGTTGATGTCCTGCAGCCCGGATACCGCAGATTTGTCATGACGATCGTTCATCTTGTCATGTTCGTGACGTTTATCTGGTTTTCCTATCTCGCGATGAAGCTCGCGCAGAACGTGGGCGGACTTCCTCTGGCGGCGACCCGTTGGTCAATGTCCACGATGGTGTGGCCGGCTGCGATCGGCAGCTTTCTCATCGCCTTTCACTCCCTTGTCCGTGCCATCTCTGTTCTGACAGGGGCGCCTGACAATGAAGCCTCCGGCAACGCGGCGATCCGGACATGATAGCGGTTTACGGTTTAAGTCTCGCAGCGCTACTGGCTCTGGGTTTGCCGGTCGCAGCCGCGATCCTCCTCATCGGCGTCTTTGCTATCCTACTTGCAGGCGTGCCGGTCTCGATCATCGCAGAGCGTATGATCTTCGGTCTGGACAGTTTCCTGCTGATCGCCATTCCGCTCTTCCTGTTCATGGGCAACCTCATGAACGTGTCGGGCATAACCGGCCGCATCTTCGCCTTCGCCGGCGCCCTTGTCGGACATTGGCGGGCAGGCCTGGCGCAGGTCAATGTGGTCAGCTCGGTGATATTTTCCGGCATGTCCGGATCTGCGCTGGCCGACGCCGCCGGTCTTGGAGCGATCGAGATCGACGCCATGCGCAAGGCCGGCTACCGACCCGCATACGCGGCCGCCATCACCGCGGCCAGTTCGACGATCGGCCCGATCATGCCGCCGTCCATCGCCTCGATCCTCTACGCATTCATTGCGGACGTCTCGGTCGGCCGCATGTTCCTGGCCGGCATCGCTCCGGCGTTTCTGATGATGTTCGTGCTGATGCTCACCGTCCATCTGCGCGCCGGCAAAGAGGACCTCCCCCGCAGTCCGAAAACTTCGAACCGGGACCGCTTGAAGAGCCTTGTCGTGGCGCTTCCCGCCCTGTTCATACCGGTGGTGCTGATCGGCGGCATGCGCACAGGCATCTTCACCGCGACGGAACTCGCAGCCGTCGGCGTCTTCTACGCTGCAGTTCTCGGCTTTGCGTATCGCGAAATGGGCGGCCGGGAATTCGTGGAAGCGTCACGCAACACGGCCCTGCAGGCCGGCGGCATCCTCCTGATCGTCGCGGCCGCGCACGTGTTCGCCTGGATTTTGGCTCATGAACAGATACCGCAACATCTCACCGGTTACATCGTGTCGCTCGATCTGGCGACCTGGCAATTCCTGATCATCATCAACATCGTGCTCTTGTTCCTGGGCATGTTGCTCGACACGACTGCGATCCTCATTCTCGTCGCGCCGGTTCTCGTACCCGTCGTCGTGGGTCTCGGCGTCGATCCAGTTCATTTCGGCATCGTCATGATCGTCAACATGATGATCGGTTTGCTGACGCCGCCGGTCGGAATGGCGCTGTTCGTGACGGCGCGCATAGCCAATGTCAGCGCCATGGCCGTTGCGCGGGAGGCCGCTCCCTATGCCCTGGCGCTGTTCGCCCTTCTGATAGTCATCACTTTCACGCCGCAGATCGTCCTGTTTCTTCCGGAGCTTGTCTATGGAACCGCCAACTGAATGTCGCATCACCCGGCCTGGAGAACGTACAAATGAACGATGAAATACTTCATGGAGGCGCGCGCCGCCTGCCTGCCAGGGTGATTTCAGGCGTACAGAGCCGGGCTCAGCATGTGTCCTGGTACGAAATCGCTCCCGGCGAGGAATGCACGCGCCACGTTCACCAGGGAAAGTCCGAGACCTGGCTCGTTATCGAGGGCGCGGGCGTGAGCCAAATCGGCGAGAGCGAACATGACGTCGGCCCCGGAGACATGATCGTCACCCCGCCGGGCACGCCTCACGGGCTCAGGAACACCGGCGCTTCTCCTTTGCGGTTCGTCAATCTCGTTCTCTACGAGGGATCCGGACCGGTGACGACGAAGGAGATCGGATAATGAAATTGGTGGTCACCGGGGCGGCCGGTTTCGTCGGGTCCGAGGTCGGCCGCGTCGCCGTCGAGCTTGGCCACGAGGTTCTCGGCATTGATCGGCGGCAGTCCGATTGCGCGCTGCCTTTTTCGGTCGAAACCGCCGATATCACCGATCGCGACCACATGACCGACGTCATTGGCGACAGCGACGCCGTCATCCACTGCGCGGCACTCGTCGGCCCCGCGCCCGCAACCGCCGATCCGGCGGCGGCGACAGAAATCAATGTGCTTGGCGCACTCGCAATGCTTGAGGCGGCGCGCCGGCATAACTGCCGCATCGTCAATCTGTCCACCGCCACGCTCTACGGTCGCCGATCGGACGCGGCGCCCCTTTCCGAAACCGAGCCTGCCGACCCGGTCGGGATCTATGACGCGACGAAGTTCATGTCGGAAACGCTCTGCGATTCCTATCGCAAAAGTTTCGGCGTCGACGTCGCCTCGTTTCGCACCGGCTTCGTCTACGGGCGCAATCACAGTACGGGAGACTATTTTGTCGGCCGCATGCTGGCAGGCGTCACGCGCATTCGCGAGCCCGGTCGGGACCACCCGTGCGACTTTACCTACGTCAAGGATCTGGCGCTTGGACTGGTCCAGGCGGCCGAGGCGCCAGAACTGCCTGAGCCTGTCTACAACGTCACGGGCGGCGTGGCCCGCACGCGCGGCGAACTGGCCGGCATCGTCTCTCAGTATCTCCCCGAAGCCGATATCGAACTGGAACCCGGAGTGGACCCCGCGCGCCATCTCAGAGGCCCCTGCATTCTCGATCGCGCCCGGCGCGATTTCGCATATGCGCCCGCATTCGATCTTGAAGCCGGAATAGCCGACTGGATCGCCGCAGAAAAGCAGGCCGCTCCCCGATGATCTGGTCCGTCGACATACATACCGTCGCCACAGCCAGGACGCCGGGGCCGGAAGTCTATTTCCAGCGCGATTTCGGTCACTGGGTCGACATCGCGATCCATGTTTTCGTGCTGCGGTCCAGCCTAGGCGTCGTTCTGGTCGACACCGGCCTGATCCCGGATACTTCCGATCTCAACGCCGCCATGAAGCGACGCAAGGGACCTGAAGCCGGATTCAATCGCTGCGGAAGCGGCGTCGAACCACTTCTCCAAGACGGGTTTGCGGCGGTCCTCCTCACCAGCTTCGGGCCCTATGCCGCTGGCGGCGTAAACGCTGTGCCCGATGCTGTCCCCGTCTACGCATCCGCTCGCGGCCTTGCCAATCTCGCAATGCCGGAAGAACCCTGCCTGGTGCATGGACTTCCACAGGTTGTGTCGAACAGGCTTGCAAAGGCTAGGCCGGTCCATGATACGCTTGAGGTCATGCCGGGAATCGCCATGCGCGAGGTCGGCGTGCATCACCCTGCCTCGACCGCGATCGAGATAGCGACTGAAGAAGGACTGCTCGTGATCGCCGACCCGATTTTCAGTACCGACAACCTGACGAGAGGCGTCGCCCTCGGGGCCTCGGAAAACGCTGCAGGCTGGCACAGGCTGGTGCGCGATTACGCGGCCCGCGGCGCCAGATTTCTACCCATACACGAACCGGTTCCACACCCCGTCGCAGTCCACCTGTCGCCGGATGGGAGATGGTCGGCGACGACAGCCAGTGCGAGGTCCGACGCGACATGACTGGTCAAGGCAAGAACGGAACATTGGCCACGCACCGCACCAAGGCCGAAGCCGTCTACACATTCCTTCGCGAGGAAATTCTGTCAGGCGCGCTCGAACCCGGACAGCGCCTCACCCTGGCGGCGCTGTCGGAGCGTCTCGGCACGTCCATGGTTCCGGTCCGCGAAGCGCTGATGCGTCTTGAAAGAGAAGGTCTCGTCGAAGCCACGCCCTATCGCGATATCCGCGTCGCCTCGATGTCGATCGCGGACATGGTGGAACTGTTCGGCGTCAGGGCGACGCTGGAAGGCTATGCGATCCGGCTGGCCGTCCAGAACGAAGGGCAATTGATCGCCGATCATCTGGAACAGATCAACCGGAGCTTCGAAAGGGCGGCCGAAGACAAGGATTTTTCCGAGGTCAACAATCTCAACTGGGAATTCCATCGTTTCATCCTCGACCGGGCGCATAACTTCCACTTGCGTCGCTTTCTGGAGGACATCTGGTCGAAATGCGTTCGGTACCGGGCAGGATTCCGTCTTATACCGGGTCGCGACCTCTCGGCGGTCGTCGAGCACGACGAGATCATTTCGGCGATCCGTGAAGGAACGCTTGACGATGTCGAGAAGGCATGTCGAAGCCATATCGAAAAAGCCGGTCTGGAGATGAAATCCTATCTCGAAGCGGAAGAGCAGAAGGCGCAGGCCCGGTGAGCCATCCTGTTCTGGTCACGGGAGCGATGGGCGATATCGGCCGGGCGGTCGTCGCCAGACTGGCGCGCGCCGACCTGCCTGTGATTGCAACCGACCGGGTCGAGGCCGATGCAGACCTGCTTGACGACGCCGCATCCTGTTTGCGGGCCGACTTGCCTGACGGGATTGGAGCCCTTGCCGAACAACTGCCGGACAAACTCGGAGCGATCGTCCATGTCGCCGGCGTTATCCACACGCATCCGGCCACGTCGATCGACCGGGAAACCTTCGACGCGATCTTCGCGACCAATGTCTTCGCGCCGCTCGATCTCGTGTCGAAGATCCATGACCGTCTGGTCGACGGCGGATCGATCGTCTTCGTCGGGTCGCTGGCCGGAATGCGGGCGTCGCCTGCAAACCTGCTTTACGGCGCCTCGAAGGCAGCGCTGCACAACGCCGCCAAATCACTGGCGTCCGATCTTTCCAGGCGCAGCGTCCGGGTCAACGTCGTGGCGCCCGGCCTGATCGACACAACGTTGACGGACCGTACGAACGAAGATCTCGGCGCCCTGCGCCAGCGCAGCGCTGAAGACATGGCGCGCGACCGGTTTGACAAGATCCCTATCGGCCGTATCGGGCGCCCCGAAGACGTGGCTGGCTGCGTCGCGTATCTCCTGTCCGACGAGGCGAGTTTCGTGACGGGAGCAGAATTTCTAATCACAGGTGGAGGCCATTTATGAGCGACAAAAAGAACGACACATCATGGGCCCTGGTTACAGGCGCGTCACAGGGTCTTGGCGCGGCGATCGCCCGCCGGCTGGCAGCCGACGGTTACGATGTGGTCGCGATGGCGCGCAACCAGAGCAAACTGGACGCGCTGGCTTCGGATATCGAACAGCAGGGAAAACGGTGTGTGCCCATCGCCTGCGATTTCTCCGATCCGGCAAGCGTCAGCCAGTCGTTTGACAAGCTGGCGGCAGAAAATATTTTCGTCGACGTCCTTGTCAACAACGCCGGCATGATTGGACCGATAGGGCCGTTGCTCGAAACTGCGCCGGAAGAATGGGAAGCCACCGTCAATCTCAACCTGTTCGGCGTCATGCGCTGTCTGAGAGCCGGTGTCCCCTTTTTCAACGAAGGCCGAATTGTCATCGTGAACATCTCGTCGGGCGCAAGCCAGAACGCGATGGAAGGCTGGAGCGCCTACTGCGCCTCCAAGGCGGCGCTCGCCATGGTGACGAAATCGCTCGCGAAGGAACTCTCTGACAGGTGTCTCTCCTACGGCTTTCAGCCGGGACTGGTCGACACCGACATGCAGGTCATCATTCGGCAATCCGGCGTGAACCCTGTCAGCAAGGTGCCGAAGGAGAAGTTGCTGCCGCCGGAAGATCCGGCCACGATCGTCGGCTGGCTCTGCAAGGAACGGCCCGAGGATCTGCACGGAACGGAATTCCGCGCCGACAACGCCGAGATACGCAAGCGGGCGGGCTTGGCTGCGGTTTGAAGGCCCGCCGACCGACGGTCATCTCAACTTGAGCCATCAGTCGAAATCTCATGTTTGCTCGCTCGCACCGGCTGCTGGACTTGCTTCGATAAAGTGGAGAGGTTGTCCCAAGTTGAAAGGAAATCTGCGTATCGAAACGACTACAATTTACGAAGGAATTTGAGCGAGAAATTGTACGGCTGGCCGAGAAGAGCGATCAGGCGTGTTTGGAGATATATGCTAATTCATCTAGCTTTTTGACCCGCTCTGGTTCCCAGGCCTCATTCGGCAAACACCAGTGAATCCGCCCTGTCCCACGAGACGAAAATATTCTCGCCCGGGTGAAACATCTCCGCCTCTGGACTGCCGGTCAGTTTGACGACCTTGAAAGTCGTGTCGGCGCAGGTTGCGTATATGTTGATTCGATCGCCTATCAGAATGATGTCGTCGACAACTCCCGCCAGATGGAAACCTTCGGCTGCCGTTCGAGATATCCGAACCGTCTCCGGACGAACCATGAGCAACACCGGGTCACCTTCGCTGAAGTCACCGACACGATCTGCCGAGAACGGAACCGCAATTCCATCCGCGATCTTGATCGAAGGCGCGAATACCGAGGTCGCATCCATTTTTCCCGAGACGCGGTTGATATCGCCGACAAACTCGGCCGCAAACGCCGTTTTCGGATGCCGGTAGAGCGTCGCGGGATCAGCGATCTGCACAATGTTTCCCGAGTCCATCACCGCAATTCTGTCCGCCATTGACATGGCTTCAGACTGGTCGTGGGTCACCAGTATCGTTGTGATACCCAGCTTGGATTGGAGTTGCCTGATCTCGCGCTGCACGGAGCCTCTGAGTTTGGCGTCAAGCGCCGCAAGAGGTTCGTCAAGCAGCAGTATTCTCGGTTGGACGACGATAGCGCGCGCCAGAGCCACCCTTTGTTGCTGGCCACCGGACAACTGCGAAGGATATCGCTCCTTGTAGTCTTCCATCCTTACAAGCTTCAGGGTGTCACTGATGCGTTTGTCGACTTGGGATTTCGGCGACTTTTTCATGCGCAACCCGAATGCAAGATTGTCGCGTACATTCATGTGCGGGAACAGTGCGTAACTCTGAAATACCACACTAATGTCTCTTTTCCACGGAGGAGTGTCATTAACCCGCTTTCCGTCAATCGCGACTTCACCCCTGTCTGTCTCCAACAACCCGGCGATTGATCGAAGCAGAGTGGTTTTCCCGCAACCCGAAGGTCCGAGCAAGGCCAGAAACTCTCCCGCCTGGACTTCAATGCTGACGTCTGACAAGGCGTTGGTATCGCCATACGATTTCGAAAGGCCCTTGATCGAGAGATGTCCGATCCTGTTGCCGGCGTCCGAATTGCTCACATTCTACCTCGACTGCATCGTCAGGTTCTGAAGCCCGTAGAAACGCTCGAGCGCGAGGAGAGCCAGAACCACAATTATCATTTTGATCACGGAGATGGCGGCGACGGCCGGATCATAGTTGTAAGTCAGATAGGTAAGAATCGAGACCGGCAGCGTGATCGAACTCGCATTTGACAAAAGCAAAGCAATCGCGACTTCATCGAATGACACCAGAAAGGCGAACATGCCTCCCGCAAATATGGCGGGCCTTAACATGGGAAGCGTCACGAACCAGAATGTCGAAAGAGGTTTTGCCCCGAGCGTGTAGGCGGCTTCTTCGATCCTTGGGTCTGCGCCGGAATAGACAGCGACGATTGTCCTCACGAGATAGGGTAGCACGATGACCACGTGTCCGAAGAGGAGCCCTGCATACGTGTTGCCAAGGCCGATGTCACTCAGGAAGAACAACATGGCGATGGCAAGAATGAGCGCCGGCATACTCAGTGGCGAAAGGAGAAAATTCTGTATTACCCGGGCGCCCCGAAAACTGTGTCGCACGATCGCGATTGAAGCAGGCAGCGCCAGCGCCGCTGCCAAGATCGACGCAGAGAGACCCAGGACAACGCTGTTCCAAAGCGGCTTCATGAAGCTTGGATCAGACAGAACCCGGACCATCCATTTGGTGGAATAGCCAGGAGGCGGGAAACTCACGAAGCTGGCTTCGGAGAAAGCCACCACAACGACAATGAGCTGCGGCAGGAGAAGAAAAACGCTGATGACTGCAAGATAACAGACCATGAGCGATCCGGGTCGCGACCTGATCTTCATCGGCGGGCGCCCTTTCTTGACAGGCTCAGTTGCAGGGCTGTGGCGATCAGAACCACGAAGATGAGGATATTTCCGAGAGCCGCGGCAAACGGCCAGTCCGAGGCAAGATTCAATTGTTGATAAACGAGAAGCGGGAGCACCATGGTGGAATTAGTACCCATCAGCATGACCGTTACGAAACTGCCAATTGAGAGCGCGAAAACCAGGACTGTTCCCGTTATCACTCCTTGTAGGCTCAAAGGAAAGATAACGTGGATTATGGTCTTGAGCGGAGTAGCCCCAAGCGTGGTCGCGGCATCCTCGAGTTCACCGTCTATACCTTCGAGAGTGCTGGCTATCGAAAGCACCATGAAAGGCAGCAGCACCTGAACCATCGCAATCGCAATTCCTGTCCATGTGCCTGTCAGTGTAATGGTGTCCAGTTCCAGAAACTTGAGGATAGAATTGAGAAATCCGCTTCGGCCAAAAATGACCATCCATCCGAACGTTCTGACCACCACATTGATTAATAGTGGCGTGACGACCAGAAATATCAGAAAGCTTTTCAGGGCGCCTCTGGATCTGGCGATGGCTATCGCCAGCGGATAACCCAGAAGCAGGGAAGCGATTGTGACTACCAGACTCAGTGCGATCGTGTCTCCGAGCACTTCCAGATAGTACGCGTCTCCCAAAGCGCGGGCGTACTGGGCGAATGTGATCCCGCCTTCATCATCCTTGAAACTCTCGAGAAGATTGACGATCAGCGGTCCGACAAAAAATACTGCAAGAAATGCAAACGCGGGAAACGTCAGGAGATATCCTTTTGCGCCCTGCCGTATGCTTCCCCGTCGAGTCATGTCATCTCAACTTAGCTTCATACCGTGATTGCCAGGCTGGCGCGGTCTGCGCCAGCCTGCAAAGGTTTAGCGAACTTCCTTGTTCCAGCGCTCGATCCAGTTCGGAATCTTGTCCATGAACGATCTGAACTCAGGCTGGCGAACGGCTTCAAGCGGTGTCAGAACTGCTGCAAGCTCCTCCGGATACTCAACCTTGGAGTTGACGATCGGATACTTGATCATTTTCGAGTGGCCAAGTTGGGCTTCCGGAGAAAGAACACAGTCTATGTATGTCCATGCTTTTTCGGATCCGTTGTTTACCTTGGCGAGCATGGCCGCCGACTGGAATGCGCCCGGATCGGGAATATAGGCTCCGGCCCAATCATTTTCCTCTGCAAAGGCGTATGCCCGACCGTCCCAGTAAACCAGAATATCGATTTCCTTGGCCGCGAACATGTTCATTGCGTCGACCGGTGACGTCCAGTAGTTGGCGACGTTTGGCAGCATTTCCTTGTATTTCTCAAAGACCATATCTTCATCCCCGTCGTACAAGGTCGTCAAAAACCAAGTAAACATCGGGCCCCAAGCCATCGTGACAGCAGGAAACGATACGCGGTCTCCGTATTTCCCTTCGATCGTCTGATCGATGAGTGTTTTCCAATCGGCGGGAGGCTCTGGAATTGCTTCCTTGTTATAGAGGACGATCATCGCGCCAAAATTCTGGATCGTTGCGTAGTTGTCCCACTGCTCGCGGAACACCTCAGGCACATCGGCAAGATTGGGGACTTTTTCGACAGACAACTTTTCCAGCAAGCCTTCCTCACCGGCGCGAATGGCGTCAATTTCGCTCAACAGGGCTACGTCGATCGGCGGGTTGTCCGGGTTGGCGCGCAGTCGATTTATGACCTCGCTTGAGTTGATCGTCAGTACTTCCGGTTGCTCGCCCGTTCGCTCTTCGTAACAGGAGACGAAATTCGCCTTAGCGGATTCGAGCCAGACGCCACCCGACGAGACCACGACAAGGGGATCGTCAGCGAACGAAGGGCCGACCATCAGGGTTGACGCAAACAATGAGGATAAAAATACTTTCGACAATCGGTGGATCATTGGAGTTTTCCTCTTTTATGGGGCACGAATTGTTCATTTGCTGGAAAGACAATTCTTCGATTTGACTCGATCCTATGCAGATAGTACCACCTGTGTCAACTAATTGCTCTATATGGAACGCTAGGTGATCTTTGGAGGAGATCTGGTATGAGTTCACTCGATAGTGCGCTGCGAATATTACAATGTCTTACGCCGGAAACGCCCCGGCTCAAGGTTTCCGAAATCGCGGACCGGCTGGACCTGCCCAAAAGCACTGTATCACGTCTCCTGAAGACTCTCAGCGAAAGTGGCGTTCTCGATCGTGATGATGAAACGCGTCAGTATTTCGCCGGTCCTCGCACGCTGCAACTCGGCGGGCTGTATATGGCTCAGAACGATCTGATGGATTTCCTTAACGAGGCGGTTCTTGATCTGGTCAACACATACGGCTTCGTCGGCTACATCGGCGTTCTGGACGGATTGGACGTCATCATCATCCGAAATAGACAGGGATCATATCCACTGAAGTATGTGCTGCCGGTCGGCACAAGACAGTTTGCACCCTCCGCCGCCCTCGGAATCGGGCTGCTGGCGCGGCTTGACAGCATGTCAATCGAGGCACTTGCGAACTCTGTCCCGCCGGAACAGGATTTCGATCTCGAATTAACGAAGAAGAATATTTCGAGCCATGCCCGTAATGGCTTCATCGAGATCGCCTGCAAACCGGTGCCGGGCATTTCTGCAATAGGCTCATCCGTGCACATTCCCGGCTCCAATGAACCGGCGATCGGCTATTCGCTCTCATTTCCGGAAGCTGCAACCGATGCGGCGACGAGAAAAAGGATGTCCGGGAGCGTCGCCTCAATTTCGGAAACGATCCGAACCAGATTTACTACAATTCCCGCACAATAAAGGACGAAGGCCAGTATGTATCCTCAAAGAAAGTCCCATTCGCGAATCTGCTTCATAGGCGATGCCTTCACTGTCGGAGCAGGTGATGAAACCGCACTGGGATGGGTCGGTCGTCTCGCACGGAACGAATGGAACAACGATCACGACATAACGATCTACAATCTCGGCGTCAGAGGAAACTCCTGCCGCCAGATCGCGCCGCGATGGCGAAACGAATGCGAACTGAGATTGCCTGAGAACTCAATGGGACGGCTTGTTTTCATGTTCGGGGGAAATGACGCCAAGGAAGTTGTCGGACAGGGCGTTGAAGTAACTCTGGACGACGCAGCCGAAATAGCGGAAGAGATGATGTCCGAGGCCTCGCAGTGGCTTCCGACCTTGTGGATAGGCATGATCCCCATGAACGAGCAACTCCCCTATCCGCTGCTACTTCCTGGCGCTCCCCAGTTCCGCTTTTCAAACGCGCGTCAGAGCGAATACAACGAGACGTACAAGAAAATAGCCAACAAACTCGGCATTCCCTTTCTCGATCTTCACTCGCAGCTGTTGGAAGATTCGCGCTGGATGGATCTCACGCAGCGAGGAGACGGCAGCAACCCGGCCGGTGAAGGATACGCCTATATCGCGGACAGGATTTCGGCCTGGTCTGCGTGGCGGGCATGGTTTGATTGAGCAAAGTTGAGTAGCCGCATCCCAGGTCGGTCAGGTAGCAGATCACATATTTTCCGGCCTCTCGGCGTGCCCTACCCCACCCAATGATAGCGTTTGCCAAGAGTTTCGCCAACTCAACCGCGTCGCCAAAATCCGAACAAAAATAGAACATCACTGCTGCATTTTACCGGCGTTCATGCTATATTACATCGACCGGTGGAAGAGTCTGTCACTGCAAAAAACAGCGCTTCGAATGGCAGAATCCGAAATTCCCGAAACAAAGCCAGTTTGGCCAAATCGGCAGAATCCCGAAACAAACCCAGATTTTGGATTCGTTCGAAATATTTCTCTAAACATATGATTTATAACGATATTTTGGTGCCCCGACAGGATTCGAACCTGTGACCTCTGCCTTCGGAAAGCTAAGGTTTATGGTTTCTGGAGATTTCTCAACATTCCTTGAAATTCACTAATTACTGGATTTAATTACTTTTTTCCCGTTTCGCTATTTTAACGTTCCTTGATGTTCCCGCGTCGGTGGTTACTTTTTCAAAAAGTAACCACCGATTTGGATCCCGTCGCATGCCTAACAAACTGACGAAATCTGTCGTCGATCGTGCTCATCCTGCAGATCGTGACTACTTCCGGTGGGATAGCGATCTGAAGGGTTTCGGCATCAAGATCTCAAATAGCGGCCGAAAGACTTATGTCTGCAAATATCGAATTGGTTCAGGCAGGTCAGCACCAACGAGACGTTACGCCATTGGCGCGCATGGCTCTCCCCGGACCGTCGATCAGGCCAGAGCTGAAGCCCGTCGCATCCTCGGCAGAGCGGCAAATGGTGTAGACCCGGCACAAGAGAAACAGAACGAGAAAAGGCATATCACGGTTACCCAGCTCTGCGATCTGTATTTCGTGCACGGAACCGGAACGAAGAAGCCAAGTACCGAGGCCACCGATCGGGGACGAGTCGAGCGACACATCAAGCTGCTACTTGGCAAGAAAAATGTGCGGGACGTTACTCGTGCGGATATCAATCCAAGGGCAATCGCAATCCTGAAATTACTGATGTTTACGGGAATGCGAAAAAGAGAGATTGAAACGCTGCGGTGGAGCGAGGTCGACTCAGATCGCGGATATCTACGACGCGAAGATTCGAAAACGGGACAGAAATCCGTTCCGCTGAGTGCACCCGCGAGACAAGTAATCTCCGAAATTCCAGCACTTGAAGGAAGCACTTTCATGTTCCCGCTTTCCGAGACAACGGATTCTATGAAGGCACTCCGAAGGTCTGGAAGAAAATCCGAATAATGGCGGAGATCGAAGATGTCCGGCTTCACGACCTGCGTCACAGCTTTGCGAGTGTAGCCGTATCCGGTGAAGTCGTCGACGACGGCGAGCACCCGGAAGCGGCGGCCGTCGGTGAGGGCATCGCTGATGAAGTCCAGGCTCCAGCGCTCATTGGGGCGTGAGGGCAGAGCCAGAGGACGCCTCGTTCCCAAAGCCCGCTTGCGGCCGCCACGCTTGCGCACCGTCAGCTTCTCCTCCCGGTAGAGACGTCGAAGTTTCTTCAGGTTCATGACGATCCCCCGACGATCGAACATCACGTGGATGCGCCGATAACCGAAGCGCCGGCGCTCCGATGCCACCTTCTTCATCGCCTCACGGATAGATGCATCGTCAGGCCACACACCGCGATAGCGCATGCTCGACCGATCCACCGATAAAACCTCGCACGCCCGACGCTGGCTCACCCCGTGCCGCGCACAGACGTGAACCACCGCATCCCGCTTCACATCGGGCGTCACCTTTTTTTGAAGCGACATCCTTCAGGATGGCATTGTCCAGCATGATTTCGGCGAGCAACTTCTTCAGCATGGCGTTCTCGTCCTCGAGCGCATTCAGCTTGCCGGCATCGGACACGTCCATGCCGCCATACTTCGCCTTGTATTTGTAGAAGGTTGGATCCGAGATGCGGTGCTTGCGACAGACGTCGACCGTCTTCGCGCCCGCCTCCTGCTCCTTCAATATCCCGATGATCTGTTCTTCCGTGAACCGTGAACGCTTCATTCGTCCGTCTCCTCGTTGTGACGGACTCTACCAAATTCTGGAGGAAGTTCAGGCTCTCAGAGCAAGATGTTTAGCCCTCACGTGTTGCGCGCATTGGATAGGGCGGCAAAGGCCTCATCCGTTGCAGCGAGCGCGGTGTCAATATCGTGGCTGGTATGGGCGACCGACAGAAACATTGTATGGGACGGATGCATATACACTCCGCGTTTCAGCGCCTCCAGGCAAAAGGCGTTGCCGGTACGACGTTCCGCATCATCGTCAAAGAGAACGAGCGGCATCTGTGGCGGACCGCTTTGCAGCAATCTGAAGCCATGTTTCTTTGCCTGCGTGTCAAGTCCATCACGCAACCGTTGGCCCATCGCTTCCATGTGCGCAATGCCATCACCACCCCGAAGCTTTCGGATACAGGTAATCGCCGCGGCCATCGCCACGGAAGAGGTCCAGAACGAGCCGGTGGTGAATACTTTCGTGGCCCCTTCCCTGAACCGATCATTGCCGGTCACCGCAGCCAGCGCGTAGCCGTTGGCGATCGCTTTGCTCCACGCACTGAGATCGGCGCGCACACCGACGCTTTCCCAGGAGCCCCCCGGATCGAGCCTAAATCCGGCTCGAACATCATCGACCACAAGGGCCGCTCCTTCCTTGTCGGCAAGGGCTCGGGCCAGTTGCGCGAAGGCCAGAGTCGGGAGTTCGTGTTCCTTTCCGAGATCATGCTTGAATGCTGAAACCAGGATAGCAGCAAGATCGCCCTTCGCCAGCTCAACCGCCGATTCCAGACTTTGAACATCGTTGTAATCGTAATAGATCAGGTGAGCCCGGTCGGCCTCCGTCACCCCTGCCAGTGACGGCGTGCACCATGGGATAGCGCCGTGATAGGCGCCGCGCGCGACCAAGATCTTTCGGCGCCCGGTGCCAGCCCGAGCGATAGTCACACATGCCGTTGTGGCGTCCGTACCGTTCTTCGAGAACATCGCCCAATCCGCATGAGGCACTGTTTCGACCAACAGTTCCGCCAGTTCCACGAGACGGGGCGAAGGTCCGTTCATCGTGTCTCCAAGTCGGGCCTGCGCTGCCGCTGCGGCATCGACATCCGAATCTCCGTAGCCAAGGATCATCGGCCCCCAACCGCACAGAAAATCGATGTATTCCCGGCCATTGACGTCCCAGGTACGGCAGCCTTCGGCGCGCGTGAAGTATTGAGGATAGCCGTCAGGCATGCGACTGGCGACATTTTGATGTCCCCACATCCCGCCGGGGATTACTTGCCTGGCGCGGTTTCGCAACGACTTGTCATTTGCACTCATTTCAATGTTCATCGTCGCCCTCAACAGCGCAGACTAGGCATTTGCCTGCCATTCCTAAACTTGATATATCATGTATCGTAGCTCGGGGTAAAAAACAACGCCGCCAGGGCGAATGCTTTCAAACTGCTCAAGGAGCGGCGGCATTACCTGCAGACGCTTCAGCACGTCGCTTCGTCGATGCTCTCTGACAAATAGATGGCGAAGGTCGGCGTTGAAACAAGAAACAGGTTGGTGCGCCAGCCGGCGATCAGACATGGGAGAGGACGAATGGAGATAACAGGCGGGACAAAGGTCATGTTCGTTCTGGCGCATCCAGTAGAACATGTCAGAGCGCCGTCAATTCTGAACGCCCATTTCAGGAAGACTGGCAACGATATCATCACTGTGCCGCTGAACGTTCATCCCGAACACCTTGCCGACGTACTGGATAGCATAAGACACCTTCAAAACATCATCGGCTTTGGCGTGACCATACCACACAAGGTTCCGGCTGTTGCCCTTGTCGATCAGGCCACTTCGCGCGCGCGCAATATAGGCGCGGTCAATTTCGTGAAACGAACACAGGACGGCCAGTTGATTGGCGACAATATGGATGGATTGGGTTTCGTTGCAGGATTGCGGCGAATGGGAATTGAACTTGAAGGAAAGAATGTGCTGCAAATCGGCGCCGGTGGAGCGGGACGCGCAACCGCTTTTGCAATGGCCGAGGCCGGAGTATCTCGTCTCGGGATAAAGAACCGGGACCAAAGTAAAGCGCGCGACCTCGCGCAGAGAGTCACATCAATAACCGGCTGTCGCACAGATGCGGACATTGCTGCTCCCGCCGAATTCGACATAGTGGTCAATGCAACTTCCCTTGGCATGAAGGATGCAGACCCGATGCCTGTCGATCCCGGCTCCCTGAGGAAAGGGACCGTCCTGGCCGACATCGTAATGGCGCCGGCAGTCACGAAGCTGATGTCACACGCCGGAGATCTCGGCTGCACAGTGATCGGGGGAAAAATCATGCTGGACGAGCAGATGGAGCTGGTGACAGAATTCCTGACGGCATAAACACTTGATTAATCCAGATCATCGGGTTGAGGAACGGAAATATTGTTGGAAGTTCAGGCGAACAGCCTTTCATCTCAGATATATGCGGGACTACGGCAACAGTTGATGTCCGCTCGACTGCGACCCGGAGACCGGCTGAAGGTGCGCGACGTTGCAGCTTTGTCGGGTACGAGCGAGACGCCGGTTCGGGAAGCACTTATCCAACTCGTCAAGGACGGCGCGTTGGAGATGAAGCCGGGCCACTATTTCAGGGTCCGTCGTTTGAGCCTTGCGGAATACATGGAGTTGCGTGACATCAGGCTGCTGCTTGAGCCACATGCCGCCGTCAAGGCGGCGCCTCACATCGATGATGTCTTTCTCGTCGAGCTCCAAGACATTCACGAGAAACTCGTGGAAGCGGAACGCACGAAGGATTATCCCGCCGCGCTCCTGCACAATTACGACTTCCATTTCGGCGTATATCGTTGTTCCGGCATGCCGCAGCTGATCGAGATCCTCGAACGTCTTTGGGTTCAGGTCGGCCCGCTGCTTAGTCTGCTCTACCCTGACGGAAGCCCTAAATATGATGGTTTGCACCAGCACCTGAACGTCATCGAGGCGCTCAAGAGGAAGGACGAAACCGCCGTCCGGAAGGCATTTGAACAGGATCTGATCGAAGGCGGCCGCAACTTCATCCGCCATCTGTCCGATCTTGAGGCTCAAGAGGAGGAAGCAAGCCGCTCCTCGCCCAGAAAAAACGAGAAGACATGAATTACCTTGATCGAAACAGCGAGCTCGCCGCGCGCGCGGAACGTGTCATGGCTGGCGGGCACCTCAGCCCAAGTCGCAAGCTCGGGTTTCCGGTGGCCTTCACACGCGCAGAAGGCCCCTTCCTCTATGACGCTAAAGGCCAACGCTATATCGATTTCCACTGCGGGTTCGGCGCCAATATACTCGGACATTGCCATCACTCAATTGTCAACAAGGTCGAATCCGTCATTGGAGAGATCGATCTCATAGGGGCCGGAGTAACCGAACTCGAGATTGAACTGTGCGAGGCGCTGGCTAGACACATCCCCTGCGCCGAACAGGTGGCGCTCTGCAGCAGCGGCTCGGAGGCGACTTTCCACGCCATTCGAATTGCCCGCGCAGTCACCGGCCGAACGACGCTCATCAAGTTCCAGGGCGGATATCACGGCTGGCATGATTCCGTCGCGATGAATGTCCAGTCAACGCGCCAGGCAGTCGGCGGCTATGATCCTCTCTGCAACGGTGTCGTAGAGGATATGGCCAGGCATACAGCGGTGCTGCCTTACAATGATGCCAACGCTGTCGAAGCCTATCTGAATGCAAACAGGGGCGCTGTCGCCGCGATCATCGTCGAGCCCATCGCCCACAATATCGGCTCCGTGATTGCGACCAACACGTTCCTGAACGAATTGCGAAGGCTGGCCGATGAACACGGCGTTCTGCTGATTTTCGACGAGGTGATCACCGGATTCAGACATGCATTGGGCGGGTATCAATCAATCGTTGGCGTCACACCCGACCTCGCCACATTCGGCAAGGCTGCCGGCGGCGGATATCCCATTGGCGTCGTCGCCGGACGTCGCGATATCATGGATATAGTGGGCAGGACCGGAGAAGGCTCCGTATTCATCGGCGGAACGTTCAACGGCACGCCGTCGACGCTGGCCGCCGTCCTTGCGACCATCGACGAACTGTCAAAACAGGGCGTTTACGAACGGCTCTCGACGTTGGGGGATCATATGCGCAACGGATTGGACGGTATTTTTTCGCGACTTGGCCTTGCAGCCCAAAGCGCGGGGTTCGGGTCCGTCTGGCTGCCGTATTTCTTCGAAGGCCCCTACAGCCAGTATGAAGAACTGTTTCGCAATGACGACGAACTGGATCTTGCCTTTCGCCATCGTCTGGTGGAGCGTCGTTGCATCGGTCAGCCGGTGCCGCTGAAACGGTACTATCTTTCCCTCGCGCATACAGAAGATATCCTGGACGAAGGCCTGGAGGTGATCGAGCAGATCCTGGTCGACCTTCTGGACACCCGCGCCACGAGGCTTCCGTACTGAGGACGGTTTTCCCGTTGAGGTAGGAATAGCCGGGTTTCAGTGCCGCTTAAGGTCGCGTTGGACGGCGTCGAGCGTGCGGACGAGAGCCTCGACGATGAAGTCCACTTCTTCCGGCGACGTGATGAAGGGCGGGCAAATTGCAATGACGTCTCCGAGATTTCGGATTATAAGCCCCTGTTCCCGCGACCGCCGTTCGACCGCAGCGCCAACTTTCATCTCCGGTGAAAACGGTACAGGCCCATTCCGTTCGGTGACAAGTTCGACGCCTGCCAGATATCCGAGCCGGCGCACATTCCCGACCAGTGGATGCTCGGCGACGGTGCGCAATCCTTCACCCAGCAGGAGACCAAGTTCGCCGGCGCGCGCCGGCAGGTTCATTTCCTTGTAGATGCGCAACGTTTCCAGGGCGATCGCCGAGGTCACCGGATGGCCTGAATAGGTGAAACCATGACTGAAGACACCGTTGCGGTCCGCTTCCCCGGCGATCGTCTCGAAAACAGCCCCGGACAGGATCACGCCGCCAATCGGCGCATAGCCCGAAGAAAGCCCCTTGGCGACAGACATCATGTCAGGCTCCACGCCGACCGACTGGCATCCGAACCATTGTCCGGTCCGCCCAAAGCCGCAGATGACTTCGTCGGACAGATACAGGACGCCGTATTTCCTGAGCACGGTCTGGACTGCCGCCAGATATCCGTCCGGAGGCACGATCACGCCGCCCGCGCCCATGACCGGTTCTGCAATGAACGCCGCTATCGTTTCCGGTCCCCGTTCGATTATCAAGGCCTCCAGTTCGGCTACGAGGCGATCAGTGAAGTCTGCCTCTTTCTCTCCGTCGAGTCCGTCACGATAGAAATGTGGCCTTCCGACATATGCGACGTGGCAGTCGGGCAGATTGAACGAGGCATGCATGGCCGGCAAGCCGCCCAGACGAGCGGCCATCACAGTCGACCCGTGAAAAGCGCCGGTCTGTGAAATGATGGTTCGGCGCGACGGTTCTCCGCGGGCGCTATGATAATACCAGGCCATCTTCACCATAGAATCGACAGCCTCCGATCCGCCATTGGCAAAGAAGACGCGCGCGTCCTGAATCGGCGCCATTGCCGCAATCTCGCCGGACAATTCCGAAACGGCCGGGTTCGCACGGTGATTGAACGTATGGTAGACCGGCAGCGTTTCCAGCGCGCGGGCGCCGGCCTCCGCAAGACGCCTGTCACTGAAACCCAGGCTGGCGCACCAGAGAGAAGAGACGGCGTCCAGATATTTCCGGCCATCAAGGTCGAAGACGTATGGCCCTTCGCCTCGCACGATCGTGAATGGCCCATCTGCCAGATGCGCTATGGGATTGGTCTGCGAATGGAAGTGTGATCGTCTGTCGGCGGCTTCGAAATCGCCGGGTGAATTGGAGAACGTCATCTGTCACTCCGTCTTGATTGGCAATGGTCAGGAATGCATCCAGGACGACGCATTGGATTGACGGATTTCAGGCCAGCAAATATGCGGCTTGCTCTTCGTCGAACCGCACGTTCACGCCATAAATCTCGGCAGCTTTCTCCACGCTCAGCCAACCGAGATTTACGCTTCTCAGAACTCGATCCGGCGCTCTCTTCGATGGATCGCCGTAACCGCCGCCGCCGCAGGCAAGGAACACGAATTTTTCGCCTTCCCTGCAAACCTCTTCGTTGAAGGCCGGCAGTTGAACGATGTCACCATCCGCCAGCATTTTCTCGCTGGACGTCGCGGCTGCAGGATGTCCTCCCAATACTCCGCGTGGCGGAAATGTCGTCCCATCGGCTGCATAGACAAGCGTCATATCGTGGTTGACGGGATAGAAGACACCGCCGACTCCAGGTGATCCTTCGAACTCTCCGAAACCCTGCGTATCCTTGCGAACGCCGCGAGACTCGATGATGAACGGATACATGGCCTCGTCGATTTCCACGGAATCGAGATTGATCATGCCGCCATTGGCGGGTCCGCAATAGGTCAACCAGCCATCATAACCTTGACGTGCGCCACCGCCCGAATAGGCGACAAATACCTGATTTACATAAGGTTGGTTGTCCTTAAAGGGATCGAGCCCCGAAACGACCCCAATTCCCACCGGCAAATGCTGTCCGCCTTCAGCCTGTCCATATGGAGCGCCTATCTCCGAAAACGCACAACTGGCAGCGGAAATCAGGCGGTCATTGACATTCGTCGTGGCGACGGAGGTCCCTACCGGATATCGCGGCTTGCCGATGACGCTACCCTCGCGCATCAACACCTTGATCCGGCTGGCGCTGCCGTAATTGTGCGGGATATCGGCGTCCATATTATTGAAAACGCCCATCCTGCAGGATCCGGTGCAGGTGTTCTCGGTAATGTTAAGCCCGCCCGGAACGTTGTCGATATTGCCGCGCACGTCTACTGTGATGAAACCTTCCTCGGGCTCGATCTCGACCTTGACGCGCACGGGAATGCCCTCATCCGCTACACCGGGCACCGGATCGTGGCGCGTCTCGTATTCGTACACGCCTGCCGGCAGCTTCCTGATTTCCGATATCGCCATCGTGCGGCCGTAGTCGAACCAGTCCTCGACGAAATCGGCGATGCCTTGACGACCATATTTGCCAAGCAGTTCGCCTAGCCGTCGTTCGGCCGTCTTGCAGGCGCCGATCTGCGCCCGCAGATCGCCGAGCCACAATTCCGGAACCCGGTTGCGCGTCAGGCCAATGCGGATGACGTCATCGATTTCCTTATAGTCCCTCATGATGCGGACGCAGGGAAAATGTATGCCCTCTTCGTACACTGTCTTGGCGAAAGGCAGGTAGGTCGTGGGAACCGGCGCGCCGGTATCGGCGTGGTGCGAGAGCGCCATCGCCCAGAACAGCGGCTCGCCCTCAAAGAAGACCGGCATGCAAAGCGTGAAGTCAGCGTGATGCGTGCTGCCATAATAGGGCGAGTTGTTCAGAAAGATATCGCCGGGGCGGATGTCATCGAAAAGCTCGGTGATCGGCCGTGTTACGAGATCCATCGACGCAACGTGGATCGGCAATGCGTCTTCCGTTGACACGATGCGGTGGTCGTAGGTGAGAATGGCGCAACTGAAATCGCGGGCATTCTTGATCACTGCAGATCGGCTGGCTCGCATCACCACCAGGGTCATCTCGCGGACAATCGCCTCGAACCGGCTTTTCAGCACGGACATGAGCATCGGATCGCCACGCAGTTCGCTTATGACTCCTTCTGCAACTTCGGCTTTCATGATGCTCTCCTGATCCGTCTCATTCGATTTCGACGAGGAAATTGCCGTATTCGTCGGTGCGTACGCTATGGCCGGTCTTGATCCAGGCCGTAAAACTCGACGTCTCTATGATACAAGGGCCGTCGAACCGTGCGTCCGCGCCGATGTTCTCACCGTCGAAAACCGGCGTCTGCGCGATCTCGTCTATCTCCGCCAAGTAGAGCGGTCGCGTCGTCTTCGGCGTCGGACTCTCAGTCTGGCGTTCGAGTGTGAACTTTCGATAGAGGTTCTGTTCCGCGCGATGACCGATCGCCCTGACCTTCCAGGTGATGAATTCGACGACATCCTTGTCGGCCCTGATCGAATAGATTCGTTCATGCATGCGATGGAACGTTTCTATGAAATCCGGCAGATCGGACGTCGTGATATCGCCATCGCGCTGGAATTCGACCTCAATCTCCCAGGACTGATATTCGTAGCGCCCCATGAAGGAAAATTCGTAACGCCGCCGCTCCGGCGGAATCCCGGCGCTGGCGAGGAATTCTGCGCCGTCCTTTTGAAGCCGGTCCAGAAGTCGGTTGACTGCTGCGGGCTCGAACTGCCGGCTGTCCGTCGCCGCGACGCCGCTCTGTTCCCATCGTATGTCGGAGATTAGGCCGCCGAATGCGCTGAGACCCGCGACATGGCAGGGGATCATGTAACGCTTGAGTTTCAGTATGTCGGCCATCTCCGCTATGTGACAGGAAGTGGCGCCGCCACCGCACACGAAGTAGCTCTCGCGAGGGTTGATCCCTTCACGGATTGTGATCTCCTCGATTGCCGCGACCATATTGTGGTTCGAGGTCGTGTGTATGGCGTAAGCAGCGCGCACGAGATCAACGCCGAGCCTGTCCGCAACGCCCTGCACCGCTTTTTCCGCGAGGCTTCTGTCCAGCTGTATTCGCCCCCCCAGGAAAAAGTCAGGATCGATGATGCCAAGAACGATGTTGGCGTCCGTCACCGTCGCTTCCTTGTTGCCGTTGCCGTAACAGGCCGGCCCTGGATAAGCGCCCGCGCTTTGCGGTCCGACGTGAAGCAGGCCGCCCTGGTCGACACGCGCGATTGAGCCACCGCCAGCGCCGACCGATCGCACGTCGACTTTCGGGATGCCAAGTGAGTCGTCATGGATCATGGAATCGGGAGTTACGATGATCTGATGATTGCGAAGCGCCGAGACGTCGAAAGTCGTTCCACCCATGTCGCCCACGATGACGTCCGGTTCTTCCGTCAGCGCGAGCGCCGCCATGGGCGCCAGCGTGGGACCCGACATAACACTGTATATCGGCCGCCGTATCATCTCCGGAACCGGCATCATGCCGCCAATACAGTTCGCCAGCAGCAGCTTGCCTTCAAAGCCCTCGGTCGCCAGAGCGTCCTCGAGCGCCTCCACATAGCTGCGCACGATCGGGCTGATCGAAGCATCGATCGCCGCGGCGATTACACGCTTGTATTCGCGCGGCATCGGATTGATTTCATGACTGAGCGTCACCGAAACGTCAGGCCACCCGCGCTTGATGATTTCGCGCGCAGCAAGTTCGTGCTCCGGATTGACGACCGACCAGAGAAAGCCGACCGCCAGGGCCTCGACTCCACGACGGCGCAACTTCTCGACTGCAGCAATCACGTCGTGATCGCTAAGCGGAGTCACGACATTGCCGCGCGCGTCGATACGACCGCGGATCGGCACAGTGAGGTTGCGGCTGACATAGGGTTCGGGATAGTCGAGCTTCCACTCGAAGGCGCCCTTGCGCGGACCTTCGCGCAGTACGAGAATGTCCTCGTGCCCTTCGTTTAGAAGGACGCCTGTGCGGGCGACCTTGCGTTCCACAAGGGCGTTGGTTGAAACCGTGGATCCGTGAACGATGAGATCGATCTGCTTTATGAATTCGGCGGTCTCATAGCCGCGGTCCGCCGCCGCCACATGCAGCACGTCAATGAAACCCTTCTGAAACACGCCTGGCGTCGTTGGCGATTTGTGCAGAGTGATACGTCCGGATTCATCCGATACGAGGCAGTCCGTGAAAGTTCCGCCAATATCAATGCAAGCCTGGAATGCCATGTACTCGGGACCTCAGGAAGAACGGTTTGAATGCGAGTACCGGTCAACGATCAGACTGAGTATGATGATCGCGCCGATGCTGAATTGCTGGATGTAGCCGTCGATCCGGGCCAGATTCATGCCGTTCGACAGGACGGTGACAAAAAGCGCTCCGGTAATCGCGGACGCCACGCCGCCTTCTCCGCCGCGCAAGCGGGCTCCGCCGATGACCGCCGCGGCGATCGTCTCCAGCGCGAGACTGCCCCCGAAATTCGGCTCACCCGAACCAGCTCGCGCCGTCAGCAGTAGCGCTCCGATCGCCGCCAGCGCCGAACACAGCGTATAGGCGCCGAGCAGGTGCAGGCGGACATTGATTCCGGCTGTGAAAGCCATACGGCGATTGGAACCGATCAGATAAAGGCTGCGGCCGAACACCGAGCGGCTGAGCAGGATGTGGACGACAAGGAGAAGCGCCGCGATGATAACGATCGGAATGGGAATGCCGAATATTTCCGTGTTGACGAGAGCCTCGCCGATCAGCGGCGGGAATCCGCTCACCGGAAAACCATCCGTGATCGTAGAGCTGAGCGCCAGCAGGATGTTGAAGGTCGCCAGGGTGACAACGAAAGGATTGATATTGACCACGGCAACGAAAAACCCGTTGAAGGCTCCAATCACCGCGCCGAGCATCAGCCCTGTCGAAAGGAAGATCAGCAGCGCCAACGTCGGCGAATCCACCGCCTGCATCATCGCAAGGGCCGCAGTGATGCTGACATAGGAAACCGTCAGACCGATGGAGAGGTCCAGAC
The DNA here is from genome assembly GCF_039888615.1 of Hoeflea sp. CAU 1731. NCBI lineage: Bacteria > Pseudomonadati > Pseudomonadota > Alphaproteobacteria > Hyphomicrobiales > Rhizobiaceae > Hoeflea > Hoeflea sp. CAU 1731. The sequence goes on along the minus strand of NZ_JBDQQS010000006.1, from coordinate 72,821 downwards.
CGGCCGTCAGCAGAACGATGACCTGTCCCATTGTGAATATTGCGAGATAGCTCGTCTGGATCGCTATGTTCCAAAGGTTTCCTGTCGAGATCACCGTCGGCTGATACATTGCGAAACCGGCGAACACGAAGATGCTGGGAAGCAGCCGCTGGAGCGGACCCAGCCGCTGCAGAAATGCCAGGTGCGAGGAAAACAGCGTATCAGCCACGTTCACGTCTCCCCTTCAGGAACAGCTCCGCGCACACCGCTGCGATCAGCACCGCACCCAGAACAAGAGTCTGGAACTTGCTGTCAATTCTGAGCAGATTCATCGCGTTGGAGACAATTGACAAGAACAGCGCGCCTGCAACCACGCGTTCCGCGCGTCCGGAGCCACCCATCAGCGATACGCCGCCGAGAACCGCCGCCGCGATCGATTCAAGAACAAAAGATGAGCCGATAGTTGACTGGCCCGACCCTATACGCGCAGTCAGAATGACGCCGGTCAAAGCCGCGGTTACTCCGCTGATGCCATAGATGAGCATCAGTGTCCTTGTCACACCGATACCGGACTGGCGCGAGGCGACAGGATTGCTTCCGACCGCATAGACATGGCGACCAAACGCCGTAAAGCGTTGCATGGCGAATATGATCAGAACGGTCGCCAGACCGATCACGATCACTGTCGGAACGCCGAAGATAAAACCCCGACCGAACCCGATCGTGAACGACTCCGGCATCCCGTAAATCGGAATGCCTTTCGTGATATAAAATGTCACGCCGGCGACGACGGAGCTCATGGCGAGCGTGACGAGAAAGGGCGACAGCGAGAGGACGGCGACAAGCATGCCGTTGACCATTCCGATCATACCGCAGGTGCCGAGCGCTATCAGGACCGACAGGACGATCGCCAGCGGCGCGAGGTCTGGCATTATTTGCAGCATCCAGCCCATCACGATCGCCGTCTCTATCGAGGCGAAGGCAACCAGCACGCCCACTGAGAGATCGAAACCTCCGACAATCATCACAAGCATCTGCCCCATCGAGATGATGGAAAGGATCGCGGTGTTGCGCAAAACGTTGATCACGTTTTGATAGGCCAGGATACGCGGTTGTATCAGGTATGTTATAAAGACAATGCCCGCGATAAGCAGCAGGACCAGGCCGCCATTGGCTAGAAATCTCTTGATGCGGATGGTGGTTGAAACACCCATCGTCATCAGGTCACACCTTCCTTCTCGCGTCCAAAGAAACTCTTGAGCACTTCCGATTCGGTTCGCGTCTTGCCCTCGAGATGACGGACGACCTCTCCGTCATGCATGACATAAATCCGGTTCGACAGATTGAGGATTTCAGGCAGTTCGGACGAGACGAGCAGGATCGCGGCGCCGCCTTGCGCCAGATCGCGCAGCAGTTCGTAGATCTCCACCTTGGCGCCCACGTCGATGCCGACGGTCGGCTCGTCGAACAGGAAGATCTTCAAATCCCGCATCAGGCCTCGCGCCAGCATGACCTTTTGGCGATTGCCGCCGGAGAACTGAACGACCAGCTGTTCGGGAAGCAGCGGGCGTACATGGAGCTTCTCCAGCACCGTCCTGACTTTACTCGCTTCGCTGCTCCGGTGCAGCCAGCCGCTTCCGCCGATCGATTTCAGATCGAGCGCAGCCGCAGATGCGTTTTCGCGAATTGGCCGATTGAACGCGAGCCCGTCAGTACCCCGGTCAGCAGGAAAGTAGCATACGCCCTTACGCAACATCGATCTCGGGGATTTTACGGTCACTTCAGAGCCATCGATCGAAACACGTCCAGAGGCGATCTCGTCGAGGCCGAAGACCAGCCGTCCCACCTCACCCTTGCCGCAACCGACCAGGCCGGCGAGACCGACGATCTCCCCGGACCGCACATTCAGCGACACATCGCGAACATTTCCGTCGGCGCTGGAGAGATGCTGGATATCGAGCATCACCTTGTCGGGCTGGTGCGTGATCTTGGGATACAGTTCGCCGACATGCCGTCCGACCATCATTTCGACCAGTTGGTCTTCCGTTATGTCTGTTCCGTCAACGGTCGCCACCTTCTTGCCGCCGCGAAGCACTGTGACGCGGTCGGCCAGCATGCGGATCTCCCGCATGCGATGCGACACGTAAATGATGCCGATTCCCTCCGCCTTCACATCCGCCAGCAGATCAAAGAGGATGTCCGCGTCGGCGTCGGTGAGAGAGGCGGTCGGCTCGTCGAGTATCAAGATCCGCGCCTTTCCGAAAAGAGCCTTGGCGATTTCCACCATCTGTCTCTGTGCGCGCGGCAGGTCGCTGACCTGGTGTTCGAGGGGGATTTCGAAGCCCAGCTTCTTGACGAAATCCTGCGCCTCGCGATGCATCACCGCCTTGTTGAGAAAGCCGGACCGCGATTTCTCCCTACCAAGGAAGAGATTCTCCTCGACCGATAGGTCGGGTATGAGGCTGAATTCCTGGAATACAGCGGAAATCCCCAGGTTGCGCGCCTGTTGGGGCGTCATGTCCGATATCGGCGCCCCTTCCAGAATGTATTTGCCAGCCTCGGGCTTCACGTTGCCGGTGATCACATTGATCAGAGTGCTCTTGCCGGCCCCGTTTTCCCCGAACAGCACATGGATTTCTCCCGCGCGCAGATCGAAATCGACTTGATCAAGCGCGAGCGATGGGCCGTAGCGCTTGGTGATCGATGTCATATCCAGAAGTTTGGGGGCGTCCGCCATCGCAAATAGTGGCCGTTTCTGATCGAGAGCCGGAGTGCACGCTGTCGGAAATGCGATACGTGCCGGCTGCTTCGTATGCTAGCTTCAATCGGGCAGGATTTCACGCCGCCGCGCAGAAGCGCGGCGGCAGGCTCGGAAGGGAACCTGTTTATTCGGTATCGAACACCGGCTGCCAGTCTTTCGGCGCATAGATCTCGGTAAGGTCGACTTCGTCTATGTTGTCGGCGGTCACCATACCGGGAGTAGCCCGGAGCACCCTTACTTCCGGATGCTCGACGAAAAGCTCGATCGGCTGTTCCTCAAGCGCCCGCACGGCCAGATCCACTCCGATCCTGGCCAAGATCACCGGATATTCCGCTGAGAATCCTAAGACTTTGCCTTCCTTGATGCGGTCGGGCATTTTCTGGTCTTCCCAGGACGAGACGATCTTGATGTCGTCGCGACCGGCCTCGGCCACAGCGCTCAACGCCGCTTCTGCTGTTGGCGCTCCGCCCCAGATTGCATTCATTTCCGGATAGGTCTGAAGCGCGTCCTCGATCAGATTCAGCTGTTCTGCAACACCCGCTTCACCGTATTTGGCTTCGAGCATCTCGACCTTCGTATCCGCGATGGCCGCTTCGAAACCCTTCAGGTAGGTTTCCGCCCATCCGGAGTTCTGCGGTCCGGGAAAAGCGACAACCTTGCCTCCGTCCTCACCGAGAACTTCAACCAGGTGTTTTCCGGAAAGAAAACCCTTCTGGTAATGGTCTGTCGTAATCAGCGCTGTGATGGGTGTGTCGTAGATCGGGTTCGCCACCGCGATAATGGGCAGTCCCTGGTCCATGCCGGCTTTCAGACGTCCAGCGATGCCGCCTTCACTGATGGCCCCCACTAGTATGGCGTCAGGATTGGACGCCAGACAGTCGTCGAATTGCGACAACTGCTTTGGCAACTGATCGTATCCGCCCGCCTGGAATGTATAGGCGCGCACGCCAAGGCGCCGAGCCTCGTCGACAATTCCATAGTTGGACGCCACCCAGTAGCTGTCCTTCAGATGCGGGAACAGAACGCAAAGATTCCATTTCTTGGAAGCCTTTTCGAGGGGTGTGTATTCAATCGGCTCCATCGGCTGCTTGTCGGCGCCATCCGGGACGATGGTGAACGGCGCCCAGTCCGCCGCGTTCGCTGGAACCGCAACAGTCACTGCCGCGAGAGCAAGTGCTGAAGCCAAGGCTGTGCATAGTCTCATAGTGGTTCTCCTTGTTGGTTTTCTGTTCCCCGCCGCAATTCCTGCAACGACCGTCGCCCTGCCTTAAATCGGCAAAAATGCTATTTGATATATCATGCATCAAATTTTCGGGCGGTCAAGTGGCGCAACGATGCAGAGATAATCTAATTCAGTTTGCTCTGTTCGTCAGACCTCATCCTCAACGAGAGGCTGAAAGATAACTCTGTCTTATTCAAACCAACTAGTTAGTTGACAATCGATCTCAACCGAAAATACTCTTCGCGCGGGTTCTAATAATTCGCGCTGGGTGATTGCAAAAATGGACACCTTCGACACGATAATCGTAGGGGGCGGAGCCGCAGGGTGCGTGCTGGCCAATCGCCTTACCGCCGACCCGGCCAGGCAAGTACTGTTGCTCGAAGCAGGACCCGGCGACATGCCGGAGGCAGCCTGCATGCCCGGCGCATGGATCAGCCTGATCGATACCGAGTACGACTGGAAATATCACACCACGCCGCAGGCCCATTGCATGGGCCGTCGCATCGCCTGGCCACGCGGTAAATTGCTCGGTGGGTCGGGATCGACCAATGCAATGGTCTATATGCGCGGATCTCCGTCCGACTATGATCGCTGGGCGGCCAAGGGTTGCCCGGGCTGGTCCTGGAACGATGTGCTTCCCTGGTTCAGGAAATCCGAGAACAATCCGCGTCTCGGCGGCTCCCCCACGCATGGCGACAGCGGCGAACTTCTGGTTGTCGACGTTCCCCAGCATGATCCTTCGGAAAAGCTTTGGGTGGAGGCGGCCCAGGAGTACGGCCTGCCCTACAATCCGGACTTCAACAGCGGCGACCAGTTTGGGTGCGGGTTTTTCCAGGTTTTCATGAAGGATGGAGAGCGTCACGGCCCCGCAACGGCGTTTCTTGACCCGGTTCGAGCTCGGCCAAATCTTACCGTCATGACGTCGTCCTATGTCACCCGCATCATCGTCGAGAACGCGGTAGCGCGTGGCGTGACCTTCCTGCACAATGGCCAACTGCAGACCGCCCATGCCGACAGCGAAGTGGTTCTGTGCGGTGGAACGGTCAATACGCCCCACCTCTTACAACTATCCGGTATCGGCCCGGCCGACCATTTGAGACACCACGGCATCGATGTCGTGCACGATCTGCCTGGCGTGGGCGAGTCGTTGCAGGATCACCTCAATTGCGTCGTCACCTTCATGACCAGGAAGAAATTCGGAATTGGCGGCCTGACGCCTTCGGAGTTCGATCAGGCGCTGGTCGACTGGTCGAACAAACGCAGCGGACCGATGGCCAATCCATGGTCGACCAGCGGCGGGCAGGCAAAATCGAGGCCGGAGATCGACGAACCGGACCTGCAGATTTACGGCATCCCGACCCCGCATCGCGATCATGCCCGCTACATGTCGACGGTGCCCGGACTTTCGATGTTCAGCGTCCTTCAGCGTCCGAAAAGCACGGGCACACTGAGGCTGCGTTCGGCCGACCCGCTTATGCCTCCGGCCATCGATCCGAACTATCTTTCCGATCCCGGGGGTGAAGATCTGCAGACTCTGATCGGCGGCGTTAAACTGTCTCGGGATATCGCATCGACAAAAACCCTCGCGCCCCTCGCCCTGCAGGAGGTATTCCCTTGCAGCGAAGCACGGTCCGACGAGGATATCGCCAAGTTCATCCAGGCACAATCGCAGTCCATCTATCATCCTACCAGCACATGCCGGATGGGAGTAGACGACATGGCCGTGACCGATCCGGCCACGCTCGAAGTCCGTGGCCTTCAACGTTTGAGAATTTGCGATGCATCGGTGTTCCCGAACGTCGTGGCAAGCAATATCATGGCGACGGTCATCATGGTCGCGGAGCGCGGTTCTCAATTCATCAATCAGTAAGAGGAGGATGTCATGGCGCCCGTGACAGAAAGTCTGATCCGCGAATATTCTGAGGCCGATGGTTTGGAACTCGGAGAACGCGTTAGGAAGGGAGAGGTGTCGCCCGAGGAACTCGTCGAGGCGGCGATCGTCAACATTGAAAAGCTCAACCCTGCCCTCAATGCCGTCATCCATAAGCTGTATGATATGGGTCGGGCGGAAGCCGCGGCGATCGACCGGCAATCTCCCTTCGCGGGCGTGCCCTATTTGCTGAAAGAATTGGCGACCGCCTGGGAAGGTGCTCCGAATACCAATTCCTCACGTTATCTCAAGGATGTCATAGCGGACGCCGACGCGGAGGTCGTCAAGCGCATCAAGAAGGCCGGATTCGTGCTGGTCGGAAAATCGAATGCGCCGGAAAACGGCTGGTCGATCAGCACCGAGCCAGAACTGTACGGCGCGACCGTAAACCCATGGAATGAGAAGGTGACGGCCGGTGGATCGAGCGGAGGATCGTGCGCCGCCGTCGCGTCGCATATGGTGCCGATCGCGGAATCCAGTGACGCCGCAGGCTCCATTCGTGTGCCTGCATCATGCTGCGGCGTGCTGGGCCTGAAACCGTCGCGCGGCCGCATTACGCTGGCGCCGGTCGCCGATGTCTGGCACGGCGGCGCCTATTTCCTTTGCAACTCACGGACCGTGCGCGACACCGCCGCCTATCTCGATGCGGTCGCCGGCGCCCTGCCCGGCGATCCCTATACGCCGCCCACCCCGGAGCGAAGCTGGCTCGACCTGTCGAAAGTTGCGCCTGAAAAGCTCAGAATCGGCTTTTCGGTGACGCCCCCCGACGGCCGGCCCGTCGATCCCGAAGTCAAGTCGGTTCTGATGGAGACGGTTCGCGTCCTTGAAGGCGCAGGACATACGGTGGAGGAACATGACCTGTCGATCGACGGTGATGCCGCCTGGCAGATCTATACCCATATGAGCTGTGTTCAGGCCGCCGCCATTTTCGAATGGCTTTCGGCAGTTGTGGGTCGGCCCGTTACGAAGGACGACGTCGAGCCCGTGACCTGGGCTATTATCGAGCGCGGCCGTGCGACGTCGGGGATCCGGCACATCTCCGATGTCGAGGGCGTGCGGCAGATCGGTCGCCAGATCGCCATGGATCTCGATCCCTATGACATCTACCTCACGCCAAGCCTGACGCAATTGCCGAGGCCGGTCGGTTACTACGACATGTCCGAACCGGATATCGACAAGTACAATGCGAAATGGACTGACGCCATGTTCGAGTTCCCGTTCAACATGTCCGGGCAGCCGGCCATGTCCCTGCCGCTCGGGCAGTCGGCATCGGGTATTCCGATCGGCGTTCAGGCAGTCGGACGATACGGTGACGAAGCCACGGTTCTGGCGCTCGCGACATTGCTGGAGGCCGAGATGCCTTGGAAGGACAGGCGCCCGTCAGTGTGCGCCTGAACAATCCGGCCGGCAGTTGCGTGAGAGCTCGTTACGCGGCGTCACTGCCGGTTGCCGCAAGCACAAGTTTGTGCTCGTCGAGATCTTCGTTGATTACGACCGAATGCACGACGCCATGACGGACGATGGCAATGCGGTGACACATGGCAATCAGCTCGTCGAGCTCCGATGAAATCATGATGATCGCCACACCCCGTTTCGAAAGGTCTCGCAACAACCGATAGATATCCTCGCGTGCAGCGACATCCACACCCCTGGTCGGCTCGTCGCAGATCAGAACCTTCGGCTGTGCCAGCAATGCACGGGCAAACAGAACCTTCTGCTGGTTGCCGCCACTCAAGGACGAGATCGGCATATCGAGAGAACTTGCCACCAGGCGCAGTTGCTCCAACAGGGTCGCCGCCTCCAACCTTTCGCGCCTTCGCGCCAGGAAGCCTGCTGACGAAAAGTGATCCAGGGCAGCGGCGGTCGCATTCATCGGGATCGACAGTGGACCGAAGATACCGTCTTCCTTTCGGTCTTCGGTCAGATAGACCAGTCCCGCCTTCAGAACGCCGGCGGCATTGAATGGAAGCGGTTTGCCTTTCAATTGAGCCGTCATGCCTGTGCGCGGCCGCAAACCGGCAAGCCGTCTCGCAATCGACGTCCGTCCTGCTCCGACCAGCCCGGCAAGTCCCAGGATCTCGCCTTCGGCAAGCAGGATCCGGCTGTCGTCGCTCGTGACGCCATCGATCGTCAGAACCGTTTCGCCGCCGGCAAGCGGGTCGACAATTGCCTCTGTGTCGGAAACTTCGTGACCGGTCATCAAGCGGACCAGTTCCTTGCGGTCGAGGGAGCCTTTCTCCCTGGTCGCCACCAGTTCGCCGTCGCGCATGACGCTGACCGTGTCGGCGATTTCGAAGATCTCCTCGAGACGGTGGGAAATATAGAGGATGAGCATGCCGCGATCCCTGAGGGTGCGGATCACTTCGAAGAGATTGCGTTGCTCCGACAGCGAGAGAACTCCCGTCGGTTCGTCGAGAATAAGCACCTGGGCATCGGTGGATAGTGCCCGTGCCAGTTCGAGCAATTGCCGGTCCGCCACGCCCAGCGTCCCGACTGCGGCATCCGGATCGAGATCGATTCGAAAGCGTTTCATCAGGGTGCGCGCTTCCAACGAAGCACGCTTGTGATCGACGACGCCGAAGCCCTTGCGAAATTCCTGTCCGAGATAAATGTTGTCGGCCACGGTCAGTTCCGGGATCGAACTGAACTCCTGATAGACGATTGCGATGCCTGCCGAGCGGGCTTCGGCAGGCGTTGTGAAACTCGCCATCTCGCCATTGATCAGAACGCTTCCGGAACTGGGCGCAATCGTTCCGGAGAGCACGTTCATCAATGTGGATTTACCGGCGCCGTTGGCGCCGCAGACCGCATGCACCTCTCCCGCCCGGGCGGTGAAATTCACCGCCCTCAGAGCAACCACACCTGGAAACCGGCGGGTGAGGTCATGCGTCTCCAACAGCGCCAAACCGGACCCCCTCTTACTGTGGAAGGTACTCGGCCGGAAGGTCGGTCTTGAACCAGTCGTCGGGACGATCGGGTTCGTGGAGTTCCCTGGCTTCCTCCGGTGCGAGATAGCGTGTCGGCACAACAATGGCCGTCGTTGTCTGTGCGCCGGTCAAAATATCGACGGCCTGTTGCACGGCCGCCCGTCCGACCTCGAGGCCGCTCGTGACGGAACCCCATTTGCCTTCGTTTGCAACGAGTTTGACCCAACCGTTGTAGTCGTCGCCAGGCGACAGGGTCAGCTCATTGAGCCGACCTGCTTCGTCGAAGGCTTCATAGATGCCCATGGACATCTGGCCTGCGGGCGAGAAGGCGCCGTCAATCTGCGGAAACCGCTGCAATAGGTTTTCCGTCAGTTGCTTGGCCTTGGCTCGATCCCAGTCGCCATATTCCGCACTCAACAATTCCATTTCGGGATTGTCCTTTAGCTTCTGTTCCAGAACCGCCAGCTGGACCACGGCAGCCGAAGAACCGGCGATGGGCAGCATGGCGATGACCTTGCCCTTGCCGTCGAGGGATTCGATAAACTGGTCGACTACCTGCTCGGTGTACCCCCACTGGTTGACATAGGCATTCGACGTGACTGACGGGTCGCGCATGAAGTTGTAACCGATATTGATGGTGACGACGCCCTGATCGTGGGCTTTCTTCAGCGCAGGCATAATCGCCTTCTCGTCGACCGGCCAGAACAGGATCGCATCGACGCCGCTCGTCAGCAGGTCGTCGATATCGGCCGCCTGCTTGGTCGGATTGAAGCCCGCATCCGTGATCTTGATCTCCTCGATCTCCGGATGCAGCGACGCTTCATACTTGATCATCTGCGCAGTGAAATTGATCCAGGCGTTGCTGAGATAGCCGGCCGAAACGCCGATCTTCAGCTTGCCATCCTTCTTGTATTCGGACGTGTCGAGCGGTTCGTTGGCCCACTCCAGGATCTGGTCGTAGGTCGATTCCTTGGTGAGGTCGAGCTCCTGGGCCGTTCCCGGCCCGGTCAATACAAGGACAGCAAGTGCTGCCATCGTCGCTGCAAGCATTCTCTTGAGAGAAGTCATGTCGAAGTCCTCCTTTGGACTGGTTCCCTTATTCTGTTCGGTCACCGCCGCTGCGTCCGATCCATGCATGGGCGGCCGAGGCGGCGATGATGATGATCCCCTTGATCGTCAACTGAGCGGCGAAGGGGAGTCCGGCGACATTGGCCAGATTGAGAGCGATGAAAAGCACAAGAACGCCGGCGAAAGTGCTTCCGACGCCACCGCGTCCGCCGGCAAATGTCGTTCCACCGAGGATGACTGCCGCAAGCACGTCGAACTCCATCCCGGCGCCTGGATTGGTGCCCGAAACGCCTGTCCGCGCCAGCAGCGCGATGCCGCCAAGACCGGCAAACAGACCCGAGACGCAATAGGCAATGACAGTTGTCTGGACGGCGGGGATGCCGGCCAGTCTCGCCGCTTCCGGGTTGGCGCCGACGTGATAGACATTGCGCCCGAAACGCGTCTGCGACTGTATGAATACGCCGACAATGACGGCGACGAGGAAGCAGATGGCCAGAACCGGCAGCACGTTGCCGATCCGGCCATTGAGAAATTCCCTGAAACCGGGAGACACGATGCCGCGCGCCGTGCCGCCTGTGCCCATCTGCACCAAGCCATAGACGACGATCGACATGCCGAGCGTGAGGATGAAGGACGACACGCGCCCGTAAGCAATCAGGAGCCCGTTCGCCAGCCCGATCAGGCTTCCGGTGACGCAGGTAACCCCAATGGCCAGCCACAGATTTTCAGCCTTGCCGTCCATGACGAGAGCACAGATCACGGCGCTCATAGACACGATCGCACCGACCGACAGATCGACGCCGCGCAGGATCATCACGAAAGTGACTCCGACTGCCGTGATCCCGATCGGCGCCGCCTGACGCACCAGGTTGCCGAGATAGTTGAGCTTCAAAAAGGCTTCCGACACAAAACCGGCAGCAATCAGAAGGATGAAGAGCACGATCCAAACGGCGGCCTTGTCCAAAAGGTGTCGGCTGAGCAGCGGCCGTTTCGCTAACGTGCCTGCGCTCATTGCGGCGCCGCCGCCCATCTCGGCCGCTCGAGTAGAATCGCCAGGATAACGATGATGCCCTTGATCAGAATCTGCGTGAACGTCGGTACCTGCATCAGATTCAACAGATTGCTTACCGTACCCAGAAAGAAGACGGCAGCCAGAACCGAAACCACATTGACGCGACCGCCCTTCAGTGGGGTGCCGCCAAGGACGACGGCGACGATCGAATCGAGCTCGAGACCGCTGCCCGCATTGGGAAATCCGGTTCCCAGCCGTCCGGCCAGAACCAGTCCTGCAATCGCGGCGAAAAAACCGGATACCGAATAGGCGATCAGTGTCAGACCGCGTACGTTCAGCCCCGCCTTTCTGGAAGCGGTGGCATTGTTGCCCATCGCCAGAAGGTGCCAGCCGAATGTCGACCGCTGCAGGCAATAGAATGCGATCACGGTAGCGAGGATGACGAGGATAAGTGATGCCGGGATACCAGCGACCCGACCATGCGCAAGAAAATCGATGGCTGGAATCGAGCTGCCGACGCTTCGATCGGTCAACATGAAGATGCAACCCTGCAGCACGCTCAGCATGCCGAAGGTCAGGATAAGAGGCGGCATCCGCAGGTGGTTGATAAGCGTTCCATTGATCGCACCGACCACTGCACCAAGGAAAAGGCAACCGAGAATGACCGGCAGTCCCCACCCCGGCAACGCCTCAAAGCCCATGCAGGCGACGACGGTCACGAGACCGACCAGTTGCCCGACCGACAAGTCAATAAGGCCGCCGGCGATCACGAAAGCCTGTCCGAGAGCGAGAAAAGCGAGGGTCGCCGACTGCTCGAGCACGTTCATCGCATTGTCGGCAGTGCGAAACTGGGGATTGTAGAGCGCTCCGAAAGCGACGGTCAGCAACAGCGCCCAGACAATCGGGGGCAGTCGGGAGAAGAAGGGGATAACCAGTTGAGCTCGATTCATTGCCCGCGTCTTCATAAGTAACTATATAGTTGATTAACATATGTCTGGATTGTTGGTCAACCAGATTGACCCGGCTGCAGTCTGTTGGATAAACGGGGCGCCAGACCTCGTTTTAAGAGGGATGTGGCGGGCATCGAAGTCTTTGCACTTCAACGATTTTCGCAATCTTCGAGATTCGATGTCGCCAATGGAACCGGAGACCAATTCATATGAGCAAGGAGCGTACCGCTGCTGCGTCAAAGCGACGGATCGCAAGATCCGGGGTTGCGACACGGTCAAGACAGCGCGACGCCACCGCCACTCGCGCAGCGCTTCTTTCGACGGCCATCAGCGAGTTCGCGGCAAAAGGCTATTCTGGCGCACGGGTTGACGAAATCGCCAATCGCGCTGGCGTCAACAAGCAGCTTCTCTACCACTATTTCGGCAACAAGGACGATCTTTACAGGATCGCTCTGGAAACCGTGTATTCAGAGATACGCGAGAAGGAACAGGGTCTAGATCTGGGCAATCTGTCACCAGTCGAGGCCATGCGAGCACTGGTCGGCTATTCGTTCGACTATCTTTTCGAACATCCGGAATTTATTAAACTGGTCAACGACGAAAATGCCCAGGGCGCACGCCATGCCGCACAATCCGACGAGCTGGCGGAAATGCATTGGCCTCTTGTCGAACTTTTGCGCGAAACACTCGAACGCGGCGCCGCGGAAGGTGTGCTTCGCGACGACATGGATCCGATCAATGTATATATTTCTATCGCCGCGATTTCCTATTTCTACTTTTCCAACAATCCGACGCTGTCAGCAATTTTCGGAAAGCAACTGAATGCACCGCAAGAGATCGCGTCCCGACGTAAACATGTCGTAGATTTTGCACTGTCGGCTCTGATGAAAACGAGCTAATTGCACCGCGCTCTAGGCGGGCGTTCCTGCCTGTAGTTGGACCGTTTCGAGGGCGTCCAGAATCGAGGCCGTGTCTGAAACCCAGCCGAACTTCATAGCAAAATTCTTGAGGGTCGCTGCCTGCAGATCCGGTGCAAACGATGATACGCCGTCCTCAACCATCGTCGTCCGGTATCCGTGATGGAAGGCCTCGCGGCCGGTTTCCTCGACACAGATCTGGGTCACCGTGCCCGTCAGGATGATGGACAGCACGCCGAGCGATCTCAGCAACTCGTCAAGATTCGTGCCGTGAAAGGAGCCATAGCCGTATTTGTCGATGATCGGTTCATCGGTTTGAGGACGCAATTCATCTATGACATCCGTGCATTCCAGTGCCTTATCGGTATCGGCGTACTTGCGTCGCGTTCCGCGCCAGCAACAGCGGATCTCTGCGTGACACTGCGGCGACCAGAGCCAGAGCAGATTGTCTTCCTGGTGGGCAAGAAATCGCGTGTATACGACCGGCGCGCCAATGCAGCGGAACCGTTCGGCAAGCCGCGCGATGCTCGCAACCGTTTTGCGCGCATCGGGAACTTCCAGCGGTGCGCCCTCGCGAACGAAGTCGTTCTGCATATCGACGATAAGCAGTGCCGGTCTGACGAAGATTTCATCGGCGGGCAAGTCGGCGGCAATGCGGCTCATTGGGCACCTTCTCGTTCGTAATCGGGTTAAACTTGTAATTCCGCAACAGAGTTGTCAACTATATGGTTGATAATCTCCTCATTCGAGCTGGCTCTTGTAACAACCTTTTCGCTCCCGGCATTCCCCGCTTGCGGCGCCAAATGGTCTACTTTTGCATCGCCCAATGGAGTGGGCCCCTGGGAGTGGACACTGATCAGGCTGCTGTTTTACCAGTCTGCCGGGTGTGTATTTCGAGACCGCCCATTGCGAGAAGCGTGTTGACCTTCAAGGCGCGATCAAACTCACGCCGGTTGCTGTAGACGTGGAGAATCCCGCGATCTTCACAATCAAAGTCAAACCCTTCGCGGTTTGCGTGGCTCTTGAGAAAGTCGCGCGCCAGGATCGCCAGTTTGACAGTGTCGATCGTGTTTCGCCCGTATCCCGGGATCGCCTTCATGAACTCCGCCATCCATGAATATTTGTGAAAGCTCGGTCTCGGATTCATCAACAGCGGAGCACCGGGCGTGAACATCCACTTGATCCCTTTGAATACAGTCGACCATCGGTTCCAAACCTCTGCGTTCGACGCCGACAGCTGTCCGCCATTGGCGAAGCTGGTCTCCATGGCTGCGTACCGATTGCGATCGAAGACCGTCACCTGGAATCCGCGACTGACAAGTGAATAGGCGGTTGTGATACCGGTAATGCCGGCGCCAATGACGGCAATAACAGGTTGAGATTTTGACATTTGATTCCCGTTCGAGGTTGCACAACCGCATCATGCGGTCGTTTCAACCCCCTCTGTCACGGGAACCTGAGCGCTTACCGGCATAGGGCGCCGTTTCGCCTTCGGTGGATGATCCTCTAATGTGATCACCGCTCTCCAGAGTGCCAATCGAGAGTGCAGTACGTTTGCCTGAGAGTTTCCGGGGCGGTTGCTCCTTCGGCGCCGGGATCTAACCCGATCTCTCCTGCATCTCGAACATTGAGCTAAGGCTCACTAAGGGAGTTAAGCCGCAATTGCAATGTCAACCTTCGCTATTGCGCTCAAACATCCCGCGCGACACGATTCGACCCATTCAGGACTGAAAATGTGGAGACTTTACCTTGGGCTCCGGACGCATACGGTTAGTAAAATGCTAAATCTGTCTTCGGGAACTCTAGGCACAATTTGATACGAATTGCTGACTCTTTCAATATTTTGCGTTGGAATGATGAGATACACACAAGCCTGTCTTGCTAGCTAATCGTTCGCATTCATGCAGCGTTCTGGTACCCGTGTGCTTGCTTGCACCACGTGCTGAAACAAGCGTCAGGTTCGAGCAGGGAAAAAGAAGAGACCCACTTTGCGTAAGATCGGGTCCGGCCGAAACTCAGGCAGTCGTTTATCTTGCGCTGGAACGTTGCCACATCAAACTCGTTTCCAGGGCTGCCCTTTACAGTATTTGTTTCTCTGGCGAGGGTTTCGCCGGAAATTAGCCTGAGTTCCACTCTGACTCTTCCGTCCAATGCAGTTTCAGCCTCCGTGGCAAACGACCGCTTGAATTTGTTCAGGTGGCGGCGGATTTCCGTCGATCGGACTTTCCTATCATCGAAATCACTGAGATTGAGCACTCCGTTCTCAATCAGTTTGGCCGCGGGGTAAGAGAAACTGAACCTGGCTTCGTTTGCATCTCTTGGAAGGTCGAAACGCAGGTTCTCCGCCAAGGTCGGTGGCAACCATACCGTAGCCGACACTACATCATCCAGCCCAAACGACGTTTGCTCTTTCAGATCCAGTATGCAGTCGAGCGCTTTGTGCGATGCAGCACAACATGGAAACCTCTTCATCCAAAGGCCATCGGTTACAATTGCCCACTGGTTTTCCCCGTCACACCGCCTCGGAACGGCACCGAGGCGGCCGCCATTTCCGTTGTAGAGTTCGGAAAACCCCCATTTGCCATTGATGAATTCCGATTGCCCCTCGAGCCCTTGTGCAGCCAAACAGGCGGCGATCACGGAGTTATGCGCAGCAATTCCTGCATGCGCCGGTTTCAAGGTCTTGCCGAACTGGAGCTTGGATCCCGCGGCCATGCTACTGGCGATGCTCATCGACGAAAGTATTTTTTCGGATGGAAGTTCCATTAGCTTTGCCACGGCTGCAGCAGCCCCGATCGTTCCAATCGTTGACGTAGAATGCCATCCGCTGGCATAGTGTTGAGGTTGCACGAGGCGGCCTATTCGTGCCTGCATTTCCAGACCGACGCAATACGCCGCTAGATAGTCTCCAACGGAGACTTCTTTTAGTTGTGACGCCGAGATCAGTGCGGGGACTATCACTGCAGAGGCATGTGTTATACCGGGCAAGAAATTGTCATCGAAATCCAGAGCATGAGCAGCAGTACCGTTTGCCAAAGCAGCCAATGGAGCCGAAAAACGTAATCCCGTACCCAATACCGGAACGTCTCCGCTGCCACCGCTAATTCTTATGCCGCCCTGAACGGATTTCGCCGGCTCAGAATTGCTGCCTGCAAGAATGCAAGCAAGGCAATCCAGCGTGGCGGTCCTCGCCCTTTCATATCCAATCTTGGAGATCGAATCTCGATGTACGCTTGCCGCGAAGGAAGCCAGTTCGCTGGAAACCATCTGGTTCATACGGACTCATCCAGTTCTTCGGCGACCAGGTTAACCCAGTAGGCGATTCCGTGAGGAATGACATCGTCGTTGAAGTCATATTTCGGCGTGTGAACGAATGGAGCATCTGGTCCATCGCCATTCCCCATAAGGATGTAGGCGCCAGGTCTTTCTTCCAGCATGAATGCAAAGTCCTCCGAACCTCCCTGAATCGACGTGTCGGCATCCACTACAGTTGATCCGGCAACACTTCTGGCAGCTTGGATTGCAATCTCAGTTTGTATTGCGTGATTGATCAATGGGGGGTACCTGCGCTGATATTTTGAGCGCGCTGTGCAACCAAAGACCGCCGCGCAGGATCTTGCCACATCATCCAGGTTCTTCTCGAGACGGTCTCTGATTTGCGCTGTGTAGCTACGCGCCGTTCCCCTTACTAGGATTTCGGATGGGATGATGTTTGGCGAAGAAAAATTGCCCCCCTCGATAAAGCCGATTCTTAGAATCGCCGCCTCGCGGGCGGGAATACGTCTTGATATGATATGCTGGTAAGAACTTAGAAATGCCCCGAGCGCAGCTGATGGGTCTGTGCTCCGGTCTGGAAACGCACCATGCCCACCGGTTCCCTCGAACACCACCTGCCAAGTATCGCCAGCGGCGAACAGGGGGCCATGTTTGATGGCAAAATGCCCTGCAGGCATGCCGGGCATATTATGCATTCCGTAGATTGCATCGCAGGGGAACCGCTGGAACAAACCTTCCTTGATCATTTCTCTCGCTCCGCCTTCGCTTTCCTCGGCAGGCTGAAAGATAAAGACGACCACTCCAGAAAAATCGTTCCGCTTCGCCAAGTATTCCGCAGCACCGAGTAGCATCGCGGTATGACCATCGTGGCCGCAGGCATGCATTTTGCCGTCGATGATCGACTGGTAGGGCAGCCCAGTGTCTTCCTGGATGAAAAGGGCATCCATGTCCGCCCTCAGGCCTATTGTCCGAGTTCCCGGTTTCAGGCCTTCGAGAACTCCCACGACTCCGGTTCCGGCCAAACCTGTATGCACCGTTATTCCGAGTTCGCGGAGGCGGTCTGCGACAAGACCGGCCGTCCTTTTCTCCTCAAATGCAGTTTCGGGATGCATGTGAATGTCTCTGCGGAGATCAACAGCGATATCGACCAAGGATTTCAAGCCGCGAACGTCTTCGACAAGAACCATCTACTTGACCTTTTCTTCTGCTTCGAACGCGTCCGTCATGGCTTTTGAAATACCGTGAATGAATATGACAATGACGAAAAGCGGCACTCCGATCGCGACAAGCAGCGTCGACATGTCGAACGTCTCAGCCTTGAGGTAATAGTGACGGGACAAGAAGCCGCGCGCGAAGTTGATGTTCGGCCCCCAAATCGAAAACCAAAGAATTGGTGAAAGAAACAGGATCACTGATAATCCACGCAAGCATTTCGCGCTTGAACTGATCCAGCCTGGAACATTCTCGGACAGTTTGACCAGCGAGGGATCGAATCCGGCCTTGAATGAAACAGTTGCTCCCAGAAGCCCAACCCAAACCATCGCAAATCGCGCAGCTTCTTCAGTCCAGGGAGGGGGAGAACTGAAAACATAACGCGCAATGACTTGCAGGCCGATGGATGCAACCATGGTTAGCAGGAACACTCCGGCTGCCACACGGATCACGAGGTCGAGTCCGTTACTTAGCCGATTCATGATTTTGACGAGTACGCGCATCGCAACCATTTCCGTGCGACAGAGGGGAGGAGCTACTGCTCGCCGCGGGCGCTGAGCAGCTTGTCGAGGTCGTCCTGCGAAACGACATCCGTCCAAACAGCCTTGCTTGCTTCTACGAACTTCTCTCGTTCACCGGGCGCCAAGTCAGCAATGGTCACACCTTTGTCACTCAGTTGATTGATCGCGGATGCGGACCAGTCGGCAGCCCACTCGCGGTTCGCAGCTATACCCTTAGCGACGGCGTCGTCCACAACGCCACGTTCTTCGTCTGTCAGGCCTTCGTACCAATCCTGCGATGCCAATATCATCCGTGCCGAAACACCAGCATTCAGCGGCGTGTAGTGCTTTAGGATATCCGTATGTCCAAAAAGCAAGGCAGAAGCAGGCGGATTGAAATACCCGTCCGCGACACCGGTTTGCAGGGCGTTTGCGATTTCACCCCAATTGACGATCGTACCCGAAGCTCCCCAGGCTTCGAACATCTTAACCTGTTCGCCATCCTTGCCGCGCAGGCGAAGTTTCTTGACGTCTGAAAGCTCTTCGACATCGAGTTTTGAGTTGAAAAGGCCCGCTTGTCCGCCACGCATGGCGAAGCCGACCAAACGAACACCATGCGGTGTGAGTTCTGAATTAATGTCGTCCAGAAGGCCGCTGCCAAGCGCGCTGTCAAACTGCGCGTCATTGCTGAAGAAGAAGGGAAGATACAGTCCTTTGGTGATTGGTGAGAGGCTGAAAACAACTGCGGGATTCGCCATGTTCACTTGAATAAGCCCCTGAGATACCTGGTCGAATCGTTCATTTTCCTTTCCAAGCGTATTTGAAGGATGCACAACAGAACTCATGCTGTTCTCTTTCAGGTGATCCGCAAATGCCTTGATGAACACATACTCGCCGTTCTTTTCGATATCTTCGGTTCCCGACAGCGCAATCAACACATCGTCGGCGTAGCTTGATACCGGGACGAACAAAACCGCCAATGCAATCACTATTGATTTCAACATCTTCTTCTCCTTGTTACGAGTGAGTAGTTTCGCAATCTAGTCGACAAAACCGAGCGCTCTCGGTAGTGCAAGAGTGATATCCGGTACGAGGATAAGTAGAAGCAGGAGAGCAATCTCCGCTATGAGGAAGGGAATAACGGCACGGACCAGCCGCCAATAGTTCATACCCACAACCGTCGAGAGTATAAGCAGCACTCCACCGAGAGGTGGAGTAAGAAGACCGACAGTCAGATTGAATCCGACAACAATACCCATATGAGTCGGATCAACACCCAGAGCGATAGCGGGCGGGATGAGCAGCGGACCCAACAACGCAACAGCAGCCTTGACGTCCATGATCATTCCGGCTCCGAGAAAAACCACGTTCAGAACCAGAAGATATCCCGTTTTCCCAAGTCCCATTGCTTCGACCGACGATCCCAGCTTCTGCGGGATTTGAAGAAGGGACGAGAGATAACCAAACGTCGCAATTGCGATGAGAATTACAAATATTGCGCCTGTTAGGATAACTGTCCTTTGGATGGCGCCGACGACCTCGCCCATATTGAGCTTGCCGTACACTGCCCCGACCGCTCCCGCCGCTACTACCGCCATGCCCGCCGCTTCGGCCGGCGTCATGATTCCAAATAGAATCCCGCTCAGTATTATTACTGGAAGCGTAAGCGCAGGCAGTGCGACAGCAAGGGATTTCAGGAAAGGAGGAACCTCTGCATCTTTGCCTCCCGGATGCCCCTGCCTCATCGCAAAGATGGCATTTATCATCATCAGGACAATCGCGAGCAACAGGCCAGGGACGATTCCGGCAGCGAAGAGCGCGACAACCGATGTATTCATCAAAGCGCCATAGAAGATGAGAATGATGCTGGGCGGAATGATGGGGCCGATGATTGACGATGCAGCGGTCACGGCTGCCGCGTAGTCTCTTGTATAACCCTCTCGCTCCATAGCCGGAACGAGTGTGTTGCCCAAAGCAGCCGCATCGGCCGTTGCAGAACCGGAAACCCCGGCAAAAAAGACGCTGGTCAGGATATTTACATGACCCAGCCCGCCCTTGAATCTGCCCATGATCGACATGGAAAAGCGGATGAGGGCATCCGCAATTCCCCCTCTGTTCATCAGTTCGCCGACGAAAATGAACAGCGGCATTGCAAGGAATGCGAAGACGTCAAGTTGACTAAAAACACGCTGTGGCAGGGCTGCCAGGAAGCCGTCTTTTCCGGTTACCCAGAATCCAATTACCGAACTGGCGCCGATCAGGTAAGCGATCGCAGTCCCGGCGAACAACGCACATATCAGAAACAGGAACGTAATATTCAGCATTCTTATCTCCCGCAGTTATGTAGGAGCGTTTCTATCAATAGCGCAACATGCAATGTTTGACCTGTCTATAGCTATTCTCTATAGGATATGTCACTCACATTGCGAGGAAAAATGAACCTTCAACGGCTAAGCATATTTCGCTCGGTGTATGAGACCTTGAGCCTGAGCCAAACGGCGAGAAACATGCACTTGGCGCAACCGACAGTCAGCCGTCATCTTCGCATCTTCGAGGATGAGGTGGGTTTGGCCCTCTTCATTAACGAGAAGGGCCGCCTGAAAGCTACACGCGAAGCGGATGTGCTTTACTTCGAATCCGAAGGTACGTTTGAGAAGGTTGCCCAAATCGAGGCATCCCTGCATCAATTGAAAACGGGAAAGGGAGAGACAATACGAATAATGACGGTGCCTAGTCTGCTGGCATATCAGGTGCTTCCGAATGCAATTGCGGCCGTCAAGAAATACAATCCCGATGTTCATATCGAGGTTGATATCGGAGGAGGCGCCATGCAAACTCGTGCATTGCGCGAAGGAACAGCGCATGTTGGGCTCGCTGCGGGTGTCAGCGATACGGGAGACTTGGTTATTGAGAAGATTGGAGAAGGCGAGGTCATCGCTATAGTCCCCCGGGAGCACTCTCTTGCTGGCGCCTCGGAGTTTCCGTTAAAGGATTTGGCAAATATTGACTGCGTCTTGCCTTCAAGAAGAGGGCCTGTAGGCCGATTGTTTTTCGAGAAACTCCATCAACTTGGTGTGGAGCCAAGATACTTTGTAACCGCAGTGTCGCCTGCGATCGCGACCGGTTTGGTAACTACATTGAACTGTTGCGCGATTTCCGACAACTTCGCCTCAAGCCTGTTTTCCGGACACGAACTGGAATTGCTTCCACTCTCGGAGAAGGTACGATTCGATGTTCAACTCTTGATCAGCCCAAATCAAGTAATTCGATCATCACTCGATGCGTTTTTACGTGCACTCAAATATGAATTGTCGCGTGTTACCTCTCCATAGGCGACCTATACAAATGCGTTACGACAATTCACAGATAGCGGGACATGGTTTGAACCTGCGAACTTTGCGGTATTTTCGTACTCGAGCAACACTGAATTAGAATATACAATCTTTCAAAAAAGCTGTTGAAAAACTGGCAGCTGTCAGTTGCCGTAAATGGCTGAAATTTGATTTCCCGTGGTGACCAAGTGATGACCAAAAGAACGGCGGCCATTGACACGAAAAGTGAAATCATATTAATTCATTGATATTATTAATAATTCTGGCGCACCCGACAGGATTTGAACCTGTGACCTCTGCCTTCGGAGGGCTAAAGAAGTGGATTTTTGGAGATTTCCCAACGTTCCTCCACATTCTTTAATATACTGAATTTATTTAATTTTTGTCTCCCTAGATACCCTAACGTTCCTTGACGTTTCCGCGTCGGTGGTTACTATGTGGTTACTTTTTCAAAAAAGTAACCACCGATCTGGATCCTTTCGTATGCCTTACAAACTGGCGAAATCAGTCGTCGATCGTGCTCATCCTGGAGACCGTGACTACTTCCTGTGGGACAGCGACCTGAAGGGTTTCGGCATCAAGATCTCAAAGGGCGGCCGTAAAACTTATGTCTGCAAATATCGGGTCGGAGCTGGACGATCTGCTCCAACAAGACGCTACACGATTGGCGCACATGGATCTCCCTGGACTGTGGATCAAGCAAGAGCCGAGGCGCGGCGTATTCTTGGCAGAGCAGCAATTGGCGAAGATCCCGCTCAAGAAAAGCAGGACGAGAAGAAACAGATCACCGTTGCGCAACTTTGCGATCTTTATCTGGAACACGGTACCGGCACGAAAAAGGTTAGCACTGTAGCCACAGATCGCGGCCGTATCATCCGACATATCAAGCCACTGCTTGGCAAAAAGAAGGTGCGGGACATCAACCGCGCCGACGTTAAACGCTTTCTGCATGATGTGGCGAACGGCAAGACCTCGGCAGACATTAAGACCGGTTTGCGTGGCCGCGCAATCGTTCGAGGCGGGAAAGGTGCGGCGACGCGAACTGTCGGTCTGCTCGGCGGGATTTTCAGTTACGCCCTCGATTGCGGATTGATCGAGAAAAACCCCGTACACGGCGTCAAACGCTTTCCGGACAAAATGGGAGAGCGTTACCTGAGCCCGCAAGAGCTAGTGCGGCTCGGGCTGGCTTTGCAGGATGGATTGGCGTCAGGTCTCAATCCCCAGGCAATCGCTACCCTAAAATTGCTTGTGTTCACAGGAATGCGAAAGCGCGAGATCGAAATGCTACGGTGGAGCGAGGTCGATTTCGATCGCGGATACTTGAGGCTGGAAGACTCGAAAACGGGCCAGAAATCAGTTCCACTAAATGCACCAGCAAGGCAGGTAATCGCCGAGATCCCGAGAATGGCAGGAAACCCTTACGTATTCCCCGCTTTTCGAGGCGACGGCTTCTACGAGGGCACCCCGAAGGTCTGGAAGAAAATCAGGAAAATGGCCGAAATCGATGATGTCCGACTTCACGACTTGCGCCACAGCTTTGCAAGTATCGCCGTATCAGGCGGTGCCAGCCTGCCACTTATTGGATCCCTTCTTGGCCACAAGGATAACGCCACCACGCAACGCTATGCGCATTTGCATGACGACCCCGTGAAAGCAGCCAGCGAAAAGATCGGTGCAGAGATCGCAGCTTCTATGTTCCTTCATGCAAAACCGGCCTGAAAATGGAAGTTGCAGTTGCTAAACCTTACTTTGCAGAAGGCCGCGAGCTTTCAGGGCAGTCTTGATTTCATCCAGAACTGCCGGATCTTCAATTGCAGCCGGCAGCTTGTAGTCGGCATCTTCAGCGATCTTTTGCATTGTGGCGCGCAGGATCTTGCCTGAGCGCGTTTTTGGTAGTCGGGAGACCGGCACTACCGTACGAAACGAGGCTACGGCGCCGATCGTTTCGCGGACTGATTTTACAAGCTCTCGCTCGATTTCCTCGGGGTCACTCGTGGCGTTGTCGTTCATCACATAGAAGCCGAGCGGCAATTGACCCTTGGTCTCATCGGCGCGTCCGACTACGGCAGCCTCGGCAATGTCAGGATGCGCAGTGATTATCTCTTCCATCTGACCGGTCGACAGACGGTGGCCGGCCACATTGATTACGTCGTCTGTTCGCGCCATGATGAAAATGTAGCCATCTTCATCCATGAAACCTGCATCTGAAGTCGCGTAGTAACCGGGAAACTCTTCCAGATATGCCTTTCGAAACCGGGCCTCCGCATTCCATAGCGTTGGTGTCCCGCTTGGAGGCAATGGCAATTTGACGACGATGTTGCCCAGATCGCCCGGCGGAACGGTGCGGCCGTCGTCATCCAGCACCTGAATATCATAACCAGGCATCGGTAAGCCGGGAGATCCATATTTCACCGGAAGCGCACCGAGCCCCACCGGATTGCCGGACATCGCCCAACCCGTCTCGGTCTGCCACCAATGGTCAATGACCGGACAGCCCAGTTTTTCTTCGGCCCACCGGATCGTTGACGCGTCCGAGCGTTCACCGGCGAGAAACAGAGCACGAAAGGTGCTGAGGTCATGGCTGCCGATCAGCTTGCCGTCGGGATCCTGCTTCCGGATTGCGCGGAAGGCTGTCGGAGCGGTAAAAAGTGCATTCACTCTGTGGTCGGCAATAACGCGCCAGAAGGCCCCGGCATCGGGAGTCCCTACAGGTTTGCCTTCATACAGGACAGTAGTGCAGCCATGCAGAAGAGGCCCGTAACAAATGTATGAATGCCCGACGACCCAACCCACATCGGAAGCTGCCCAGAACACATCACCGGGAGCAACGCCGTAGTGATTCTCCATCGACCATTTGAGCGCAACCATGTGACCGCCATTGTCGCGCACAACACCTTTCGGCTGGCCGGTCGTACCTGAAGTATAGAGAATGTAGAGCGGATCAGTAGCGGCGACAGGCACACAGGCAACATACGCCTTGACATCGAGCGCAGCACCGACCTCATCAAGATAGTCGAAATCTCGGAGTGGTATCAGACTGCACCTTTGTCGTTCACGCTGCAATATAAGGCATTTCGGTGTCTCGCCACCCGCAATTTCGATGGCCTCGTCCAGAAGCTTCTTGTAGTCGACAAGATGTGTCGGTTCGATTCCGCAAGAAGCGGAAACGATGACCTTGGGTTCCGCATCGACGATTCTCGTGGCCAGTTCCGCAGCCGCAAAGCCACCAAAGACAACTGAATGTATAGCACCCAGTCGCGCGGTGGCCAGCATTGCTACGAGAGCCTCTGTCACCATCGGCATGTAGATGATTACACGGTCGCCCCTTTCGACGCCCATGCCCCGTAACACATGTGCCAAAGCATTCACGTGTTCGAGTAACTCGGCATAGGTCAGGCTATTAACCTCACCGGTCACCGGGCTGTCATAAACAATGGCGACCCGATTGCCGTTGCCCGCCTTCACATGCCGGTCGACGCAGTTCCAGCAGGTGTTGCAGCTCGCTCCATCGAACCAGCGGCCATATATTCCGGAATCAGGGTTGAAGACACGGTCGGCTGTTTTTATCCAGTCTATACCCTTGGCAACTTCTTCCCAAAACGCAGCCGGATCGGCTTTCCAGGTCGAGTAGACCTGCCGGTAAATGCTCATGTCGCCCCCTCAACTACGCCATCATTCGGAGACGCCGTAGACGTCGCGTGCACACTCATGCGAAATCATTCCTGAGCGGAGATCATCCAGAACCGACTGTCTGTCACGGTCCTTTGGGTCGCCCCACCCACCGCCACCCGGTGAAACAACAGTCAGAATACCTGCTTCCATGCTGGCCTCGCCATAGCTTGCAAGATCTTCGGAAGCCTCCCTCGTGGATCCGGCGGTGACCAGTCCAGCCTGCCCGGCGGTGCCTTTGACAACACCGAAGCCAGTTGGTGCGCCCACCCCTTCGCCACGGAGATTGTGGCGCGAAGCCGTAAGGAACTCGACAGAATATTCAACACCGCTGCCACCGCGGAACTGTCCTGCACCGGCGCTGTCAATACGGAACTGATGGCTGAGAAACCGTACGGGATAGATTTGTTCATAAGCCTCGAGGTTTGGCATTGTTATGGCCCCGAGGCTTTGCAACTGACCAATCTGATCGAACCCGTCACGACACGACATCGCGCCCGCACCCGGCTGAGCGGACATATGAAACAGCACGAAAAGACCGGATCCATCAGGACGCTGACCGGAGGACACCGGGTGACAGGGCTTGCCCCATCCGGCGGAAACCATCTCCGGAACCGCAGCTTCAAATGCACGCCAGCAGGCATGAACGATCTCGTATGTAGGATGGTGTGTACAGAACGTAAGCGGTGCCGGTTCTTTGGGATTGACCAGACTACCCTCGGGCGCAGAAATCCTGATCATCCGGTAACTGCCGCCATTCAGCGGAATCCGCCCGCCCAACAACGTTGCCACTGCAAGATAAACCGCAGAGCACGTATTGGTGTAAGAGCTGTTCTTGTAGGAATCTATCTGTGGGCCCGTTTCGGTGAAATCTACGTGTAGGTCGCTTCCATCGACGGTGATCGTTACGGCTATCGTGACCTCCGTGTCGCTGAACCCGTCGTTCAGCATGAGGTCCCTTCCGGTATAGCTGCCGTCAGGAATTTCCTCGATCCGCTTGCGCACCACCGCTTCGGCATAGTCGAGTACTGCACCACATAGCGGCTCGAACATATCGTAGCCGAACTCTTCGACAAGTTCGTTGATACGCCGCGATCCGACTCCCACAGCGCCGATCATTGCCTGAATATCGGCGGAAACCATTTCCGGGAAGCGCGTGTTGAGAGCTACCAGGTAGATCACGTCTCGACATTGCGTACCTGCCTTGACTATCTTTACCGGTGGAATGCGTATTCCTTCATGATAGATTTCGCGCGCATTAGGGTTGTAGGTGCCGGCCATGCCGCCGCCGATATCGACCTGATGGGCGCGACCGCAGACAAATGACAAGATCCGGCCATGGTCAAACACCGGCTGAATGACCGTAAAATCCGGCAGATGGTTCCCACCTGCTACATAGGGATCGTTCAGGAGAAATACGTCGCCGTCGGCGATCTCGTCTCGCCAATACTCAATAAGTCGTTCGACGGCAAAGCCCCCACCCCCGGTATGAATGGGCACACCATCGGCTTGCGATATCAGATTGCCGACACCATCGCAGACATAGCAGGAGAAATCGTGGCTCTGATTAAGGATCGGACTGCGCGAGGCGCGCTGCATAACAATTCCCATCTCGCGAGAGACGAAATTGAGCTTGCTCTCGAAGACCGAGATGTCGGTTGGATCAATCCCTTCCATGCCCTCAATTCTCCTTCACAGTCACGACATAATTTCCGAAGGAATCGACTCTTGCGAGATCGCCCCTATCAAGAAGTACAGAGGTGGTCCTTTCCTCGATCACCGCCGGGCCTTCGATACTGTCGCCGGGCTGCAGGGTCATGCCGTCGAAGACTTTCGTGTCCACTGGAGTATCCGACCATGCGAACCAGACCGGACGCTTGCCGGGGGCAGGCTTGATATCCTTGACAGGTGTGGCTTCGCGCCATTCGATTTTGTCGGTGTTGCCGACTGTAACAAACTGGATATTGATCAGTTCCACGGACTGATCGCGATGATCGTGGTGATAGAGTTTTTTGTGGCGGTCGTGAAACCGAACTGTAGCAGCATCCAGTGCGAATTGCGTCACCGGCAGATCCAGCGGTACGGAAATGTTCCAGACCTGTCCCACATAGCGCAGCTCCACTGAACAACGATGGCTTATCTTGTCCGTGGTGCAGCCACTTTCCAACAGTTCAGCAGATGCCTGACCTGCTTCGGTATCAAGTCGCTCCTGCAATTCTCCCGGCTCGATCTCACTGATGGGCCGGACGATGCTGATCACCTGATCGCGCTGGATATCGGATAGGAGCATGCCAACGGAACATGCAACAGAAGCCTGTAGCGGAATGTAGACTCCGGCCATGTCGAGCATGCGGCGGATTGCGCTAACATGCATGCCTGCGGCTCCTCCGGCCGAGACAAGCATGTATTTTCGCAGATCCAGTCCTCCTTCGGCCGCGACGATCCTCAGCGATGCGGCCATGTTTTCGTTTGCAATACGGATGATATCGAGGGCGCTCTGTTCAACCGAAACGCCCTGTTTTTTTGCAATTCCAACGTCAATCGCCTGGCGCGCCAGATGCATATCGAGCGGCATCTTCCCGGCCATGAACTGATCGCCGCTCAACCGGCCGAGGACCAGATTGGCGTCCGTTACTGTTGGCAGAATACCGCCCCGGCCATAACTGGACGGACCTGGCACCGATCCGGCACTGTCGGGTCCGACGCGCAGCAACCCACCTGGATCCACACGCGCGATGGTGCCTCCGCCAGTGCCAACGGTGCGAATATCGATCGATGGCACCACCATGTGGTAGCCCTCGATCGCGGTAACATCCTTGTGGTTAGCATTCTTTTGTTCGGTGACCAGGATGTCGATGCTCGTGCCGCCCATATCGAAGAAAACGACATCGTCCGCGCCGCTGATTTCAGCCCATGAGGCTGCCGCAGATCCACCCGCTGCGGGCCCTGACAGGACGGCGCGTACCGGTGCCGTCAACAGTGGCGCAACGCCGACCAAACCGCCGTTCGACTGCATTATCAGAGGTTCTTGTTGCAGACCGGCCTCACGCAGGGCAGTGACCAGCTGGGTCAGATAACGTGCGGTTTTCGGTCCCACGAATGCGTTGATCACAGTGGTCGAGGTACGTTCATACTCCCCGATCCGCGGGATCAGCTCTGTAGACACAGAAATGAAGTGATTTGGAAACGCCCTGCGCAGATAGTTGGCGACGATGGTTTCATTTTCGTGGTTGAGAAACGAATTGAACAGGCAAATGGCAATGGCCTCGACATCAGACGCCCTGATCTCCTCCGCCAGCCGATCAAGTTCATTCGCTCGTGGGGTGAGCAGAACATTTCCCTTTGAATCCACTCGTTCTTCGATGGTAAACCGATTCCAGCGTGGCACGAGTTCCTTTGGATGCGGGCGTCGGATATCCCACACATCCTCTCGAATACCCCGACGGATTGACAACGCGTCCCGAAATCCCCTTGTGGCAACGAGCGCTACATCCGCACCCTCCCGCTGAACCATGATATTTGTCGCGACGGTCGTCCCAAGCCCCAAAAACCGCGTTTGGGACAACAACGCCTCGCGCGATATACCACGTTCCTGGGCAGCGACATTCAAGGCATCGAACACACCCACAGATGGATCATCCGGCGTTGACAGCGCCTTGTGAAATGACAGCGACGGGCCGCTCTCGGTATCCTCGACGATCGAGAGATCAGTAAAGGTTCCGCCTACATCGATGCCAATTTTGTAACGCTTCGCTTCCGGCGTATTCGCTGGCGTCATTCGTGATAGATGCCTTCTTCGCGCCGTTGCTGAACGCCTTTCCAGATTTCTTCGCGTTTTTTCAGTATATCGCGCGCTTCATCCGCCCGCTTCAGGAGCGCTTCCCTGCTGGCTGTCATATAGGCCAGTTCAAGCCGTATTCCGTTCGGATCAAAGAAATAGATCGACTTGGAGCTGGAGTGGGTCGTCGGTCCGATGACCTCCACACCATGCTCCTCGAGACGTGCCTTTGCGTCGTGCAACGCCTGCTCGCTTTCGACGGTCAGAGCCAGGTGGTTTACCCAGCGAGGCGTGTCTGGTGCCGGTGTGTTTGCTTTGCCGTCGAACAGATCGAAGAAAGCAATAGAACTGCCGTCGGCCATCTCGAAAAACAGATGAAAATACGGGCAGTATTCTCCTGTCGACGGTACGTGATCGTGCCAGACAATACCGATAAGAGGCATATTGAGTATGTCTTCGTAAAAGTGCCGTGTCTCTTCGCTGTCACGGCAACGATAGGCAATATGGTTCAGCCCGGAGAGTTGCGGAAAGCTATCTTTTTCGACGTAACAGGCGGGTGTCTTCGTGATCGGCTTCGGTTCCATGTTTTCTCCTTTCAGACCCTGCGTAGGTGTTTCATTCAGCAGGTACAAACTGTTCGACGACTTTGGATCTCTCGAGTACGGCGATTTCATCTGCGGACAGATTGAGAACGTCTTGGAGGACTGTCCGAGTATCCTCGCCGACGCGTGGCGCCGGGCGGCGTATGCCGTGATCATCATCCCTGGTACGAAAGGTCGGTCCCAGCATTTTTGTCGGCCCAAGCCCCGGCTGATCGATCTCCTTCACCAGCGACAAATGTTTGATTTGCGGATCTTCGAACACTTCCGGAAACTCGTAGACCGGACCGGCTGCGATGGAATGACGAGTAAGGCGTTGAACCCACTCGTCGGTTGTTGCCTTTGCAATGTGTGCTTCCATCCGTGCTCGGAAGGCGTCGAAATTCTCAAGTCGGTCGGCATTCGTCTTGAAGCGCGGGTCGTTGAACATTTGCATATCATCGAGTTCTTCGCAGAGCGCCCGCCACTGTTTAGGGCTGGTCAGAACAATGGTTACAAGACCGTCTGATGTCGGGTAAACCTCGCCCGGCGTCACGCTGGGCGAGCGGTTGCCGAGGCGCTTTGGTGCAATACCTGATTCAAAGTAGTTTGCCACCGGATCGGGTAGCAGTCCCAATGTGGATGCGAGCAGGTTTACATCGATATACGCACCTTCGCCCTTCCGTTCGCGTCGTACCAGCGCTGCATTCACCGCGCCGATGGCCACGTTTGCGGCGGCAACATCCGCGAGTGATCCGGCGGGGCGGGTTGGAGGATCACCCGGCATGCCGGTAAGAGCCATGAATCCCGCCTGGCCGAGGGCTACAGAGTTGTATCCGCCGCGCCAGGAAAGTGGTCCGTCCTGCCCAAACCCGGTAATCGACAGGTACACAATGTCGTTTTTTACCGCTTTAACCTGCTCGTAGCCGATACCAAGTCGCTCCGCCGTGCCGGGAAGGAAATTTTCAATAACCACATCCGATTGAGCTGCGAGACTCAGCACCAGCTTGCAGCCCTCTTCAGTCTTAATATCAATGGCAATTCCGCGTTTGTTGCGGTTGAGAGCAGCAAACGAGGCTGTCATGCCGGTCTTGCCGCGGAGCCAGCGCAGATCGTCGCCGCGGCCCGGCCGTTCGACTTTGATCACATCGGCTCCCATGTCACCCAGCGTCGCAGCTACAAGTGGCCCGGCCAGTATACGCGACAGATCAAGAACCCGGATCCCCTCTAGAAACATCTAGCTGTCCTTTCTCGGCAAGATCGTTTCGATTACCGAAGCTGCCTCCGGTACGGCTGTGCGGGCAATATGGTCGATGCGGGATTTCATTTGCGCCAGCGGCAGGAACGGCTTTGCAAGAAGAAACTCGACATACTTGTGGACCTCTTCGTCGAGTTCGCCGCTGTCGACGACCTCGGTCAGCAATCCAATATCTTTGAGTGCGGTTGCATCATACCGCCGGCCACCAAGGACAATCTCCTTCGTACGGGCGGCTCCTATCAGGCGTACCATTCGCGTTGTCGTTCCTACCCCCAACAGAACACCGAGATCGACCTCGGGGATCCAGAACTGCGCCTGCCTGGCAGCATATCGAAAGTCGCAAGCCAGGGTCAGCCCCCAGCCGGCACCTATCGCATGACCGTTGATCTTTGCGACAGTGATCTGTTCGAGCTGTTCAAAGCTGCTCGTTGCCCGTTCGAAAAGGCGACGAAACTGTGATTTCGCTCCTTTGAAGGCCGTACGCTTTTCCTCCGCCGACGAGTCAGATTTTATTTTTGACTCCGCGCCCGCACTGAAGATGGGGGCGGTGGCCGAGAGTACTATTACCCGTGTGTCTTCATCATCGACAAAGCTTGCGATAGCGTCGTTAAGCTGGGTTAGTATCTCCTCGCCCAGAGCATTTCGCTTGTCCGGCCGATCCAGCCGGATTTCTGCCCATCCACTATTCCGCTTCACATTTATCTGAGCCAAATTCACCCTCGTTTGATGCTGGTGTTCGTCAACGCTTAGCGATTGAACGACCGCTATTCTGTCAGGTAGTTAACATTCTCACTCGCGGGTCAGTCGCAAACCAGGTCGCAGTATTTCTCGAGCCTCGACAGACTTGGAATGTGAATCTCCATTCGTCTTGATTCCAAGAGCCCCTCGCTTTGCAGGTGAGATATTGACTGTGATATCCACGGGCGAGAGGCGTTAGCAATTCTGGCTATGTCTTCCTTGCTGAGGTCGCGAATCATCGCCTGATCATTGTCCGGGCCATAGGCTTCATGCCGACCTAGCGTAAGCAATACCTTGATCAGCCGACCCATGGCGGAATGCAGCGCAAAATAGCTGGCCCGCGTTATCGCAGAGGCCGCGGTTTCAGCCATGGTTTTGGACATGGCGATGGCAAGGGTCGGATGCGCCTCCATCAAAGTCTCGAACCGAACTATGTCCACCATGTCGACCGTACATCTATCGATAGCTTCACACGACAAGACGCGCGGAATACTTGCAATACTGCTGATCAGTCCCAAGGTGGCACCCTCGGTCCAGATACCGGTAGTGATTTCGTGACCAGAGGCCGAGACCATGTAGGTCCGGGTCCGCCCCTTGCGCACAATAAAGAAGCATTTTCGTTTGTCGCCGAGGTGAAAGATACTCTCTCTTGGGCCAAACTCCTGTTTCTGTATCAGTCGCTGTGAGTCGATACCGCCAATCTCCGCCAGTTCGGTGAGGATTTTAACAATGTGCGCGTTTGAGTTCAGTGACATCCGGTTCTTGCCTTGCAGTCCCAACTCCTGGGGACTCGGCCAAGACCAGCAAGCAAATTTGACATCCCAATGTCAAGTAACTGACAGATAGGCTAACGCCGAGCACTATTTATAGGGTTACTGCGGCCCACTTGGCCCAAGAGCTGGGAGAACGACTTTGATCCGACAATCAATTACAACAATCAAAAATCCGACGCGCAATATCCCCGGTATTAAAGACACAGGTATACCGGCCGCCTTTTGCGATGCCGTCCGGGTCGATTTGCCGACGCATACGATTATTTACATCTCCGGGAAACTGGGCACAGACGAGGATGGCAACATCGTCAGCAACACGATGGAAGGTCAGTGCGAGAAAATACTGGAGAAACTGCGCGATGACCTCTCGCAGCAGGGTGCGACCCTGAATGATATTGTAAGGACACTGATTTTCGTCACAGAGCTGAACGAAGATACTCTCCGGGTTCTGCACGAGGTTCGCGGCCGCTTCTTCGATCACGACAAGTTTCCAGCCAGTACGCTCGTGCAATGCGGCAAGCTCGTGCGTCCAGGTAGTCTAATTGAAATCGAAGCAGAAGCGGTAATTGCCAACACCGCTCAATAACGCAGTATCAAATCGAATACGGAGAACACCATGTGGACAGGTATTAAGACCATCTTTGGCGTCTCGGCGCTCTTGTCAGGCTTAACGACGGCAGTCGTAGCGCAGGAATACGAACTCAAGGTGTCCAGCATGCTGCCGCCGGTCACTACGCATCACAATAAGGTACTGGTGCCATGGGCAGAAATGCTCGAAGAAAAATCTGATGGGCGCCTTAAAGTAACAATCTTTCCCGGCTCCTCGCTTTGCAAACCCACTGAGCAATATAATTGCGTGGAAGCGGGATTGGCCGACATCAGCTACGGCATTCCGGGCTGGTCGCCGAACAAGTTCCCGCGCACCTCCGTTCTCGAACTGCCGTTCCTTTTCAAAACCGCCGAAACCGGATCGCAAATGCTTGAGGAGTTGTGGGGTGAATACATCTCGGAAGATTATCCGGATGTGCAAATTCTGGCCATGAATGTGCATCCTTCTGGCCATATCCATACCAGCGAGACACCGGTGCGCAACATTGATGACCTCAAGGGGCTGAGAATCCGCGCACCTACCGCCGTCACCGGAGATATTATAGAAGGTCTCGGTGGCTCGAAGGTCGGATTGCCGTCATCGGAAATCTACCAGGCCATGTCTCAGGGCACAATTGATGGATTCGTTCTCAACCATGAAGGCGTCCTGGCCTTCAAGCTCAACGAAGTTACAAAGTACCACACCGAATTGTCCATGTACTCGACTGTGTTCGCAACCTTCATGAACAAACAGTCTCTCGCGAAACTTCCGGATGACCTGCAGAAGCTTGTAATCGAGAGTACAGCGCCAGGATCCGGATACTGGGCAGACATTGGAGCGATCTGGGACGGGAACGACCAAAATGCCCGCAATGCGCTGAGCGGTGATGGCCATGAAATCATCACGCTTTCGCCGGAAGAACGGGCAGAATGGCGGAAAATGGTCGAGGGAATGGACGAGACCTGGGTCTCAAACGCCGAGGCGAATGGCGTATCGAATGCCCGCGCTCTGCTCGAAGAGGCACGTGCACTCGCCGAACAGCACGGGGAAAGCAACTGAGCATTCCCACTGGAGTCCGAAAAGGAGGCGCCCGTATTTCGCGCCTCCTGGCATATCTGTCAGGCTCAATTTTTGTCGGATTGGCGCTGGCAATTGTGCTGAACACCATTGCTCGCAAACTGTTCGGCGGTGGATATTCAGGTATGGTAGAGCTCTCCGAACAGCTTCTTGCCGCCGCAATCTTTCTGTCACTTCCGCTGACCTTCCTGCGCGACGCGAATGTTTCTGTAGATCTGCTGACCAGCCGGCTGCCGACGACGGTGCAACGGACACTCTTTCTGATTGCCGCTGTCACCGGGTCGGTATTTCTTGTGTCGGTCGCATATTATCTCGGCCAACTCGCCCTTGATGCCTATCTCGGGCGCACGACGACACTGACGGCCCGCCTTCCTTTGGCGCCGTTCATGGCCTGTGCGGCAATCGGTGCACTGGCTGCGGCCGGCGCGGCACTTTTTCGGATGTTGCATGATACCGAAACTGGTCCCGGAGACCAAGACTGAATGGACGGACTCGCGGTTGCACTAAGCGGTTTTGCCGCACTCCTCGGCCTGATCTCGTTGAGGATCCCGATCGCTCTGGCAATGGCGATCACGGGTCTGGCCGGAACAGCCTATGTCTCGTCTGCCCAATCTGCAATCTACATCTTGCGCAACGCTCCTTTCGAGCGTGCCAGTTCCTACACCTTCCTCATCATTCCGCTATTTCTTCTGATGGGGTTTGTGTCGTCGCAGTCAGGTCTGAGCCAGAGCCTCTTCCGTGCGGCCAATGCCTGGTTAGGGCGACTGCGTGGCGGACTCGCCATGGCGACCGTATTTTCAAGCGCTGCCTTCGGTGCGATATGTGGTTCGTCAATCGCCACGGCGGCCGCCGTATCTGGCGTAGTGCTGCCTGAGATGAAGCGCTACCGCTATTCCGATGCGCTGGCTACGGGATCGATCGCGGCGGGCGGCACGCTAGGGATCATGATCCCTCCCTCAATTATCTTTGTCCTCTACGCCATCGTTACCGAAACCTCTCCAGGTAATCTTCTGCTGGCCGGCATCGTGCCTGGCATCATCGGCATGGCGCTGTTCATGCTTGCAATCGCCATATGGGTGCGCATCGATCCCGACATTGCGCCACCGGGCGAAGAGAGCGATCGGGATGACCGCCTGTCCAGCTTGCGGGACATGTGGCCGATCGTCTTGCTTTTTACTGTCGTGGTCGGATCCATCTATACAGGCCTCGCAACGCCGACAGAATCCGCAGCATTCGGCGCCATCGGCGCAATCACGATAGGGGTTCTGCGTCGAAAACTGTCGTGGATCGCGTTTCGGGACGCCATCACCCAGACAGTCGTGACGTCGGGGATGATCTTCTTCATCGTGATCGGCGCCGACATGTTCTCGTTTTTCGTGGCGCTGACCCAGATGCCGATGACGGTCGCCGCCTGGTTTACAGCCGCCGACTTGTCAGCCACGACCGTGCTGATGATCATATTCGTGATCTACCTGGCGTTGGGAGCGGTCATGGATGAAATTTCCATGCTCCTGCTCACGGTTCCGATTTTCTTTCCGCTGATTACCGCTCTGGGCATCGATCCGATCTGGTTTGGTGTAATGATCGTGGTAACCGTGCAACTTGGCATGATTACACCCCCTGTCGGGATCAACGTCTTCGTCATTGCAGGCATGGCGCCTGATGTTCCGATACAGACGATCTTTCGCGGCGTCGTGCCCTTCGTGCTTGCGCTCTTCTGCCTCACTGCGATCCTCTTCGCGTTTCCGTCCCTGCCGACGCTGATACTGCGATGACACCTGCATTTACAAGGGCCAATCCATGACAATAGAAATCGGCCTGCCGATCCCACAATCCTCGATGCAGGCCCTCGATATGGCCCGTCTACGAAACTATCTGATGAAGTCTGACGCTCTCGGTTTCGACAGTCTCTGGGTCACCGAACAGCTCTTCGGGCCAGGTCCAAGACTGGCTCCGGTGGCGCTTCTGAGCTTTGCCGCCGCTCTGACAAGCCGCGCAAAACTAGGAACCGGAATCCTGCAAATAGCACTGCGCAGTCCGGCTCTGCTGGCTAAAACCACCTCGACGCTCGATCATCTGTCCGGCGGACGGCTCATCATGGGCGTCGCTGCGGGAAGCGATCCCGCCTCCTACCGCGCTTGCGGACTGTCGTCCGAGAGGACCGGAGCGCAGCTCGAACAGGCCGTCGAACTCCTTAGGCGGTTCTGGACCGAAGACGGCGTGAGCCACGATGACGGGCGTCTTGAAATCCTAGACGCCTCGATCAATCCGAAACCAGTTCAAAAGCCGCATCCACCCATCTGGTTCGGTGGATCAAGCAGGATCGCGTTGAAACGCGCCGCGCGCCTAGGCACCGGCTGGATGGGCGCCGGTGCCGCCCCGAACGCTCGCTATCTTTCCGAGATGACGATGATGCGCGAACTCGCCGCTGAAGCCGGTCACGCACCGGGTGCCTTCAAGGTCGGCAAGAGGGTGTATATCGCGGTCGATTCCGACACGGCGCGAGCGCAGTTCCGGCTTAGGGAGTGGTTCGGTACGACCTATCCCGGACGTGATCCGTCCGCGGTGGATGTGTTGGCTGTATCCGGCAGGCCGGAGGACTGTCTTGATCAGCTTGGTTCTTTTCTGGAAAGCAAGCCTGATTACGTTGTACTCAATCCTGTCTTCGACGAACTGGAGCAGCTCGATGTAATAGCCGAAGCACTGGTGCCTGGTATCCGCGGGGCACGCAGATGAAAGCCATACGATGTAATGAATTTTCCGGGATTGATGCGCTTTCGATCGAGGATGTCGCGCCTGACAAATTGTTAGACAACCACCTCCGCGTGAAGGTGCATGCCGCAGGCATTAACTTTCCCGACAGCTTGATCGTCGCCGGCCGGTACCAGGTGAAACCGGAACTGCCCTTCACGCCCGGAATGGAACTATCCGGCGAAGTGGTGGAGGTCGGAAATGCGGTCGAGGGGTTTGCCGTGGGCGACCGGGTTTCTGCGGTCGTCACTTGGGGGGCCTTCGCGGAAGAAGCAGTCGTAGAGGCCGAACGTGCCTTTAAAATTCCCGAAGCACTGGACTGGAACATCGCCGCTGCCTTTCCCTTGGCCTACATGACCGCCTGGCACGGATTAATGAACCGTGCGGGAATGTCCGCAGGCGACAGGGTGCTGGTGCTGGGCGCTTCGGGCGGCGTCGGCCTCGCCGCACTCGATATCTGCCGCCATATCGCAGCACAGGCCATTGCCGCGGCTTCCAGCTTCGACAAGCTGAAGGTCTGTGCAGACTACGGTGCCCAACACCTGATCAACTACGCCGAACAAGACCTGCGGAGTGTCCTGAAAGAGCAGTTCGGCCGCGCCGGTCTTGATATCGTCTGTGACCCCGTCGGGGGCGATCATTTCGAGGCTGCGTTCCGTTCGCTCGGCTATGGCGGACGTCACCTCGTGATTGGATTTGCAGGTGGAGCCATTCCCAATCTGCCTGTCAACCTCGCCCTGCTTGGCGAACGCAATCTGATGGGCGTTTACTGGGCGGATTACGCCAACCGCAATCACGGTGCGCGTCCGGTGCTCGGCGCGAAGCTCGCTGGGCTAATTCTTGATGGCAAACTCGACCCAAAAATCGCTCGCATCGGCACCCTGGACGAAGCGGTCGAAATGCTGCACACCTTCAGCAAAAGGACGGCTGTCGGAAAGCTGGTCATTCGGTTTACGTAGCAATCGGATTCAGACGTTCAGCGTCCAGATTCCTCTTCAACCGGCGCACCAGAATCTTTCCAGGCGGAAAAGCCATCTTTCAAATGCGCCGCATCAAACCCCATTTTGGTCAACGTGCTGACAGTCAGGGCGGAACGCCATCCGGAGGCACAGTAGAAGACGAACTTTCTGTCTTCCTGGAAGATATCCTTTGCATAGGGGCTTTCAGGATCGACCCAAAACTCGACCATTCCGCGCGGGGCATGAAAACTGCCCGGAATGTATCCAGATCTCTGTCGCTCACGCACATCGCGAATATCTATGAACTGAACTTTGTCGTCGTCCAACCACTTCACCGCGTCATCTGTCGATATCTCTTCAATCTCGCGGCGCGCTTCTTCAACAAGCTGGGCAGAAGTAACTTTCAGCATGACATCTTCCCTTTCAGCACCTGCTAGATAATATTGCAGGTTCCATACCTGCACTGCCTACAGATACAGAAACCCAAGCGTCTGTTAAGGACTTGACAGTGACATTGCCACGAGGATTGGCCAGAGATAATTGGCAATGGCCGACTTTTGCTCCGCCGTTGACACCATGCCAGATTCTGAATTGGTGATCATGCCGGACGCGTCACATATGGGATGCCTCGAGACGCCGCAGCCTTACATTTCCGCAATCCAATCGTTTCTAGAGCGCGACGACGAGGCATGCTCAATTCCATTATAGCCGGGCTGTTTATTTGCTTCGTTACAGTGGGCCGTCCTCTCCGGTGCGTTGCTTTCAGTGGTACAACATTGAAAGATCACAATGCCGTCTTGAGAGGGCGGCAACCACCGCATCTAATATCTACACCTTTTCGCTCGACGCAGCCCAGAGATTTATATTTTCATCCTGTGCTACGGCGTCAATCTTGGCAAGTTCCTCCGAGCTAAACTCCAGATTGCCTACAGCACCGACACAGTCGATAACTTGAGAAGGCTTGCTGGCTCCAATTAGAGCTGAAGTGATGCCCCCATCACGCAGGACCCAAGCGAGCGCCATTTGGGCAAGCGTCTGCCCGCGTTCCTCTGCAATTGCGTTAAGTGTCCGGATACTCTCAATGACTTTCTGATTAATCATGCCATCCTTCAGCCCCTTGCCCTGTGTCGCACGGCTGCCGTCGGGAATGCCACCCAAATATTTGTTGGTAAGGATACCCTGCGCCAAGGGTGTGAATGCTATGGAACCTATACCGAGTTCAGTTAGCGTATCTTTCAGTCCATCCCTTTCTACCCAACGGTTCAGCATGTTGTAGCTGGGTTGGTGAATCAAACAGGGCGTACCGAGATCTTTCAGTATCGCCACAGCCTCGCGTGTGCGTTCGGAATTGTAGGACGAGATTCCGGCGTAGAGCGCTTTGCCTGACCGCACAATTGTATCTAGCGCACCCATTGTTTCCTCAAGCGGAGTGTCAGGATCAAAGCGGTGGGAATAGAAGATGTCGACGTAGTCTAAGCCCATTCGCTTTAATGATTGATCGCAGGAAGCAATGAGATACTTGCGCGATCCCCACTCCCCGTACGGACCAGGCCACATATCGTATCCAGCCTTAGATGCAATTATCAACTCGTCGCGATATCCAGAGAAATCCGTTTTCAAAATTTCACCGAACGCCTCCTCTGCCGAGCCAGGAGGTGGCCCATAATTGTTAGCGAGGTCGAAATGAGTAATACCGTGATCGAAAGCAGTGCGACAGATCTCGCGCTTAGTCTGATGTGGATAGTCGTGCCCGAAATTATGCCAGAGTCCCAGCGAAACTGCCGGTATCTTTAACCCCGAAACCCCACAGCGGCGGTACTTCATTTTCGAATAGCGGTTATCAGCGGGTACATAAGTCATCTCTTGATTCTTTCATCCTTTTCATTGATTTCATCAGCGCGGAAGTGTCGAAGGCTCTAGGATAAAACCTGCGATGCATGCAGAGAAATCACCAAGCCACACTCTCGCGTGCCGGAGTATTTTACTCCGGCACGCGTTGTATTGTTGGCTGTGATCTGGTTAGGCTTGCGTTTGACTAAAACAGCCCAAAGCTAATCGAACTACTGGCCATAGGTCTCAGGATCGAGTTTGGAATAGATCTCATCCCATACAAGTTTGGACAAGGCATCCGTGTCCGTACGATCGACTCCATCCAGCAATTTGGTCCACTTCTCCATCAAACCCGTGATATCAGCTACCTCCTGCTCAATGTTCATAACGCCAGCCTCTTCGCCTGCTTTGACCATTTCGGCGCCAAGTTCTGCGTTGAAGGAATTTAGCGCGGCCGAGAGATCCTCGGAGGGATCGACGAATGCTATGCCTTCGGCTTTCGCGGCTGCAATGGATTCTTCGCTCAATCGAACATACCCGGCGATCGCAGACGCAAGTGCTTTGGCACTTTCTTCGAAAATTATTTCTTTGTGTTCAGGGCTGATGCCGTTCCACGATTGAGGGTTGATAACCCAGGACGCGCCTGCAAAATATGGTCCCAATTTCATGTTGTTAGCGGCTTTGGCAACACGCATCAGCTTGTTACCGGCTATGAAGTGGCTTAAATCAGCCGTCGTGCACTCCACTGCGCCCCGCTCAAAGGCAGTGTACGTTTCGGGTGACGGAATGTTGACATCCACCATACCGATAGAGCGTACAAACCGCGACCACGGCCCGCCTGGCGTTCGCACTCGCTTGCCCTTCAGATCTGCAACACTCGAAATATCAAGATCGCGACATATTAGCTGGTAGCTTGGCGTTGAATATCCGCCCAAATACACCACGCCTGCATCACGAAACTCGCTGTTTCCCTCCTTGTCTAATAAGCCGTATTCTGTACTCGCAAACGCGGTTACAAACGGGTCGGGAAATTTGAATGAAATATCTGGGATGATGTTCCAGATAGGCAATTCTGAGGGCGTATAACTGATTGGATGCATGGCGATGTCTGCAACGCCATCACGCGTACCGGTGAGATTATCGCGTGCAGGCAGAAGCGATCCGGCAAAGTAGATCTCGATTGTTACATCGCCGTTCGTGCGTTCGGTAATTGCTTCTGCCCACGGTATGTAGCCTGACGCCGGTAGCGGTTCTGTTGGCGTCAGATACACCGAGTAGCTATAGTTTTCTGCTTGAGCAGATCCGGTCATAAACGAGAGTCCACTCAACAGTACGGCAGCAAATGTATTGTGCTTCATCTTCATTGTCTTCTCCTGGTTGATTGGAAAAATTTATTTGGCCGTGATGCCAGGCAGCCAAAGTGATATCTGCGGGAAGGAAACAAGCATCAGCAGAACAAACAGATCGGTAACTACGAACCACGTCACACCTCGGAAAATCGTGGTGAGAGGCACACGGCCACCTAACGACGTATTGACGACGTAGACATTCAATCCCAAGGGGGGTGTAACCAAGCCAATCTCAAGCAATTTGACGCTGAGAATACCGAACCAGATCAGATCAATTTCCAAGTCAATCAGCAACGGTAATACGATCGGCAGCGTCAGAAGCATAATGCCAATTGGCTCAAGAAAGCAGCCAAGAACCAAATAAATCAGGGAAATTAGTAAGATAACAATGTACTTGTTATCACTAAAATCAAGAATAAGACCTGAGAAGAAGGCAGGGATCTGACTTATTCCCATCAACCTCTGGAACATTGCTGCTCCAATAGCGATGAAGAAGATCACCGCAGTCGAGATGGCAGCATCGCGCAACGACTGCCATAAAACGGTCGCGCTGAGGCTGCGGCGGGTAGCGGCTATCAGAACTGCCAGCAATGCGCCAACGGCTCCGGCCTCAGTGGGGCTGAAAACACCTGTCATTATCCCGCCCAGCACACCGATTATCAAAGTTGGCAATGGCCAGAGATCACGATAGGCCGCAGCCCGCTCCTCAGGTGCCAGAGTCAATTTAGAAGAGGGCGCGAGCGCGGGTTTAGCCTTCACACGAATGATAATCATTGCGCTGAAGCACACCGCAGTTAGCAAACCCGGCAAAAAGCCGGCAACGAATAGGGGTCCAATCTCGGTATTTGTGAAGACACCATAAATAATCATGATTATTGATGGCGGGATCAATGAGCCGAGCGTACCTGCTGCCGCAATGGTCCCGGTTGCCAGTGCGGGGTCGTACTTTGACTTCAACATTTCGGGAACGGCTATGCGTGCGAGAGCGGCCGAGGTGGCGGGTGATGAACCAGATGCCGCAGAGAACAGGGCGGCCGCTCCAACAGATGCCACAGCAAGATTGCCTGGGATCCAGTTAAATAGCAAACGCATTGCGGTAAATAGGCCTTTGGTCATCCCGCTCCAAGCCGCCACATACCCCATGAGCAGAAACATCGGGATTGCGCTCAGTTCCCAAGTAGCAATGAACGAATAGGGGATGGAGCTTAGAATGCCCCATGCGGCGTTCAAATTTATGACCCAAGCGATTCCAATGAACGACATTGAAATGAGCGCGACACCTATCGGAACGCGAATGGCCATCAATGCCATACAGGCGACAATGGAAATCAGACCT
Source organism: Hoeflea sp. CAU 1731 (assembly GCF_039888615.1). NCBI lineage: Bacteria > Pseudomonadati > Pseudomonadota > Alphaproteobacteria > Hyphomicrobiales > Rhizobiaceae > Hoeflea > Hoeflea sp. CAU 1731. The sequence continues at coordinate 31,050 of NZ_JBDQQS010000006.1, read as the reverse complement.
ATATCGAGACGATCCATAATCTATGCCCCCGGAAATTCGCCAGAACCGGCGCGCTCGTCAAATAGCGACTCCCATTCTTCATTTCTGGTAAGAAATACAATTAGATACCAAATCATGACGATGCAGGCGCAGGAAAAACCGATAGGCAGTGCCCATCGAGACGGCCAGATAACGGTCATTGCTGAACCCATAGCAATTTCACCGATTTCCGTAGCATGAAGAGCTGCAAGAAGACTGCTGTAGGTCAATGCACAATAGACACCGATGACAAGAGCGAATGTAATTGCGGTAGACGCCATTCGAAGCCATCGAGGAAATGTTTTGTAAAATACGTCGACTACTATCGACTCGCGTTTCCACTCGATCATTGCCAACGGCATGAATGTCACAAAGATCATGTAGTAGTGAGAGACTACTTCGAGCGTACCGACTATCGGTGCGTGGAACACATACTTCATGCCGACGTCAGCCACGATGTGCAGGGCCATAAAGGCCAAAACAACTCCCGCACTCGCCGCCATAGCGTTCGCCAATACGTCCAACGATCGCGGTGTTGCCGGAGGTGGCATTGAGGAATGACTGTGATTCATGGACTTCCCGTCTCGTTCCAAAATCAGAACTGGCACCCCGTTTCTGCACATGTGTGCACACAAGGGAGACGCCTGTCAACTAGGAACGGATAAGGAGGTATCCAGCAACTATCGGATCGTAGAGGCGCGAACTACCAGTTGACCGGGAACTTTGAGGTGGGACGGCGGAGATTGCGGTTGGCCCGTGATACCAGACATGATGTTTTTAAGACCCAGTTGGACCATCCTCTCGACATCTGGATCTATGGACGTGAGGGCGTAAGACTGCCAATCCGCAATGAGTGAATTATCAAATCCGGTTACCTTCACGTCCTTTGGCACATCGATGCCAAAGGCGTCACGTCCAATGTCAATTACTCCAAAGGACATCAAGTCGTTCGCGCAAGCAATCGCATCAGGTATGGCATCTCCCTCAAGGATGCGGCGTCCTGCCTCGACACCACCTTCGTAGGTATAGTTACCGCCTGTGATTGAGAAAGGCACAAGATTGTAATGGGCCATTCGCCGAAGGAAGCCATCTTCACGTTCTTGGCTGCTGGACGCAATTGGATCTCCAGAAACAAATGCTATTTTACGACACCCGATTTCCACTAGATGATCGACAATTTTTGCAGCGCTTCCAGCATTATCGCTCGTAATGGATGTTATCTCACCCTGTGCCAAGAATCTGTTTATTGCCACAATGGGCTTGTTGGAACCGAGAAACCTCGCAGCCATCCGTGACGACACAGTAGCACTTGTCACAGCAAGAGCTTCTACTTGGTAAGATATCATCTGCTCCAATTGCTGATCAGAATCTGCGTCGTCAGCAAATAGCAGAAGTGGGGCAAACCCCTCATTCTGTAACGCTGTGGTCAGACGCTCTAACAATTCAGCCTGGAATGGATTGTGTAGATCACTCGATACGATCCCGATAATACCGGTCCGCTTGGTTTTTAAGCTCCGCGCCATTGCATTTGGGGCGTAACCAAGCATCTCAGCCGCCGCCAGCACCTTCTTGCGAGTCGCATCGGACACATAGGCGCCAGGAGTGTAGGTTCGTGACACGGCCGATCTGCTGACACCAGCAAGTTGGGCGACGTCGCGCGAGCGAACAAATTCCAGTTTTGTTTTTCCCATTATGTCCAACCAACTTGACTTGAGAGAGATTTATCATATTGTGCAACCGTGTGCAGATTTAAGTTGCTCATGTTACTTTCTGGTAATGACGGCAAGAGGTTGTCAACAATGATAATGGTGCGAGAGATCGCTAAAGATCGTTTTGGCGGCTGGATAGCAATCCTGGCGACACATCTCCAAAGAGTCACAAAAACATGGCGCCGTCCGCCCACTGCCGGTGTGTGCGCTCCATTCAATGTGTCAATAAACCTGCCGCTCTTATCAACAGCGGCGACCACATTTCGTACATCGTCGATCAACAGAAAGTCCGGCAAATGCTATCCAAAGCCTCTCTGGTTTACGAGTTAGAGTATTGCAGCACTTGATCAAAAGTTCGTTGAACAAGTACGCGCTCCCCGCTCGAATGTGGACTGATTGACACCCCCCGACGACAGCTGGTCAAGCACGCATCGTTCTGCAACCCAGCTATATCTCACCAAGGAAAACTCAATGATACATTTGGATACTGCTGAACGGGTTGGTCTCCTCGCGCCTCCTACGGGAAAGGTTCGAGCAGTGCTCGATACTGACACTTATAATGAGATTGATGACCAGTTCGCAATCGTCCAATTGCTTCTTTCGCCAGATCGGATTGAACTTGAAGCGATCTACGCAGCGCCATTTCACAATGCAAGGTCTGAAAATGCTGGGCATGGAATGGAACTAAGCTATGATGAAATCCTACGTCTGTTGGAACGGATGGACCGCACGCCCGATGGCTTAGTCCATCGAGGCGCGAACCGGTTCATGGAGCGCGAGAAAGAGATCGTACCTTCAAACGCCGTTACCGATATGGTAGAGCGCGCAAAGACTGCCAGTCCTGAAGCTCCGCTCTACATCGTTGCCATCGGAGCCATTACAAATGTTGCATCCGCGCTTCTAGTCGCACCTGAGATCATCGATCGAGTTGTTGTAATCTGGCTTGGTGGACATTCCTTTGAATGGCCAGACAACCGTGAATTTAACCTGAGGCAGGATGTTGGCGCCGCACAAGTTGTTTTGGACAGCGGCGCACCAATGGTTCTCTTGCCCTGCAGAGGCGTTGTATCTCACTTAATAAGTACCGTTCCTGAGATTGAAAAACATGTTGAGCCATGTGGCGAAATCGGCAGTTTTCTCGCCGAGAGATATAAGAATTACTCACAAGATCACGATGGCTGGTCAAAGGAGATCTGGGACATGGCAGCAGTTGCATGGCTCATTGATCCGTCGTTTTGTCCATCCGTTCTCGCCCCGACCCCAGTTCTTACCGAAGTTCCGTCCTGGAGTTTCGATCGTTCCCGCCACCTCCTGCGATATGTTTACCAAGTCGAACGCGACGCCATCTTGAAAGACTTTTTCCGCAAGTTGGCTGCATACACAGCCCGTGAGGTATGAAATGCAAACTAGGACAATCGATTACTTCTTTTTCGTTTCATGCGTCTGGGCATTCCTCGGTCATAGACGGTTCTTGGATCTAGCAGCGCAGAACGGAGTAAGAATCCACTATCGTCCGGTGAGAATGACCGATTTGATTGGCTCGTCGGAAGGGATCAGTTTGACACAGCTCTTGTCAACCCGCCGATCCTATCACGCGACTGAGTTAAACCGCTGGACAACGAGACTTAACATCCCAGTCAACGCTAAACTCCAACAAAATCCGCCTGATGAAGAGATGGCATTGCAGCTTCTTGCAATTGCTGATGCTGAGGGCCATGACATTGGCCCGCTCGCAGAAGCATTAATGCATGCGCTCTGGGTGGAGAACGAAGATATCTCTGCTGTACAAACTTTGATCGATGTCGCCAGTTCCGTTGGACTTGATGCCGAAAATACCAATACTCTGATAAACAGTTCAGAAGCGTCACATATACTAGATCGCAACAGGGACAGAGCAGTCTCGGTCGGTGTCTTTGGCGCGCCGAGCTATGTTATCGATGACGAAATCTTTTGGGGACAGGATCGTCTTGGACAACTTTCCGAAATGCTTGCTGGACAGGGGGGAGCAACAGGGCTCTGGCGCGGATCACTGAGGGGTATCTTCACTGCCGAAATGGGCGGGGTGGAAATGGAAAGTCTCCAAGAGGTCATGATGGAAGCTGGTGTAGGGCTTCAGGGAGATCGCTATGCAACCGCCCAAGGCTATTACTCTGAGAAACCTCACGCTGATCGTCAGGTTACGCTGATTGAGGAGGAGACTTTAGACGCTCTGAAAAGAGATCATGGAATTACCCTCTTGCCTGAAGAAACGCGACGAAACTTACTTACCCGAAATGTTCCCTTGAATCATCTGGTCGGTCGTCGATTTCGCGTTGGCAATGTAGAGCTGTACGGTGGGCGTCTGAATGTCCCTTGCATGTACCTTGAGCGGCTAGTGGATCGTAAAGTCTTTGAGCCCCTGATCAACAGATCGGGACTAAACTGCCGAATATTAAACTCTGGTCGTATTCACCTGGGCGATTCCATCGTACCCGTTGATTAGGTATCCGCATGGCAATGAAACTATTTCAGAAGGCTCGAGTTGTTTCGGCCTGCATTGAAACACCACGCGTTCGCAAAATTGTTCTTGAACACGCGCTTCGCAAAACTCTACAGCCATTTGATCCTGGTGCTCATATCACTGTGGCTCTGCCCGATAACATCAGGCGGCAGTACTCCCTGTGTGGGGATCCAAAAGATCAATCTCACTACTGTCTAGGGGTACTTTTAGAAGATCTGAGCCGCGGAGGCTCGCGCGCGATGCACGCATTGCGCCCGGGAGACACAGTATTTGTCAGCTATCCGGCAAACTCCTTTGCTCTTTGTTCAGATGCAGAGCATCACGTGTTTTTGGCTGGCGGTATTGGCGTGACACCGATCTTATCCATGTTGTTTAAACTCTCCTCTGAACGCGCATCGTATGAAGTACATTATGGAGCTCGAAGCCGAACTGAATTGGGTTTTCTAGATACTCTCGAAGCGCTTTGTCCGGCCAATGGGCTTCATGTTTATTCTGAGGATCAGCCAACAGCCCAACGGCCAGATTTTCAAAAAATTCTAAATGGTTTGGGTGCTCGCAGTCATGTGTATATCTGTGGACCAGCGCCGATGCTTGCTGCGCTTCGGTCCGCCGCCAACGATGTTGGCGTACCATGCCAACAAATCCATACTGAACAGTTTGCAGCACTCGCCGCGAACGAAAGGCGCGGAGAACCGTTTGAAATGGAAGTCGCCGACACAGGCGAAACGTTACCTGTGGGAGCTGACCAAAGCGCCCTAGAAGTACTCCGCTCCGCGGGCTACTCCATACCATCGTCATGTGAAGGAGGCATATGCGGTGAATGCCGGATCGACTTGCTTGGCGGTGCAGCAATACACCGGGACAGAGTACTTTCCGATGATGAACGCCAAACTTCGTTTATCAGCTGTATCTCTCGTGCAACAGGGCGTATTTCCATACAGCTTCCACCTCAACCCAAGATAATAAAGAAAAAAGAAAAATCTGTGTAATAGCCAGATAGAAAATTGGCCGGCTGGGCTTTTATGTGGACTGGATCGGCAACTGACTAAGCATTGTCGATTACCGGACAAGAACTCCCACTACGAACTCGAACAGGAAAAGACCATCGAAATTAAGGAGGATGGCTGCCATGCTTTCTACTTGCGCGTTACAGAGCAGGATGGAAACCAGGCTTGGTCTAGCCCGATTTACATATTTCGGAATCTTTAGGACTGATCAGCAATTCGTCTGCGTTGAGCCGAGATGATTGCACGTTTCTGATTACGAAGGCAGCAGATCAAGCAAAGAATAGGAAGCTACACGGCCGTCATGAAGGCATGAATGAACCAAAGTCTTATCGTCGGCGAACTCATAGAGCCGTTGGCGACAGCCACCGCACGGCATACAATACTGCGTTGTGCCCGGATGTCCGCCAAGAACCAATACTTGGGTGAGCCGACATTCTCCCGCTGCAATCATTGAACCGAGCGCGACTGACTCGGCGCAAACTGTCTGGCCGGGAACTTTGTTATCGATGTTGACGCCGACATAGAGACCTGCCCCCTCGCCCTTGACGCAAGCGCTTACCGGAAATCGGCAATACGGTACATACGCGTTGCGATGTGCCGATCTTGCCGCTTCGAGCATTCTATAGATGAGGTCATCCTCAACGGTCATGCGGTACCGCGCCAGGCAATATCGTAACCTACATCCAAGATCTTTCGTTCTTCTGTATTACCGGCGAGCCGATCCCGTATGATGCGTGCAGCCTCCTGCCCCATTGCGGCCCCGTGGATGCAAATAGTCGTCAATGGCGGATCAATGATTGATGCTGCTTCAACATCACCGAATCCAACGATCGCCATGTCATCCGGGATCTTGATGCCGGCTCGCCGACACTGCACCGTAGCACCGATCGCGATCAGCTCGTTGGTACAAAAGAGGCAATCGAGTTCCGGATTGTCCCTCACGAACTTTAGCAGGGTCTCGCCGCTAGAGAGCATTCCCATGAAGTGAGGGATGACGATCGATCCGAAAGAGCGCAGCCCTTTGAACTTCAACGCTTCGCCATGTCCTTCGGCGCGCTGTTGAGCTCGATTCAGTCTTTCCATCGGTCCGGAGGCAATCGCAAATCTTCCGTATCCCTTGTCGATCAGCGTCAGTGTAAACTCGTAGGCCGCATGTCGGTTGGAAAAACCCACCAGGGAATCGACCGGGTCCTCCGTCATATCCCAGATTTCCACTACCGGAACATTCATGGCGGACAAAAGCTCACGGGACGTTCGGGTGTGATTTACACCGGCGATGATGACACCATCCGGACGGCGCTGCACGAGCGCCTCGAGAACGGTCTGCTCCTGTTCGATATCGTAGGAAGATTCACCTATGATGATCTGGTAGCCGGCTTTGCCAAGTTCGTTCGAAATGCTGTTTACGGTGTCGGAAAATATTGAACCTGCGACTGTGGGCATGACAACAGCGATGAGTCCGGTCTTCCGCGAACGTAAGCTGCTAGCCACCTGGTTCGGAACATAGCCCAGACGATGCGCAATGTCGGTTATCTGTTTACGCGTATCCGGCGTCACCAGAGGAAGTCCACGCAAGGCGCGCGAAACGGTTATCGTCGAAACCCCTGCGGCTTCGGCAATATCCTTCAGGCTGACAGGTGGTTTCGACGCCATAGCATTCTACTCCAGAGGATGCTCATCCTAACTATTGACATCGATAACATTCGTCAATACCGTGAATGACATCGATGTCATTCTTGTTTCTTACTTCGCACCACAGGAGATCAACATGCACCGCGTCATCAGAAACCTAACTGCATCACTTATTCTAGGCGTTGCCTCTCTGTCCGGGGTAAACTCCGCATATGCCGAGGGCCCGAAAGTAGGCATCTTCGTCGCCGATTCCTTCGGTGACCGCGCATTCTTTGATATTGCACTCGGCGGAAAGGATCTTGTCGAAGATAACTACGAAGCGACGGTCAACACCTATGAAGGCCGATTGCAGGCAGACAAGTTTTTCCGCCAGCTGTCCGATGCGGGCCGCAACAATGACATGGTGTTTGTGCTGGGATTTGAAGCCATCGATGCGATGATGCGGGCTGCGGAAGCCAATGAAGATGCCCACTTCATTTTTATAGACGCCAAACTCGATAGTCCTGTCGTCAGCTCTGTAGGATACCGGGATTCCGAAGGATGCTATCTGATTGGCGCCCTCGCTGCACAGTTAACCACTACCGATCTACCGATGATCAATCCCGAGAAGACGATCGGATTTGTCGGCGGTGTTGACTCGCCCGTCATTCGCGATTGCGAATCGGGGTACAAGCAGGGAGCGGCTGCCATCGATCCGGACACGAAGGTTGTAAGCGGATATGTCGGGTCCTGGGTCGATCCGGCAAAGGGTAAGGTCATCAATCAGTCCCTGAACCAGGATGGTTCCGACATTAACTATCAATACGCCGGACTTTCAGGTGAAGGGGGCTTCGACAGCGTAAGATCAGGGGCGTCGGGCTACGCTCTAGGCGCGGGCTTCGATCAGTCCAATCTGGCTCCCGGTTATGTCCCGGGAAGCATGCTGAAGCGTGTTGACGAGACAATCAATCGGGTCACGAAATCGCTGCTCGACGGCAAGCTTGAAAAGGGTTTTACAGAATCGGAAGGTGTATCGGAAGGCGGACTTGTCGTTGTTTACGATGATGAACTCGTTTCCAAAGATATCCAGAATCAGGTTGACGAACTCGCAACCGGCATAGCGGAAGGTAAGATCAAGGTCGAATCCGATCGCTGAGTGTCACTTTAAAAAGACCCTAAGACGATGACCTCCGCCCCGAACTCCACCGAAATTTGTGTCGAACTCAAAGGAATTACCAAGCGATTTGGCGCAGTCGTCGCAAACGAGGACGTATCCCTTGATGTCCGATCGGGTGAAATCCACGCCATAGTCGGTGAGAACGGGGCGGGCAAATCTACGCTCATGAGCATTCTGCACGGAATGCAGCCGCCGGATTCCGGCCACATTCTGATCGACGGGAAAGAACGTATATTTCACTCGGCAAGGGACGCCATCGCGCTCGGTATTGGAATGGTGCATCAGCACTTCATGCTGGCGCCCTCGCTCACATCGGCAGAGAACATTGTACTCGGCTATGAACCCGGTACGCCCCTGAAATCGAACACTCGAGATGCAACTGCTCTCGTTCGTGAACTTTTTGATAGATTCGATCTTCAGGTCCCGCCAGACACGCCGGTGAGGGAACTTGCAATCGGCGCCCAACAGCGTGTGGAGATACTCAAGGCTCTGCATCGCGGTGCACGTATCCTCATTCTCGATGAGCCGACCGCCGTCTTGTCTCCGGAAGAAGTGGAAACGCTGTTTTCCAGACTTCGCAACCTGCGCTCATCCGGCATCACCATTATCTTCATTTCGCACAAGCTGCGGGAGGTCATGGCCTTGTCTGACAGGGTCACCGTGATGCGGCGCGGGAAAACTGTCGAGACGCTGACGACAAGCCAAACCGATCAGAACCAGCTTGCAGATCTCATGGTTGGCTCCTCGGTTTCCTCCGACGGGAAGCCCAGGCCTGTCCCTGCCTCGCGTGTGCGGGAATCCGTGCTGCGACTACAGTCGGTTCGATCCCCCACCCGCCCTGGCAACTCTGGTTTGAAAGACCTCGATCTCGACATCAGAAGCGGGGAAATCGTTGGAATCGCCGCTATCGAGGGAAATGGGCAATCCGACCTTATGGAAATCGCTGCCGGAGTAGCAAGTCCGTCGGCAGGCCAAGTATTCTTTAGGGGCAACGATGTTACCAGACTCCATGTCGGTCAACGTCGTGCTCTCGGTCTGGCCTATGTCCCCGAAGATCGACACCGGGATGCGATTGCACTTGATTCGACAGCCGCCGAGACTTTTCTTTCGACACGTCGGCCGCAGAACTGGATCGACTGGTTGCGGCCTGCCATGTCGGCAGCTGACAAGGCAAGAATTGCTGATCTCATGCAGGATTTTGATGTACGGCCAGCCGATCCCGACGTGCTCTGCAGGTCAATGTCTGGCGGCAACCAGCAGAAGCTCGTATTCGCCCGAGAACTCGCAGACAATGCAGACTGCATCCTTCTCGGGCAGCCGACCCGCGGCATCGATATTGGCGCCAGCCGTGCCCTATTCGAGCGTATCTGGCGATCACGTGACAAGGGCGCCGGCGTATTGTTCCTTTCAGCTGATCTGGATGAGCTCTTCTCTGTGGCTGATCGGATCGTCGTCATGTTCGATGGTCGTATCGTAAGCGAACTTGATCCGCAATCGGCGGCACCACGCGACGCCAGTGGCTTTATGACGGGAGCAGCCCATGCCGTCCTTTAAGCCGGTGCCCTTTCGCCTTCCCGCAGGTTTGGTCGAAGTTCTGGCCACTTTCGGTATCATTGCCGTGATCGGCGCCATAACGCTCTCGATCATGGGCGCCAGTCCTGTGGCGGCCGGCCTGGCGGCGTTTCATGGAACACTAGACGGGACCTACGAAATTGCCGGTGTAGTCGCACTCAGTCTTCCGCTGATCATCGTGGGCTTTGGAGCCTCAATTTGCTTCAAGGGTGGATATTACAACCTCGGACTGGAAAGCCAGTTGATTCTCGGTGCGGCTGCAGGCTCCATTGCTGGATATTACGCCGGCCCGCTCTGGTCGCCCTTTCACATCACGCTAGTCCTTGTCTGTGGAGGTCTAGCCGGGGCGGTTGTGGCTGCAGTCATTGCCTGGTTGCGCGTTCATCTCAATGTCGATGAGGTCGTCAGCAGTCTGCTTTCGAACTACATCGTCATTCTGTTTGCAATCTTTCTGGCTACCTATCCCTTCCGCGACGAGAGCCGCTTCAACGGTGCCATGCATCGCATCCTGCCAAGTGCGCGAATGCCTACGATGATTTCCGGGACCGAACTTACGTGGGGCGTGCTTTTTGTCGTTGCTGTCAGTCTTGTTCTCTTCTGGATTTTTCACCGTTCCAAACTCGGCCAGGATTGGGCGCTGATGGGTCGAAGTGTGACGGTTGCACGAAGCGCCGGTATCGATGTCAAAAAATTCGGGATGATGATCATGACGTCGAGCGGATTTCTGGCGGGACTTGCAGGGGCATTTATGATCAGCGCAACCCAGCATCGGTACTTCGCTAATCTGGCGTTGGGCCTGGGTTTCGACGGCATCCTCATCGGTATGATTGCAAGATACCGAATACCGGCAGTGGTCTTCTGGGCACTTGCCTACTCCTGGATGCTGCTCGCCGCCGACGGCATCGAACAGGAGGTCGGTATACCGTCCGAATTTGCACAGGTTGTCATAGCCATTGTTATTCTGGGAGTCGCTGTTCGACTTGGATTGCTCCAGTGGGTGCGCGGTTGGCGCCAGAGATGGTTCAAGTCTTCCGGCACCGGGTCCTTACCTGCGATGCGCATGTTCAGCGCAAACAGGGAGGGCCGATGATGGATCTGATCGTCTTCATTACAAGTGCTGCGCTGGCATATGCGATACCCATCGTCTATGCCGGAATCGGCGGACAGATCAGCTTGGCTTCAGGCGATCTGAACATTGCCCTGGAAGGAGAGATGCTGTTCGGCGCCTTTGTTGCTGTTGCGGCTACTTATTTTCTCGGTTCGCCGTGGCTTGGCATACTTTGTGCTGTCATCGTCGGCGCCGCCCTCGGGCTTCTATTCGGCATCCTTATCGTAAGTCTCAAGGGTAACGTCTTTCTCGTCGGCATTACCTACAATTTCCTGCTGGCAGCCCTGACGGTCCTACTGCTTGGAATGATATTTGGGGTGCGGGGTTCCTTCAGCAGCCCTGAACTGATGGGTATACCGAAACTTCCGCTCGGCACCCTTGCGAATATACCGTTTCTGGGATCGGCTTTTTCTTCCCAGACCTATGTCGCCTGGCTTCTGATACCCGTGGTTGTCCTGTGGAGCTATGTGCTTCACTCAACACCGCTCGGCCTTCGCATTCGTGCTCTCGGAGATAACCAGGATGCCGTACGGAGCGCGGGACTGAACGTCGATAGAATGCGCCTGGGAGTCCAGATTGTCTGTGGAATGCTCTGCGGGATTGCCGGTGCGCAACTGGCTCTTGGCGCCTTGACACTCTTCAGTGCCGGCATGTCGGCGGGTCGCGGTTTCGTGGCTCTGGCGATCGTCATTCTTGTCGGTCAAAGGCCTTGGATGCTTGTTCTCGCGGCATTCGCCTTCGGAATAACCGACGGCATAGGGATAAAGCTGCAACAGGCTGATGTTCCGGCACAGTTTCCGCAAATGCTACCGTATGCCGTTACCCTTTTGGCTCTCATACTCGTTGCATTGCGCGGTCACCTTCGCACCACCAGACGCTCACGCTAAGGGAGAACTATCAATGCGACACTTCATCATCGATACCGATGTTGCCGCCGACGATGCGCTCGCCATCATAATGGTTCTGCAGCACAAAGATTCAACTGTTCACGGCATTACCGTAAATTGCGGCAACATTGATTTCGATCAGCAGGTCCGCAACGCACTCTATACGCTTGAATTGGTAGGACGAACCGACGTTCCCGTTTACCCCGGATGCAGAATGCCATTGCAGCGGCGATTCCGTTCCGTGCCGGAAGTCTTCGGGTCCGATGGTTTCAGTGACGCGCACTTTCCGCCTCCAAAGGCCAAACCATCCGACAAGCATGCTGTCGATGCCATCATAGAGGCTGCCCGGGCGATGCCGGGCGAACTGGAGATCATTGCGCTGGCTCCACTCACAAATATTGCGCTGGCTCTTACAAAGGCGCCCGAGATCGTACCGTTTATCAAGTCCATTTGGTTTATGGGCGCCACTCTTCATGCCGTTGGTAACATCACCATGGGGGCCGAATACAACGTCTGGGTCGATCCGGAAGCCGCCGACATCGTCATGCGCGCCGGCGTGCCGCTTACCATAACACCGTGGGAGACAGCCAAGCAGGATGCGATCTGTTCGCATGCCGAGCGTGAGGAAATCGGCAGGATGGGAACTCCTGTCGGCTCGTTTTTCCACCGCATCACCGAAACTCTCTACTCATATACCCAGGGAACGGAAGGCATCGATGGGGCGATACACTCTGACATCATCGGAGTTACCGTGCCTCTGTTTCCGGACGAGATCCTGGATCAGGCGGACATGTACATGTGTGTCGAACTCGGTGGCGAATACAGTCGCGGCGTTACCCTTCTCGACTGGGTCGGACTTGCCGGACACGAACCCAACGTAACGGTGATCAAGTCCATCGATAACAGGGCATTTCGTCGGCACATCCACGACATGTGTGCAGCCAACTAGCTCGAGAAGTAGCGGAAAGGATTGAATAATGGCGACAAAGCGTTTTGACGGTCGAAAGGTATTGCTCACGGGTGGCGCGACAGGCGTCGGAAATGTGCTGATGAAAATGCTGATCGAGGAAGGTGGACGTGTCGTCGTCGGAGATATCGAGCCTTCCGTTGTCGAAATATCTTCAGCGGCAGGTGCGTTGGGAGTCGTATCAGACGTGTCGAATCCCGAGGGGACTCAAAAACTCTTTGCTGCAGCGGTGGATCATTTCGGCAACCCGGACATCCTGATCAGCAATGCGGGCTTCATCGTACCCAAACCAATTCTCGAGACCTCGAACGAGGAGTGGGACCGGGTCATGGGGATCAATGCGAAAGCCCTGTTCATGCTTTCCAGACTGGTCATTCCCGGAATGCTCGAAAAGGGATCGGGAGCAATCGTCGCCACGGCTTCGATATCAGGAATGGTTGGGCTTGCCTCTCAGGCGGCCTATTGCGCAGCAAAGGGTGCGATCGTCCAATTGGTAAAGCAACTCGCCGTCGAATACGCGGCGCAGAACATTCGCGTCAATGCGGTCGGTCCCGGTGCTATCGCTACACCCTTTCTCGATCGCTACATTGATGCACAGCCGGATCCTTCCGCCACTGCGGCAGCCGTGAAGGCGGCTCATCCGATGAATCGATGGGCCGAACCGGAGGAAGTCGCAAAGGCCATCGCCTATCTCGCCAGCGATGACGCGTCTTTCGTCAACGGACATGTGCTGATGGTCGATGGAGGATACGTCGCGCAATGACAATCCCTACCCTTGTACTGCGCGATGACCAGCCGCTGATCATCGAAAATGCTGAAGTCAGATTGCTTCGAATGCCGCCTGGAGTTCGATGGGAGGATGCGACACACCGCGTTCCGGCAATCGAGATCATTCTTCTCGAATTGACAGTCAACGGTCAACTAGCACGCGGCTTCAGCTATACGGTCGGTGTCGGTGGAACCGCCGTTCGCGCACTGCTCACAGACTACTGCAGATCCGAACTCATTGGACGCGATGCTCGTTTTGTCGTTGGAGCCTGGAAAAGTTTCCATCAGCATCTTCACCGGACCGGAATGGGAGCCATCACCACGCTTGCCCTCGCCACGATTGACGTGGCCTTGTGGGAAGTTCGCGCTCTTGCCTCAGGACGCCCGCTCTATCTGGAAGCGGGAGGCGGCTGCCAGGGGATCCCAGCCTATTCGAGTGGGATCGACCTGCATTTGTCTCCGGAAGAACTTCACAACGTCCAGAAGCAGAAGCACGACGAAGGTTACAGTTGGTTCAAGATAAAAGTGGGCCTTCCCCGTCTTTCCGATGACCTCGCAAGGGTCGCCGCGGCGAGAGAGGCGATCGGAAGCGATGCCCAGCTTGTGCTCGACGCCAATCAGGGTTGGGATCTGGCCGAGGCGATGCGACGCTGCCGCGCCTTCGAGAAATACGACGTGCGATGGATCGAGGAACCGCTGGCACCCGAAGATATCGAAGGTCACGCGACGCTCCGTCAGAAGACAATCATTCCTGTCGCCGTTGGCGAGAGCCTGTATGAGATCGAGAGTTTCAAAGCATATATCGCCGCTGAAGCCGTGGACATCATCCAGGCGGACATTGTCAGGGTGGGCGGATTGACGCCATGGTTCAGGATCGCCGATCTGGCGGCTGCCTGGAACCGGCCGGTCGCACCCCACTTTTTTGCGGAGTTATCCGTGCACGCCCTTTGCGCCGTCGACAACGGTCTGGTGCTGGAGAATGTCACAGGAGGGTCGCTGTTTGAACTCGGCGTGGCCGAAAAGCCAGTTACGATTGAAAAAGGGATTGCGACACCGAACGGTTTACCTGGTCACGGAGTAAGGTTCGACGAAGCGGCCTTACAGGGGTTCGAAGTGCCTCTTTTCGGATACAGTTTCACCGACATCAGAAGTCACAAGGATTGAGCGATGCCCGATCAGGTAGAACCGAACAGGTCCTGGCCGAAAGACCTGGAGATCGTCGATCCGCACCATCATTTCTGGGATCTCGAACAGAACAGCTACCCCTGGCTTCAGCAGGAGCCGCCTCCCACGCTTGTATGCGGAGACATTGGTCCGATCCGTTATACCTATCTGCCCAGGCATCTGAAAAGCGATTTCGCCGGTTTGCCCGTCACGAAAACAGTTCACATCGAGACTGGATGGAACCCTGACGACATCGTGGGAGAAACAGTCTGGCTTGAAGGACAGGCTGAAACCGCGGGATTGCCGTCCGCAATCATCGCCCATGTGTCCCTTGAAAATGACAATGCTGCGGAGTTACTCGATGCCCATATGGAAGCTTCCGACCGGCTTCGCGGCATACGTCAGATCCTTAACTGGCACTCCGATGACGTGTTGAGTTTCGGTGCACCAAGGGATCTTATGCAGTCTTCTTCCTGGCGCAGCGGTTTTGCGGCACTTGCAGATCGCAATCTGTCTTTTGATCTGCAAATTTATCCGCATCAGTTTGATGATGCGATCGAACTCAGAAAAGCCATCCCCGAGGTAAGATTAATTATCAACCATGGCGGCATGCCGGTGGACAGAACGCCGGAGGGTTTGCAGCTTTGGCGATCAGGACTGCGCAAGCTTGCAGAGCTAGACGATGTCTGGATCAAGATTTCAGGACTTGGAATGGTCGATCATCATTGGACGACGGACAGCATCGCGCCGATTGTCGGCGATATTCTGGAAATATTCGGAACCGGGAAAACGATGTTTGCCAGCAATTTTCCGGTAGACAGCCTCTATTCGTCCTATGCCACCGTGTGGTTCGCCTTCCTGGACCTGACGCAACGCCTCTCACCGCAGGAACGGCAGGCATTGTTCTCGCGAAATGCAGAAAAAGCTTACAGGATCTGACGCAATGCCACGCAAGGTCATCATCATCACAGATCCCGGACAGGATCAGGCGGTCGCCATATTAATGGCGCTCGCAGCGCCGGAGCATTTCGAGATTTTGGGGATAGTCACTTCCGCAGGTAATATCAGCCTGGACTTCACTCAGAAAAATGCCCGGAAACTGGTTGAGCTCGCCGGCAGGACGGATGTCCCGGTTTTTGCCGGGTGCCCGCGTCCGATTCACCGAAAGCTGGTTACGGCCGAACACGTACATGGCCCCACCGGATTGGACGGATCGGACCTTCCGGAACCGACTGTTCCTCTGCAGGAGGAGCACGGAGTGGATTTCATCATCAGGACACTTCGTCAATTGCCTGGCGGCTCCGTTACGATCTTTTCGGAATCACCACTCACGAATCTCGCTATGGCCCTCATCAAGGCGCCAGACATTGCCGAAAAGATTTCCGAGATCGTGATGATGGCCGGGGCCTATTTCGAAGTGGGTAATATTACGCCGAGCGCGGAGTTCAATATCTATGTTGACCCAAAAGCAGCCGACATTGTGCTGCGATCCGGGATCCAAATGGTGATGTTGCCGCTCGACGTCACTCACAAGCTGCTCTCGACGCCCGAACGCCTGGACCGCATCGCAAAACTCGGAAACAGGGCCGGCCGAACCGTTGCCGGCATGCTGTCATTTTCCGAAGATTTCGATCTGAACAAATATGGATGGGAAGGCGCACCTTTACACGGTCCGACCGTACCTGCCTATTTGATACGGCCCGAGATTTTCAGCGGACGCCAAGTAAACGTGACAGTCGAAACAGGCAGCGAACTTACACTTGGCATGACAGTCGTCGACTATTGGCAAATCACCGACCGCGAACGAAATGCTTTCTACGTTACCGAAGCTGACTCTGATGCATATTACGAGTTAATTTCAGAACTGATTGGACGACTGCCTTGAATCGACAGCCCATGACGTATCTATCATTTTACGGAGGATCCTTCGCTTGTTCTCGGCTAAACGAAAGCGAACTTCGGAAGTGAATCGTACAGAGAATGGCAAATAGTACGACTCCTACCATGTTAACCGACAAGGGCACGACACCGAGAAGAATCGCAGTCACAAAATACAAAACTCGTTGCCACTTACTAAGCCTGTTGTGCCAAAATCCTATCGTTCCGAGTGAAACGCAGAATAGTGCGGCTATTCCGCACACGAATTTTGCGGCAACCAACATCCAAGGACCTTCGCCAACCAATTCCGGATTGAACAGAAACATGAAGGGCACAACATATTTAGCCAAAGCGAACCAAGCGGCGTAGAAACCCGTGTAGTTCGGATCACTCCCGGCTATGCCAGCCGCCGTATAGGACACCACCGCAAGCGGCGGGGTGAGCAGCGCAGCCAGGCCATAATAGAAAACGAAAAGATGAGCGCCGATGACCGACAAGCCGGCATTGACAAGCGCCGGTGCGATCAATGTGGCAAGTATGATGTAGACCACGATGGTGGGAAGTCCCATCCCAAGTACAATGCTGACAAGCGCCGTAAGAACGGCAAGAAGGTAGATGTTGCCTCCCGCAATATCGAGCATGAGGGTGGACAGTTCAGCTCCCAGTCCGCTCTGCAGCACGACTCCCATGATGATGCCCGCTGCCCCACAGGCGACCACGACGATGACGATCGCACGTGTCAAAGACAGGACGCCGTGGAGAAAACGTGACGGCGTTATGCGAAGGGTTCTGAAAGGGAGTGTTATGATGAGGAGAGCTGCAGTGGCGTAGAACCCGGTCAGCATTGTCGGAAAATGCGTTACGAGCAGGTAGACTAGAAGAATGGTGGGTAACAGGACGACCGCCACCTTGTACCCGTCCTGCCTAGTCCACCTTTCTGCGGTGTCCAGCGGACGGATATTTTCTTTCAAAGCTGTCAGGTGAACGTTTGCGAATATGGCGGTGTAGAACAGGAAAGCGGGTATCAGGGCATGCCAGGCGATCTGGCCGTAGGTCGTGCCGGTGTAAGCGGCAATGACGAATACTGTCGCGCCCATGATGGGTGGCACGATCTGGCCGCCGGAAGACGCTGCGGCTTCGATCGATGCCGCGACATGCGGCTTGAAACCGGTCCGTTTCATCATGGGAATGGTGATCGAGCCAGTCATCACAACATTGGCCATCGAACTGCCGCTGATGGTGCCGAAGAGTGAGCTGCCGACAACGGCAGCCTTGGCAGGTCCTCCGTAGCTACGCCGGGTGAGCGCATTGGCGATCTGCATGAATATCGTTCCGGCGCCCAGCGCCTCGAGTGCAGCGCCATAGAGCATGAAGGCATAGATAGTGGTAGATGTGACCTGCAGGGCCGGCCCGAAGACCCCGTTGCTTCCGAGCAGTACGAGCTGGGTGAAGGAACTGACATCGAACGGCGTTCCCTGAACAGTACCGGTCAGGAGTTGGCCAAAGGCAGCGTAAGCCAGGGCAATCAGGCAGAGTACGACCATCGGAATGCCGATGTGGCGGCGAGCAGCCTCCAGAAAAGCGGCTCCGATTATAAGGCCCGCCAGAATATCGTAGCCATTTGCGAGAAAAAACTGCGTTCTCTGGAAATAGGCTTCGAAGCCGAAGAAGATATGTCCTGCCGCCACGATGACCGCGAACGCGATTACGACATCAATCGCTAATGCAAGGCGGCTGCCGGCTCCGGATGCAAGTTCAAAGACCGGCTTCTGCAGGAAGGCGCAGGGCAACAGCAGCATGATCACCATAGAAATTTGCTGGATGATTTCGAATATCCCAGCAAACACTGTGTAGGTCATCATCGCGAGCAGGATCGTTCCCAGCGCGGCAACCAAGGCTTTGCGTATAACGGGAACGGTCAAATCCATGGCGAGATTATCCTAAAAGGATGGCGCAGCCTGCAAAAGAACTGGTCGGCATTGTGGGGTCAGCGTTACGGAAGAACAGACACTCATGGCGAGAGATTGCGATAATGCGCCGGAAGTCCGGCAACTGACAGGCACACCGGGTGTGCCTGTCGCCGATATTTGCATGATCCGAGAAGACCGGTCAGTCGGCAACCCCGCTCGCCTTCAAGCGTGCGTCAAAGTCGGAAAGACCGGGAAAATCTTTCTCCGTGTAATATGCACGAGCGCCGTCGTGCAATGGCACCGGGAGGCCGTCCAACGCAGTCTCTTTCGTCGCGACCACGGCCGACGCCGGCATGCCGGATTTGAACTCCTCAAGATTCTCGAAATATCCGCCGACGATCTTTTCGGCCGCCTCGTCGTCGAGGTCGGTCGTCGTGACGATGATCGAATAGATGCCGAGCGTCGGGAATGCGTCTTCCACCGTCGGGTAGGCATTGGCAGGCATTTCCACCTGGGTTAGCCCCAGTTCAGACGGTATTTTGTCGTACAGATCATTCGGCACAGGAATGAAATACGTGTCACGGCTGTTCACCAGTTCCAGCATGCCCGGGACATCCAAAGCCATAGACCAGAATTCCGCATCCACCTGTCCACCGCGCAACTGTTCGGTTCCGGTGGCAAGGTTGACCTGGACGAGTTCCACGTCGGTTTCTGGATCGATACCGGCCGCCTTCAGGATCGCAACGGCCTGTTGGTACGAACTGCTGGCCGGAGATCCCACGGCGATGCGTTTGCCTTTCAGGTCCTTGATCGACTTGATGTCCGGATCGAGCGTAAAAATATGAAGATAACTGACGCTGTAGCTGAACAACGCGCGTACCTTGTCTTTGGTACCTGCAGCGGAGAAATTTCCCTCTCCCATCAGCGCGGACCGCGAAAGGTTGCTGGTGGTAAAGGCGAAGTCGAGCCTTCCCTGGCTGAGGGCGACAAGATTGAATGCGGCACACTCGGTCGGAACCGCGTTGATATCGAGACCTTCAACATTCTTGCTGATGACATTGGACATGAGGGTACCAGCCTGGTACCAGCCTCCTCCGGTACCGCAGGTGCCCATCGTCAGTGACTGGCTCTGTGCGTTGGCTGAATGCAGCATGCTGAATCCGAACACTGCCGCCAGTGTCATGATAAAACGTCTCATAAAGCTCTCCTCTGTCTTGATTTCGGGTCGACGCCCTTTGCTTTTCCAGAAAACAGAGTAGTGCCGCGTACGTGTCGTCGAAAATTATCATTTTCCGATGTTTTGATAGCGGTTCGTTATATGAAGAACCAAAATCTTGCGCCACTAGAATATGGCAAGACGCAGTTTCAGAGAGTTTGAATTGGCAATCTGCACGGCTCTCTCGCGGATCAGGCCGATCATGGTGGTTGCCAGTTCGGACTGCGGCCGGTGCAGCGGTCTCAGAAGATAGAAGTTGTAGGGGATGGGGATCGAAAAAGGACGCATGACGATCTCGCTCCATTCGGCGTAGGCTATGGCCGTGAAGGGATCCGTCAACGCGACACCGAGATTGCGCCGAACGAGCTCACACGCGCTCATAGACGAGTAGACCTCCAGGGTAGAACTGCCGATCCCTGTCGTACCGCCAAGTTGCCTTTCGAAGCGACCGCTGGTCTGCGTATCGCTGCAGAACCGGATAAACCGCGATCCTTCGAGATGCTCTGGTCGGATGACGTCCTGTGCCGCCATCGGATGGCTTCTGTGCAGCACGCAGACCGCATCGACGTCGAAAAGCAGATCGGAGGCTACGCGCGAATGCGTGACATCGAGCATTGTGACGCCCAGATCCGCTTCTCGGGTGGCAACCCACTCGAGGATCATCGCTTCGCTCTGAGCCCGCACCGCGATCTCGAGTTGCGGACTGTGCTCCAGCAGGCCTGCGACACAATCGGACAGGATGCCGTTGGAGAATGCCGAGATCGACACAACACAAAGCCGACCCCGCCGGAGCGACTTCAGGTCGACGGCAAGCCTCTCCAGATCGGTAACGCCTTCGAGCAGGTTGCGGGTCCTATCCGCGAGGATGCGGCCCTCGCCCGTCAGCACCAACCTCTTTTTCTCCCGCAAGAACAGGCTGATGCCAAGCTGGTCCTCGAGATTGGACAGCGTCCGGCTAAGGGCAGGTTGGGAGATGTTCAGCGACTCCGCAGCCTTGCTCAGGGTGCCGTAGTGCACGACGGCAGCCAATGTCTCCAGTTGCCTGATGGTAATGTGCGAGCGTTTATGCATCCAGATTATGAAGTTATCTAAATTTGATAATTCATCAACAGTAAATTCGCTCATACTTTCGCTCTGGGTAACCACGACCGGATCAAGAAGGTGATATGATCAGACAAGCCGAAACGACGGGCCCCGACGGGCTGACGGCAGCAGAACGCTGTCGAACAATCGAAGCAGAGCCCCTGCCTGCCTCGCTCAACGACCTGCTCGACCGAGCATCTGCAGAAGCCCCTGACGCGACGATCTGGAATTTTGTGGATGACGGAGTCACGCACACATATGCTGAGGCGCGCAGGATGGTCATGCAGATGGCGACCGCACTCCATAACTGGGGCGTTCGCAAGGGCGATGCCGTTGCGGTCATGCTGCCCAACTCAGTCGACTATCCGGTTTTGTGGTTGGCCCTAGCCCGTCTGGGCGCCGCGATCGTACCCGTCAACATTCGATACGAGCAGC
Source organism: Hoeflea sp. CAU 1731 (assembly GCF_039888615.1). Taxonomy (NCBI): domain Bacteria; kingdom Pseudomonadati; phylum Pseudomonadota; class Alphaproteobacteria; order Hyphomicrobiales; family Rhizobiaceae; genus Hoeflea; species Hoeflea sp. CAU 1731. Next base: position 10,040 of record NZ_JBDQQS010000006.1, on the reverse strand, counting down.
GGGAGGTGGCGTTCGTCATCCGAAAGAGCAAGGCCTGCCGGTTTGTCGTTCATGACAACTGCGCAAAGGTGCTTACCGGAGAAACACAGGCGCTTCTTCCAAAAAACGGCGTCGCGGTTGCGGGCGGAAAACCGTCCTCTGCCGATTTCAAATCACTGGACGACATCTATGACACAGGCCGCGGCAAACACCCTCCGGCAGTCCATGTCACCGCCGACGATCTCGTCAATATACAGTTCACGTCCGGAACGACCGGATTCCCTAAGGGATGTGAACTCACTCACCGGTACTGGCTGATCAGCGGCAAGGTCAACGCCGCTCGGGACGGCAGAGTGTACCGCAAGATCTGGGCATCGACGCCCTTTACGTACATGGATCCGCACTGGTTGCTTCTGATGGCGATCTACCGTTGCGGCACGCTGTTCGTTGCTCAGCAACAGAGCGCGAGCCGGTTCATGGGCTGGATCCGCGAATATGGAATTGAGTTTTGTATCCTTCCTGCGCTCACACTCAAGCAGCCGCCAAATCCGCATGATGCGGACAACGCCTTGATCCGCGCCAATGTCTACGGCGTGACCCCCTACAATCGACAGCAGATCGAGAAGCGGTTCAATGTAACGGCGCGCGAAGCGTTCGGCATGACTGAGATTGGCAGCGGATTGTTTCTTCCAATTGAGGCGACCGACAAGGCCGATGCCGGGAGCTGCGGTCGCCCCGCACCCTTCCGGCGCGCCCGGATCGTGGACAAGGATGGTCTGGAGGTCGGTACCGGAGAGGTCGGTGAACTTCAGATCAGTGGCCAGGGCATTCTGCGCGGATATTTCGGAGATCCCGAGGCGACCCGCGAAGCATTCGACGACGAATGGTTCCGCACGGGAGACTTATTTTGGCGCGACGAAGATGGTTTTTACTACATCGTTGGCCGGATAAAGGATTCCATCAGGCGGTCGGGTGAAAACATATCCGCCCGCGAGGTGGAAGCCGTCGTGCGGGAACTCGACTGTGTCTACGAAGTCGCAGCGATACCGGTGCCTTCGGGGGATCGCGGCGAAGAACTGAAAATCTGTGTAGTACCCGTGACGGGAGCGTCGGATCGCGACGTGATGGCTGACAAGATCATCGATCACACCTCCCGGAATCTGGCCGTCTTCAAGAGGCCCAGATTCATTTCCATTATCGACGAGTTTCCCCTGACACCCTCTGGCAAGGTAGCAAAGCAGATGCTGAAGGATGCAGATTGGATCTCGAACATTCCCTCCTATGACTGCGAGACGGGAACTTGGAGCGATGCCGAACGGGCATCGTTTCACGATACGGTCGCTGGAGATAAGGCTGGAAGGGTCACCTGATGAAGATTGGAATCGAAATCGGCGGCACCTTTACTGATTTGATTCTTGCGGAAGCGGGCCGCGATGCCGTCGAAATCAAGGTGCCCTCGACGCGCGATGACCCCTCCGTCGGAGCGATCGACGGCGTCAGACAATTGCTCGAAAAAGCCGATCGCCGGATGGAGGACGTCACCGAGATACTCCACGGATCGACCGTTGCCACCAATGCCCTTATCGAGCGCAAGGGCGCCCGGACCGGTCTCATCACCACCGCCGGCTTCGAGGATGTCCTGCTTATCGCGAGGCAGGACAAAACCAATATCTACGACCCGTTCTACCGGCGACCGGAGTCCCTGGTACCGCGCGATAGCATTCGCGGCGTTCAGGAGCGGGTCGACGCGACCGGCAGGGAATTGATCGCCCTGTGCGAAAACGATCTACTGGCCAAGACTGCCGATCTGGTGGACGGTGCAGCGATCACCTCCCTGGCAATTGCTTTCCTTCATTCCTATCGCAGTCCAGAACACGAGCGCCGCGCGCGCGATATCATCGCCGAGACCTATCCGGACCTCGATATTTCCATTTCCTCAGATACTGCACCTGAATTTCGCGAGTTCGAGCGCACTGCGACAACAGTCGTTAATGCCTATGTCCGTCCGCTGGTACGGAGATATATCATCAATCTCGTCGAGCAGCTGCGCATCCTCGGATTTCGGCACCGGCTCATGATCATGCAATCAAATGGCGGCATCCTTCCTGCCGAGGCAGCAGCGTTGCAGCCTGTAAGGATGATCCTTTCAGGCCCGGCTGCAGGCGTTACGGGGGCGATTTCAGTCGTAGACGGACGCGACAGCTCGAGCGTCATCACCATGGACGTCGGCGGCACGTCCTGCGATGCATCGATCATTACCGAAGCATCCCCCGAGATGGTCTCGAAGGGGCTCTCCGAATACCGTATCGATGGAAATCCGATCAATATCCGGATGCTCGACATATCCACTATCGGCGCAGGCGGCGGATCGATTGTTCACGTCGACGCTGGCCGGATGCTACGTGTCGGGCCGCAGAGCGCCGGTTCCGATCCGGGTCCGGCCTGTTACGGACGCGGCGGAGACCATTTTACTGTGACCGACGCACTCTTGCTGTACGGTCTCATCGATCCGGAACGCTTCGGCGGCGGCCAGGTGGTCATCAACCCCGATCTGGCGATGGAAGCGGCAGCCCCGTTGTGCCGCCAGCTCGAGATGACACCGCTCCAGCTGGCCCAGAGCGTGTACACGATCACCGTCTCCAATATTGCGCAGCAAATCAGGCGCATCACGGTTGAAAGAGGCCGCGACCCGATGCAGTACGCAATCATGCCTTATGGAGGCGGGGGCTCCCTGTTTGCAGCACCGGTTGCGCAAGAAATCGGTACGAACCGTGTCATCATACCGCGTTTGCCGGGGATTTTCTCCAGCTTCGGTCTTACAGTGGCACCCATGCGGCTCGATGCGATCAAAGCCGTTCCCGGTACTGCTCTCAAGACACTCGATCACGCAACACTGAACCGGGAATTCGAAGTGCTTGAGGAGGAGTTGTCCCACCGGTACAATGAGATGGGGATCGACCTGACCAATGTCAGTTTCACCCGGTTTGGCGATGCACGCTATGTCGGCCAAGGGTTCGAACTGACTGTGGAACTGCCGCCCTCGCCGGATCTTTTGGAAACCCTGACCGAAAACTTCCACGCAGTGCATACCGACCGATACGGACACGCGTTTAGAAGCCAGGCCATCGAACTTGTAAACTACCGCGTCGATGCGATCCTGAATATCAAGCGGTCGCGGCAGCAAACATACACCACGCACGGTGAATTTTTATCGAGGTCCTCTGAACCCCCGGTTCCAGGTGGCCCGGTTCTCACTACCTACGAGCGCGCATCCGTTCCCTCGGGGGTGCGTTTGGCGGGACCGGCGCTCATTCACGAACCGGCATCGGCGATATTCGTGCCGGCCGACTGGCAAGTTTTTGCCGACGAGAATGGTGTGTTGGAACTGACGCGGTCAGAACCGGGAAGACATGAGCAATGACAACTGACAGCACGACCCTGGCGATTGCCAACAACCTTTTTGAATCCGTCGCGAACGAGATGGGTACGGTGATGCTCCTCTCCGCCTACTCGTCGATCGCCCGCGAAGCCAAGGATACGTCGACGTGCATCCTCGATCCCCAGGGACGGGTAGTCTCTCAATCGATCATGATCCCGATGCACATGAACTCTCTGGCAATGGCCGTACGGGGATGGCAGGAATCTTTTGATTTTGCCGACAGTGCTGAAGACGACATCTACGTCATGAATCATCCGTACCATTACGGACAGCATCTCAATGACATTATCCTTTTGATGCCGATCTTCCACGAGGGGCGGCTTTGCGGCTTCTCGGGAAGCATATCGCATCATGTCGACATAGGCGGTGGCGCTGTGATGAACGCTCATGCCTCGCAGCTTTACCAAGAGGGGCTCATACTGCCGCCGCTGCGCGTCAAACAGGATATGGTCTTCGACGGCGGTCCGATCGAGAAGATAATCGCCGCGAATGTCCGCGTCCCGTCTCTGGTTATCGGGGATTTCCGGGCCCAGTTCTTTGCATGCCGGCGTGGCAGGACCCTGCTCCAGGGCATGACCGGACGCTATGGCGTCGATACGGTCATCCAGTGGATGGCCGACCTTCAGGATTACGCGGAACGGACCATGAGAAGCGCAATTCGCAACATCCCGGATGGCGTCTACGATGCCGAGGACTTCTGCGATCCCCTTTTACCGAATGCAGCGCCTCCGAGGATCCATGTCAGGATCACTATCGCCGGCGACGCGGCAGAGATCGATCTCAGCGGCAGCAGCGACCAGATCGCCGGACCGATAAACTCGCCCATTGCTTCAACTCACTCGGCGGTCTATACGCTCTTCGTTTCCCTGGTAGACGTCGAGGCGATGGTCAATGACGGAAGCTACCGGCCGATAGAGGTCACGACCCGGCGAGGCTCGGTCTGCGATCCCGAATACCCCATTGCCGTTCGCAACCGCATGACGACGTCTTACCGCATCTACAGCGCCAGTCGGAAAGCTCTGGCCGAGGTGGTCCCCGACCGGGTCGCTGCAGCCGGTCATGATGCGACGACTTCCGTTGTATTCACCCAGAACCATCGCGGAAAGCGACACGTTTTTCAGGAAGTGATCGGCGGAGGTCTCGGTGCTTCCGTCAAAGGAAACGGATGCGACGGGATCGCTCAGCCGCTTTCCAACACTGGCAACACGCCGGTGGAAGTCACCGAGAACGAAACCGACTTTCTGCGAATTCGATCCTACGAACTCATAACGGATTCCGGAGGTGAAGGACTGTATCGGGGCGGGATGGGAATCAGGAAGGTCTTCGAGGTCACGGGAGAAGGCGTCAGCTTTTCCTCTACCGGAGATCGTTGCACATATCCCCCACAAGGAATGAACGGTGGCGGCCCCGGTCGTGCCGCCTCGGTCACGCTGGAACGCGAGGGATCGACCGTCAATCTCGGCGCACACAATACCCGCGAAGCGATCCCGGGCGACGTATACGGCATTGAAACCTGCGGCGGTGGCGGCTGGGGACAATTGGAGAACGAGCAATGAGGATCGACTATTCCAGCCGCCCGCCGATACCCGAGATGAACCCGAATTTGGGCCATCTCGACAATTATCGCCGCGTCTATTCCGCAAGCGAGAAGCAAGTTTCCAGCGAAAAGGGAGACGATGCCCTGGCCGATTATCTCGCGGCATATGACCGGCTGGGGATCGACCGCGTCGTCATCAAGGCGCGGGACGTCGAAACGACATTCGGCTTCAAGCTCAGTAATGAGGTAGTCGCTGCGTTCTGTCAGCAACATGGGCCGAGGTTTGTCGGATTCGCAGGAGTGGACCCACACAAGGGAATGTCAGCCCTCAGGGAGCTGGAGCATGCAGTCAAGGAACTGGGGCTTATCGGCCTGAACCTGCAGTGTTTCGAACATCGGCTCCCTATCAATGACAAGAAGATGTACCCTCTTTATGCGAAGTGCATCGAGCTCGATATCCCGGTCAACATTCATACCGGCACCAATTTTTCAATCAAATCGCTTATGGAATACGGTCGGCCCGCACTCCTGGACGAAGTGATGGTGGATTTCCCCGAACTGAAGGTCTGCGCCTCACCCGTCGGCTGGCCCTGGGTGCAGGAACTGCTGGCTGTCGCTTGGCGACACAAGAACGTCATGATTGGAATCGTTGCTCTTCGGCCCAAATACCTGAAAGTCCCAGACAACGGATACGAGTCTATTCTGCGATACGGCAGGAGTGTTCTGAAACAACAGATCATGGTCGGCACTTCTTATCCGATGATGCCGATTGAGCGCTCAATTGACGAGTTCTCGGAACTCACCATGAGTGAGGACATCCGCAAACTGTGGATGGGGGAAAACGCGCGCCGGTTCTTGAAAATCTGATTGATCGTTTTATTACAACAATCTGTCACTGCCGACAGACTGACCTTGTAGAGAAGGACGTTTCCGAGATCCCCCGCTTTCAGCGGAAATCAGCGGTCTTTACCTCGTCTCCAGCTCCCTCAGGAAACCGAGAGTTTGTTCTGCCGCTAACCATGAATGCAGAATTTGTTCGTCTCGACGGTGATGTGCCACCGAAATCTATACTCCCGCCGACGGTGCATTCAGTGAAACTTCAAGAGAATTCTCGGGGCCGGCAACATCGGATTGCCTTGAGGCAGTCCTTTCCAATCTGTTTCAGTCGCGTTTGGCCTTTTTTCCACGGTGTAAGCAACAGAGGTTCGGAGAAATTGCGGCCTACCTGCTGCTCACTTTTAGCTCTGGCATCCTCTGTTTATGGGACAGCTCCACCGGCAAACAGGCGAAATTGCGCGAGCATGCACCAAAAGAGACGCCGCCGTATGAAACAGTGCATCAGTTGCTATCTTGGCCGGTGTTCACGAACACGAGACGCATTGTCCACAAGAGAACGGAACCGGAGCATAACGTCGCTGGCAGCAAACGGGCCAAACAGAGATTCAAAATAGTTACTTCAGACCCGGTTTTTACCCTCCTAGAAGATTGAATTATACTCGCTCAATGATGCTCTATCTCTCGATTTACCTTGAATAAGCTATCTCACTTTGAGGTCAATCTTGGCACACGTGGACCAGCCACAGTCTCCCAACGATTGACCCTTACTCGCGAAGAACAACACCTATATGCCTCAACATGGAAGCTGGTGTTTGATTGCGGATACCGACAACAATATTTCAGCGTTGTCAAAGAACTCTCGTCTGGCAATTTCCAAAATAGGTGCACAAAAATGCCACACGAACAACTCAGCGAAAATGTACGACCAATCATCGAACGATTAATCGAGCTCCTTGAAACTTCGAGGCCGGATGGTGGTTCGGAGACCGAAGCTGGCAAGCTGGAGAAAGCGGGAGAAGCCATTGATCTACTGTGGACCCTAGCCGATCAGTTAACCGGCTGGGCCGAGGCTCACCTCACTGGTCACTCAATGGTCTTCACGATGCCTGAACTGGCAAAATTTCTCGAAAAGAGGATGAAGATCAAATTCGGACCGGATTCACATGCGCTGGAACACATCGGCAATCTATTTCAGTGGGAACCTGAACTGTATCATTCCGGGGACACACACCGGTTCTCGTCGGGCGATGACCCAGAATTGAAGGCGGACAAGGGATTGGAATTGCTCGATTCATACCAGCAGGCGCTGAACGCCTATACAGCACGTCATGTTAAGAAGACACGGAAAGGCGTCGTCGAGAAGCCGGATCTCGTCAGCACTGTTGCTTTTCGTGCTCTGGTAAACAGCATGCTAGGTCAGCGTCAGGGCAGCAGAAATTTCTGGCGCCATGAATTGCAGCAAGCACTCAGAAAATTCGAAGACGGCGAGATTGATCCGATCTTTCAACCCGAGAGGAAAGGTCGCTGGGGACAGCCGTATTCACTCAAGGAATGGAAACTCCAGGCAGTACGCCAGGTTGTTTTCCGGGTCGGCAATGGGATGAAAAAATACGAAGCGCTAGAGGAGGTGGCGGATGCGCTGCATCTGAAAAGCGATGAAACTCTCAAAACTTGGGAGAAGAAGCTACGCAAAGACACAGAGATCTCCGAAGATCTGACCTACTGCCGGCTGGCCGGAAAATACGACAGCGACCAGAACACGGAAGGCTATACTATGTCCATCAGCCCCAGCGAGCTCTCCAATCTGGCAGATGAATACGACCTGCATCGAATCGAATTTCTGGGGGCAATAATCAAGGGGACTTCACTCGAAACAATACGGCTGAACATACGCGCCTTTCAAACAAAGCTCTGATTTTAATTATATTTTTCAACTGTTTTTTCAGGTCAGAACTTTACCCCAATACTCACCGCGACTTTCGCAAGTTGATTCCTCACCATTCCCCCCGTTGCCGGAATCGTCCGGTGAAAGAAAGGGAATGTATCAGTGAATACTCAGCGGCCCAGCAACGTACCCAGTCTCTCGATCAGAAGCCCAAGACAGGCCGCCGATTATCTCGGTCTGAGCGTGAGCACATTGGCCAAGATGCGTGTCTACGGGCGGGGACCGCCCTTCGTGAAACTCGGCCGCCGGGTCGGCTACACGGATCCGGACCTCGACGAGTGGCTAGCGGCCAATCGTTTTCAATCGACATCCGAATACAAATGAAATCCAGAAATGAGGGTCCTTTGATGACCAGGAAAAACAAGCGCCGGTTTGACTACCGGCGCATCAGAGTGACGAAGAGCTACACGATCCCGGAAGCGGCGCAGGCTCTCGACCGAACCGAAGACACGATCCGAGAGTGGATCGCGGCCGGCCTTCCACTGATGGACGACAAGGAGCCACCCATGATTCTTGGCCACGAACTTAAAAAAATCCTTCGCGAAAAGTGGGAAGGAAGAAGACAAAAATGCGGCCCGTTCGAGTTCTATTGCTGCGGATGCCAGAAACCGCAGTTGCCCGAACTGGCATCACTCCTGGTTGAAAGCCGTAAAGAAGGCACATTCAACGCAAAGGCGCGCTGCGCGGTCTGCGGAACGGCTGTCAACCGTACCCTGCCGGCTGAGGACGCTGGAAACTTCTCGAAGCGTTTGGACGCCTTCCTGTCCAAGAAACATGGATTCATTGAATCTTGTAGTTCGAGCAGTAATGACGACGAATCGGATGCGCCACAGGAGTCTGCAAACCGGCTAGAAAACCAGCCCGGAAAGCGCATCGTCAGGAAGCCAATCCTTCCGCGTAATCCCTTCAATGAAAGGTTGAAACGGGATTTCTTCGAAGATCTGGTTGAGGCACATCGACAATCTGAACGTTCAATCCGCAAATACGAAATTGCAATCCTGCTGTTCGAGAACTTCACGAAGTTTCGAAATCTTGGATGTTTGACCAAAGACATCGCCATTGCCTACAAACGATATCTTCTCGGATCCGGACTTTCCTTGCCCGTAATCAAGGCCAATCTCTCGATCGTTCGACGATTGAATGAATGGCTCTCGGATCATGACGAGTATGCGAAGTTGGTCTGCCGGAAGGACACCACCTACTTCAATCTGACGGAAAAGCAGTGTCGCATGGCCAGGCCGGTGGAACGGTTCATCAAGACACCGGCCCTTGAGGAAATCGATCGCGCCCTTGCGGCCATGCCTCACTCGTCCCTGACGGAACGGCGAAACCGGGCCATGATGGCACTGCTGGCGCTCACGGCCATCAGGGTCGGTGCCCTCGCGACATTGAGGCTTGAGCATGTCGATCTGGAAGAATCGTCGGTTTACCAGCCGGGAGCAGAAGTCGACACCAAGTTCTCGAAGTCCATCACCAGTATCATCCTGCCGCTTAACTCGAAATGGATCGGATACCTGAGTGACTATGTGCAGGAGCTTCGCGATCTGGGCTTCAGTAACCGGGACCCCCTGTTTCCGCGAACACATTTCGTGGCTGGCGAGGGTGCCGCGTTCGGAGAACGCGAGGTCTTGAAAGAGTTTCTTGCCGATGCCCAGATCGTTACCAGACTCGTACCCAAGTGCTTTGAGCGCGTGGGATTGCCGCCGTATACGCCACATGTGTTCCGGCATGTCCACGGAAAACTGGCGTATGACGAACAGTCCAGCATGGCAGTGACCAAGGCCTTGAGCCTCAACCTCGGCCACGGGAACGTCAAAACGACGGAGGGTTACTCCACCATGGACCTGGAAAAGAGACGTCGTATTCTCACAGAGTTCGGTACGAAATTTTCCTCGCCACCAGGCGGTGATCAGGAGACTCTTTCTGCAATTGAGACAGGCGCTCTGATGGAAGAACTGTTGCGGCGCGCAAAAAAACGAAGGGATTGAAAACGCTCATTCTCGTGGATTCCTGTCTTGTGCATGACAGGAATCCACCGAGTCTGTCTTTCTGGGTGACGCCACAACAAATCGGAAAACGCCAGATTACTTTGTCTGAAGCTGCTTGATCAGGCTTTCAGCATTATTGCTCAGTTTGGCATCTTCGAGAGGTGTATCGCCTCTTCCGGCCGATTTTGATGGAAAAGGCTTAGTTGATTTAGCTTCTGGTGGCTTGCCGAACAGCATCGGGTTCGGTTGTCACGCTGGCTGCGGGATCAGCTTTGCGAGCTTGCGAAGATTTTGGGCTGTTGCGGCGAGGTGGAA
>NZ_JBDQQS010000053.1:0-1160 GCF_039888615.1 Hoeflea sp. CAU 1731 | reverse complement strand
CTGGGCTCATGCAAGACGCAAACTACACGACCTCACCCAATCCGGCGCGGCCCCGGTTGCGCAAGAAGGCTTGGCGCAAATCCAAGAACTCTATCGCATCGAAAAAGATCTGCGCGGTCAGACGGTAATCATCCCCTTTTTCAGGGGATTTAAAACTGGACTTCACGCAGCCTGTTTCAGTTTCATTGCCGGCGTAATGCCGCCGATGGCCATGTTGGGCCGTTCATTGTTGTAAGTCCATAGCCAACATGTGGCGTAGTCTTGCGCCTCCTCGATTGTCTGGAAGATGTACTGTCCGAGCCATTCATGTCGGACTGTGCGATTGTAGCGTTCAACATAGGCGTTCTGTTGTGGTTTGCCTGGCTGGATGTATGTGAGGCCGATGCCGCGTTTTGACGCCCATAGCTGTAGCGCTGCACTGACGTTTTCCGGACCGTTATCGACTCGAATGTTCAACGGTCGTCCGCGCCATTCGATGATCCGCTCCAGCGTTCGTATCACGCGCAAGGCCGGCAAAGAGATGTCGACCTCGATGCCAAGCCCTTCACGGTTGAAGTCATCAAGAACATTCAGCGTTCTGAAGCTGCGACCGTCCTCGAGTTGGTCGGACATGAAGTCCATCGACCAGGTTACATTCGGCGCATCGGGAACGGCCAGTGGTTCCGGCTTTTGTCGAACCAGCCTTTTCTTCGGTTTGATGCGCAGATTGAGCTCAAGTTCGCGATAGATCCGCCTGACGCGCTTGTGGTTCCAGCCAAAGCCTTTGACGTTGCGCAGGTAGAGAAAGCAAAGGCCGAAGCCCCAGCTCCGGTGGGCCGTGGTCAACCGCACCAGCCAGTCAACGATCTCTGCGTTCTCGTCGCTCAGTTTGCGTTCGTAGCGGAAACAGCTCTCGCTGATCGAGAATGTCCGGCAGGCCAGGGCGATACTCACACCTCGAAGCCGGACCGCTTCTCCGGCCATCTCCCGTCTTCGAGATGGCCGCGCTACTTTTTTCCAAGCGCATCCTTCAGCAGTTCGTTCTGCATCGCCATTTCGGATAACGTACAGAATCTTTCGCAAATTTGAGAATGAGGCTGGTGGCCTCTGAACTGTCTTAAGCTGGTTTTGCGAAGAATCAGCCACCGACAGGAGAAGCCACCATGGCACAGGATAACACG
>NZ_JBDQQS010000052.1:0-1354 GCF_039888615.1 Hoeflea sp. CAU 1731 | reverse complement strand
GGTAGTGTCAAATATCTTTCGCACTTTTGGATTTGGCTGGTGATCTGAACCTCTCAAGCGGTCAATCTTTGTTTTTCCAATAGTGTCGTGTCCAGATAGCGTCTGGTCGACCATTTGGTCCCGGCGATGTGTCTGAGCCGGGCGGCCGCCAGATTGAGGCAGGATTGGCCATCCGGAAAGGCTCCGACAACGCGCGTTCGTCTCCGGATCTCACGCATGATACGTTCGAGTGGATTGTTGGTGCGAATGCGCCGCCAGTGCTCGTTTGGAAATGCATAGTAGCTCAGCGTCTCCTCGACCGTTTCCGCGACCCAGTCGGCGACCTTGCCGAGCTTCATGGCGCGCAGGCTGTCTTGAACGTCCCGTGCTTTCTTCATGGCTGCCTCGCGGTTCTCCTGGGCATGGATGGCTTTCAGCATGAGCGCGACCTCTCGTATTTTTGTGTTCGGCACATGCGAGAAGGCATTGCGGTACCAATGCACAGTGCAGCGCTGCCAGCGGGCGTCCGGATAAAGTTCGCCCGCAGCCTCAACCAGGCCCATGCAGGCGTCAGAGATGATGAGCTGGATGTTCTTCAGGCCACGCTGCTTCAAATGCTTCAGGAACCCCGTCCAGCCGGCCTTGTCTTCCTTGTGGCCTTCACAAATGCCCAGAATGTCGCGATAGCCATCGCCGTTGACGCCAATCGCCACTAGCAGCGAGACATTGCGCACCTCGCCGGCCCAACTTCGCTTCATCACGATCCCGTCGAGATAGACGTAAGGATGCCGGCCCTCGATCGGTTCGTTTCGCCACGCTTCGATCTGGGCGTAGATCTTCTTGTTCAGATTGGACACCGTTCCCGGTGATACCCGCGTACCCCACAATGCTTCGGTAATATCTTCCACGCGCCGCACAGAAACGCCGGCCAGATACATCTCCATCAATGCTTCCTCGACCGAACTCTCCCGGCGTCGGTAACGCTCTATGATGGCCGTTTCGAATGGAACGTTGCGCAGCTTGGGGACCTTCAGCTTCACCCGCCCTGCCGTGGTATCCAGCTTGCGCTCGTAGTGACCGGATCGATAATCCTGCCGGCTTTGGCTGCGTTCATAGCGATCGGCGCCAACCAGCCGATCCGCTTCTGCGTCAAGCAGTGCGTTCAATGTCTCCTCGACAGAACCACGCACTATCCTGCCAAGATGGTCCTGAATGCGCTCGTCATCAATGTGAATGACATTGCCCAAGGTCGTCGTGTTATCCTGTGCCATGGTGGCTTCTCCTGTCGGTGGCTGATTCTTCGCAAAACCAGCTTAAGACAGTTCAGAGGCCACCAGCCTCATTCTCAAATTTGCGAAAGATTCTGTACGTTATC
>NZ_JBDQQS010000051.1:0-1985 GCF_039888615.1 Hoeflea sp. CAU 1731 | reverse complement strand
GTCTGACCGCGCAGATCTTTTTCGATGCGATAGAGTTCTTGGATTTGCGCCAAGCCTTCTTGCGCAACCGGGGCCGCGCCGGATTGGGTGAGGTCGTGTAGTTTGCGTCTTGCATGAGCCCAGCAATAGGCCAGGCTCACATCCTGCGCCGGGCGTTTGAGCAGGCGGTTGTATCCAGCATAACCATCCACTTGCAGCACTCCGCTGAAGCCCTTCAAAATAGTGTCGGCATGCTGGCCGGATCGTCCCGGCGCATAAGTAAATGCCACGCCCGGAGGATCATCGCCGCCCCAGGGCCTGTCATCGCGGGCAAGGGCCCAGAAGTATCCGGTCTTGGTCCTCTTGCGCCCCGGCGCCAGAACCGGCGCGGGTGTTTCGTCCATGAAGAGCTTGGTCGAGCGTTTCAGATCAGCCATCAGGGCATCATAGACTGGGGTCAATTCAAACGCGGACTTGCCGACCCAGGCGGCCAAGGTCGAGCGATCCAGGTCTATCCCCTGGCGGCTGTAGATTTGCGCCTGACGATAAAGGGGCAAGTGGTCGGCGTATTTGGAAACGATCACATGGGCCAAAGTGGCTTCGGTCGGGAGGCCGCCTGCGATAATGTGAGCCGCCGCCGGAGCCTGAGTGACCCCGCCGTCACAGGACCGACAGGCGTATTTGGGGCGACGGGTCACGATCACCCGGAACTGGGCGGGGATGATGTCCAGCCTTTCGCTGACATCCTCGCCAATGACATGACGCTCGGCACCGCAGGTGCAGGCAAGCTCAGGTTCAATAACCACTTCCACGCGCTCCAGATGCTTCGGCAGCGATCCCCGGTTCGTTTGACGCGGTTGATTAGGCGTGCGCACGGGCGCTGTGCGTTCATCGGCTTCTACCTCGGCCTCGACCTGGGCGATCGCCGTCTCGATGTCCTCCAATTCCAGCTCGTATTGACCGGGGTCGATCTTCTCCGACTTGGCCCCGAAGAGTGCTTTCTTGAAGGAAGCCAGCAATGCTTCGAGCCGGGCATTCTGGTCCCGTTGCGCACGGATGATCGCCTTCAGTTCAGCAATGTCATCGGGCAAATCATCAGACGCGGTCATGCCCGTTTCTATAGCAAAGCAAGAAGGTATCGACCCGCTTAAAGAGGCTCGTGAGTCATTCCGCCGCAGATGGGACTGCCACCTCAAGAGGCTGCACGCGCCGCCAATCGAGACCCGCAAACAGCGCCTCAAACTGAGCCGGCTCCAGGCGCATCACCCCGTTCTTGATTGCAGGCCATTTGAAGCTGTTATCTTCGAGCCGTTTATAGGCCATCACCAAGCCACTGCCGTCCCAATAGATCAGCTTCAACCTGTCTGCCCGTTTGGCCCGGAACACATAGACGGACCCATCAAAGGGTTTCTGGCGCAAGTGGCTTTGCACCAGCGCCGCGAGGCCGTCATGGCCTTTACGGAAATCCACCGGATCACTGGCAACAAAAATCCGGACCTTGTGGGATAGCGGAATCACGTCGCCAGTGCCCTAGCAATTTCGGCGATCCGGGTGGCTGGGGTGTCAGTGCCCAAACGCACCACAACATCCCCATGCACGATCTCGAGTATCGCGTTCGGTCTGGGGCGCTCCGCAGGCTCTGTCACCGGCTCGACGATCATCGGCGCAAACACAGGCCCAGGTGCCGACCCAGCATCGACTGGAGACGCAGGTAAAACCAGCTTCCCATCCCGTGCCAAGCGCCGCCAGGCAGACAAATGGTTCGGGCGAAGACCATAGCGATCCGCAACCTCCCGGACCCGCACGCCATCTTCCAGCGTCTCCGCCACAATGCGCGCCTTCACATCATCGGGCCAACGCCGATGCCCCTTGGGGCTGAGGATAAGATCCGAACTTGTGAGAAACTCACTGTGATCATCCATGGAGCTACTCCGTGAGAAAATACATCTCGAACGGACTCGCAGATCACAAACCTACCGGAAAGGTGGGGTCAAAACACCGCTTAC
>NZ_JBDQQS010000050.1:0-2072 GCF_039888615.1 Hoeflea sp. CAU 1731 | reverse complement strand
GAGCGGGAAATATGGGTTGAACCTCCAGTAGGATGAGCTTTTACACAAACCTGAATAACGGACAGGAGACCGCTCCTTGGCTGGGACGCAACGCCTCATTGTTGTCGACATCGTTCGGGGCCTCGCGATTACGGGCGTGGTCCTGTTCCATCTCGTCTGGGATTTTGAGTTCACCGGCATTATCTCAGGGGTCGCGCAGCATCCCGCTTGGCTGATGTTCGGTCGCAGTCTGGCCGGCACCTTCATGATCCTCGTCGGCGTTAGCCTCGTTCTTGCACATCGAACGCAAATCAGATGGTCGCCATTCTTGCGTCGTCTGAGTATCATCGCCCTCGCAGCGGCGGCCATCACCGTAGTGACATACCTCGTATTCCCGGCCAGCTTCGTCTATTTCGGTATCCTTCATGCAATCGCAGCAGCGACGCTGATAGGGGTCCTGTTCATTCGCGCTTCCGCGTCACTATGTTTGGCAGCCGGGACTGCAATTTTTGCGCTTCCGTTTTTCTACGAGTCGACGGCTTTCGACACCAGACTGACGGCTTGGATCGGCTTTTTTACCCAGCCCCCGCCGAGCAATGATTTCGTGCCGATATTCCCATGGGTCGGCCTCACGCTTTTTGGCATGGCAGCGACGAAATGGCTGCTGGCCTTTGATCTGGAAGGATATCTGTCGAGATCCGCGCCGCAGGGTCAGGCGGCACGATTCCTAGCATGGTGCGGGCGCAGAAGTCTGGTGATCTATCTCGTGCACCAGCCCGTTCTGTTGGCTGTCATCGTACCGGTTTCCAGGCTACTGATTTGAACAGGGGAACGTCTATTCGTTCGGGGTGTGAGGATCGGCAAGAGCGTCATCGGGACGGCTGATCGGCACCGCGTCCACGGAAATTCGCTCGGCAAGTGCCTTGTCACCAAGGCGCCCCAGCAACTCGCGGAATTTCGAGTGCATTCCCCCGTCCGAATAGGCGTGCGCCCGCACAGCCGAACCTTCCTCAACGATCCTGTTCATTTCCCGCAGATCCGACTGCGAGCGCGCTGCGACGACAGGATTTTGCATGGAGATGGCCGGTGGACATGCTGCGAGGGGATCGCTCGGTTCGCCGCCTTCAAACTCGGTGTTGAACGCGTAGCTGCCTCCGCAGTGGGAGACGCGAGGCTGCTGGCGTGTGACTTCGAAAATGTCGTGACCCTTCTTGAGGTTCATCCAGTACTCGAAACTCGGATCGTTTCGGTTCCTCGCCATGTTTTCAGGTGTCATGCGGAATGGAAAAGCCTGAACCTGAAACGCCGTCTGGCCGCCCTTCAGCGCTTCGCGCGCTACCGCATAGATCTCGGCCACGCCCTCGTCCGTCATTGCGAAGCAGCCGGACGACGAGCATGCACCGTGTACCATCAGCGCCTCCCCGGTATAGCCGAGTGCGGATTCGAGCCTGTTCGGATATCCGAGATTGAAGGAAAGGTAGTATTGCGAGTTCGGGTTAAGCATGCCGGCGCTGACATGATAGAAGCCTTCGGGTGCCTGACGGTCGCCTTCGCGCGTTTTCGGCCCAAGCTTTCCCGACCAGCGGCACATAGGATAGGTCTTGAGAAGCGCGAACTTGCCGCTTTTGTCGCGCTTCCAGATCTCCAGCTCGCTCTCCTGCTTGAAGATCCGAACCAGGATTGGTGCTGACCGCGACATTGATTTGCGGTTCATTTCCGTGACAAGCGCAGCTGGGACCGGCTGAATTGACCTCCCTTCCACGTCGAGCACCGTTGAAACGCACGCGGACGTGGCCAGGCCAATGAGCGAAACCAGCGCGAATGCAATGATCAATCGAACCACAGTCTAGAACCTGACCCCAAAGAAGCATTCCAAGCTGATGAAACAGCCAGACACTCGCCAATCATGATTAATGTCGCGTTTACGTGCCTCATTGAAAGGGCGGCAAACCGCCGCAGCGCTGCGAACTGCCTCTCCTCTTCACCGCCGCATCCGATCTCCTTAACACAGGTCCCACAAAGGGAGATACATCAGTGACCGAAGAACGCGAACGTCTCACTATCCGCGAGAGTGCTGCCCTGGCAAGCAGTCG